>NZ_NWFK02000001.1:1580498-1896598 GCF_002313155.2 Psychrobacter sp. FDAARGOS_221
CTTGAGACTTCATCTATTGTGAGTTGGTTCTACGGCTCATTCCTATTCCTAGGCTCTATGGTACATTTGGGCTTAGATGAAGCCTATAGTGTTGATTTACTCAATCAGCGTTTAAAGCGGTCGTCGGGCACTGCCATGAAGTTTTATAAAGGCTCACAACGCTTTTATTATTTAGGGCTGTATGCCATTTTGATGATGTTTATATTCATCTCCCCGCCGTTTGATCCCTTTTTACGCAAAGTCAGCGATCCCATCACTTGGTGGCTGTTAAAAGATTCTATCTTACCGCAAGTGTTGACCCGTTAAGCAACTGCAACTACTGCCTGTTAGTAGCAAGAGCTGCTATTGAGACTGCAATTCAGGCTTTGGATTCGGCAATGGCAGACCTTGTCGCACTTGTTTAGAAAAGGCTTCAGGGTCTTGATTATCGGCATGGCTAAAGTCAGCAACTTTCGGGTTAATATGGGCATTAACATACCACTGCGACATATCCCAATTTTGATTAGCACCTTCCTGGTTTGGTAACAACCCTTGGTCAGACAAATAGTTTGGTACATAACCGGATAATAAAATACGATAATCCCAAGGGAACAACTCACTGTCTATGTTGCGCGCCATATCAAAGATGACCGTCGTACAATTACGCAACAAGGTATTGTACCAAGTGGCCTCCTGCTGTAGCTCTGAAATTTGATTTAAATACGCCATAAACAACGACTTTAGCTGCTGCTGGGGCATCCCTTCAACAGGGAACATATACACCTGCTCACCGCGTACATTACTGCGGGTATAGACAATGTCTCTTTCTTCCGCGGCCACTACCGCCATCTCAAACTGCTTCACAAACCCGCCAAAAGTTGAGAACGACTCGCCAACTTCTTTGCGAATCTCGATAGAAAAGCTCAACGGGCGCTGATCAGCGAAGCGAAAGCTCAATAAGGTGTGCCCAATTTGTTCACCCATCCAGTACGAGTTAATAATATCAACCCCAGTCAACTGATCTAGATCCACTGTGCGCTCTACCCAACGCTCCTGAGCCACTTGATCTTGATCACTTTTTTTGACTGCTTTTTTGTAATATGGCTTGGTGGGCTGAACTAAGGTTTCTGAGCCTTCAGCGCGCACCCAGTCAAAGTCGCGAACATTGTGTAAGGTAATGACATTCGTATTCGACGCATCTTGGCTAAACTGCACCACTTTTGACACTTCTGGCATCCAGTTTCTGTCTTGTTTCGCAGGTAGCCAAACATACCAAGCAGCCAACGCCAACCAACCAAGCGCCACACCGCCAATCCACTTTTGCCAATGCTGACCACGGCGCACATAGCAGATAACGGCAGTCAGCACACCTGCGCTAACGACAACAAGCACCAGTGCACGCAGCCAAGGTATATTATTTAAGTGTACCCACAGCACCAATCCTGCCCACAAAATGGCCAGTAGCACACACAAATAGCAGGCCCATTTAAGCACCCCACTCAGCACACGCCCTAGCCCGCGCTGATGTTGGTTCTTCATGGTGTCTGATTTGGTTGTCGGGCTAAGTTTTGGCATAGTTAAGTCTGTTCCTATTGATAACAATCGCTGTGGCTGTGGCTGTGGCTGTGGCTGTGGCTGTGATAGATAATACGGGCAAAAATGCTACCAGTTTATTTTAGACAGTCAAACTTAGCAACTTGATACCGTATTGAGTTATTTAAAACCATCACTCAATCGTCAACCGTATTAAACAACCTATCGTATCGATTAAATAAAGCCCTAACTAAGATAAAAGATAATTGAATAAAACCGAAATCGGCAAAACTTTCATTAATAAGCAATCAGCGTTAACTAAATTAACAACATACTAACTGAGTCATCAGCGCTGTGTGGTGTTAAATAGCAGGTATTGGCACTGAAATTAGTGACGCTTGAGAGTTTTTGACTTCGGTTCTATACTCTTTTATCAATCGCTAGTTTGGCAGTAGTGTCGCTCTGCTACTAATATTTCAGTGCTATTTGAATGGCGTTTATTTGATTGATATTCAAATGCTATTTGAATAACCAGCAGCTCGACCGCATAACCCATACATCAATCCCACAATCAAAAACTTCGGTTTCAATAACGAATTGAATAACGAAAGTACGTGGCTTTATGGTGTAGTTTTGATAAAGTAACCGTAACTTAACCACAAGTTAATTGAATAACGTAACCGTTAACAACAAGACGAGGTACAACGCTTCCCATGTCCGATGACAATTCTGGCACAAACAGTTGGTCAATGCGCGGTTTAAAGCGCTGGCTAAATACCGCTCCTGAAACCCGCGATGAACTGATTAAACTGGTACAAGATTCACACCAGTTTTTGGAGCCTGACACCGTAGATATGCTTGAGGGTGTGCTGGACTTGCCCGCCACTCAAGTCCGCGAAATTATGACGCCGCGCCCACAAGTGCAAGGCTTCCATGAGAACGATAGCCTAGCCGACATCATGGACATGATCTTAGAGACCAGCCACTCACGCTATCCGGTATTTGATAGCCATGATGATGATGCGGTGATTGGTATTTTGCTGGCAAAAGACCTGATCTCTTTGTTGGTACATATGATTCGTGAAAAAGAAGACGGTCATAATACGTTTCGCTTAAAGTCATTTATTCGTCAGCCGTTGTATATTAGCGAAACCGCCCGCTCTGATACTCTGCTTCGATCGTTGCAGCGCACCCAAGTGCACATGGCCGTGGTTGTCGATGAGTTTGGCAATATGGTCGGTGTGGTCACCATGGAAGATCTGCTCGAAGAAATCGTCGGTGATATTGTGGACGAGCATGATGATTTCGATGAAGACAGTGATATTAATAACGTTATTCCACACCCAGAAAAGCCAAACACTTGGATTGTACAAGCCTCAACGCTGATTGAGGACTGTAACGAAGAGCTAAACACTCAGTTCGATGACACTGATGTTGACACCATGGGCGGCCTAGTAATGCAACAGCTCGGTCATGTCGGCGACTTAGAGGGTCAAAGCGTCACTACGCAAGGCTGGCATATCTCTATTGTTGATGTTGAAGGCCGCTTTATTAAATTGCTTGAGCTAACGCCTGATACTGGTAATGAGTACGCCGTTAATGATTAACTTTGCTATGACATCAACCAACGCCAAACCAGCGTCTGCAAATCAAGCTTTTTTATTAAAACGTCTGGTAATCGGTGCCACGCTTAGTAGCTTTCTGGCGGCTTGCGCTTCTGTTGAGCCTGCACAAAAAGCGGCAAGCTCAACCTTAGCTGACCCTAATGAACCAGTAATTGCACTGGTACTTGGCGGTGGTGGCGCCAAAGGTTTAGCCCATGTGGGTGTGATAAAGTCGCTTGCGGCACACGATATCCATCCTAACCTAATCGTTGGCACCAGTGTGGGAAGCCTAGTTGGCAGTATCTACGCCAGTGGCCAATCCGCAGATCAATTAGAATCACTCGCCGTATCTTTTAATGACAGCGATATCACCGACTTTACCGTCTCCTATCAAGGTATTATCGAAGGGGCTAAGCTGCGCAACTTTGTTAATACTCACGTCAATAACCAACGCATTGAAGCCTTCCCGACTCGCTTTGCGGCCGTTGCTGCTGAAAAGCACAGCCAACAAAAGGCGGTATTTACTGAGGGTGAAGCGGGATTGGTGGTTCAAGCATCCAGCAGTGTCCCTAACGTGTTCATTGCACCGCGTATCCCTGACCCTAAGACCTCAGGTATTGTGGGCAAAAAATATGTCGATGGCGGCGTGGTCAGCATTGTTCCAGTCGATACCGCCAAAGCGCTGGGCGCAGATGTGGTGATTGCCGTTGATTTGCAAGTGGGTACTGGCAGTAGTGACAGCAGATCAAGCACCGGCTTTAATCCATTAATGGGTCAAGCTAAAAAAAGCATTTGGTCACTGATTGAACAAGGCTATAACAACTACGCTAATAAGCAGTCATCGACAGCGACGCGTAGCTATCAAGCAGCCAATCAAGCTGAGATTAGTCGCGCCGATATCGTTATCCGCCCGCAAGTGGCTGACATTAGCCCGATCAATACCATCGATAGAGAACAAGCCATCGCCGCTGGCGTGCAAGCGACTGAGCAAAACCTGCCTGCGATTCAAGCCGCCATCGAACAAGCGACGGTTAATCATAGACAGCGGCTGAGTACGTCTCACTAGCTTTAACTAGCTTATCTTACTGGTTTATCTGGCCTTTAATTGCATCACTGTACTTCATTGACTGCATTTTATTGATATTTTGAACAAAAAAATACCCGCAGACCTATCAAAGGTGTGCGGGTTTTTGGTCTGTAGATATCGGTATATCAACAATTTGTACATCAATAACCTGTACATCGATAACCTACCTCGGATCACGGATGCTGGAAGTTACTTAAACTGATCCAGCGGCTTATCTAAAGCTCAGACCCAGTTAGATTGCTTAGCGTACAACGGCGCGATATTTAACAACCGCTGTTTCGTGAGCCTCTAAGCCCTCGATAGTCCAGCGTAGGTTTTTGTAATACTCTAGTGGCAAGTCCTGTAGCTGACCATCAATACGGCCACGTAGCGGCATGTGGTTGTACTCACGACCATCTAGACTGGCTGAAGCTGATTTCGGGAAGACTTCACCGACCAGTTTCACTTCATCTGGAATGCTCATAGTGACGTCCATTTTGCGCATACGGTCGTCGCTGTTGTTAGTAAAGTAGCCATGATATTCAATAACATTACCTTTTTGTAGGCGTGTATTGGCATCGATTGGCTGTAGCACTGGATTGCCTTCCGCATCAACACTAACCAAAGCAGCCACAGTTTTTGAAACCACTACTTTTTGGGCTTGGGTGTTTTGAGCTTGTACGTTCTGTGCTTGAGCATTTTGCGCTTGCGCAACGCCTGCTGCAACCTGCTCTGTTTCTGGGGTTGGTAACATTGCATGAGCACTGATGCTAGTCGCTAATAGACACATTGCGCTGCTAACCGCTAATCCAGAGATGCGTTTAGAAAAATTTAACATGTTAGATTTCATAGAATATCTTTCCTTTTTATAATTGCCGGTTGATCGTTGCTAATCACTGAAGATGACAGAGAAAAGTTTAATAATGACCGTCGATGTGATGACATAGTCTCTAGATATAATCACTAAATATAGCCACTAAAAATCTGTTAACCTTTATCAATATGCGATAAACCAATATTCGATAAAGGGTATTAAGCTCACCAATATAGCAAAATAGCTATTTAAGTAAACACCTTTTATTGTTGGCTTTTTTTATTATTGGCTTGCTGCTGTAAATAATGTCTCTGTTTGTATCTGGCTTGCGAGCCGTATTCTCTATTATAGACTGTATTTGCTATGACACAATCCACACCCTCTAAGCCCCCAGTTAACGACCCAACATAGTGTGATTGAATAAAAACCGTTATCTGGCGTTAAATAAACTATTTATTGAGACTGACAACTGGGGTATCCTAAAAATAAAGATAGCTCCAATTGACATTTTTTGTTATCGTAAAAGCTTATCAATATTGTGTAACCCTTTATGTTCACGCCCTTTTCTACTCCCTTAAACTAAAGCCCATTGTGATACTTTGATATGATAGATACCGCTATGCCTAAGATTACTCCCGATTATGTCCATTGGTTTCGCAACTCAGCCCCTTATATCAATACCCATCGTGGCAAGACCTTTGTCATCATGTTTGGCGGCGAAGCTGTTAATCACCCCAACTTTAGCAATCTCATTCATGACTTTGCTCTGCTGCATAGCTTAGGCATTAAGCTTGTATTGGTGCATGGTGCACGACCACAAATTGAGAAAAACTTAGCAGCACTTGGGCTACAATCCCCCTTACACAATGACATCCGTGTGACGCCAAGAGAAGCGATGCCGACCATCTTAGAAGCGGTCGGTGCCATTCGTTTGCAAATCGAAGCGCAACTGTCGATGGGTCTGGCTAACTCGCCTATGTACGGTTCTCGCATTGATGCGGTATCTGGTAACTTCGTGACAGCGAGACCTTATGGCGTTCGTGACGGTGTCGATTATCAAATGACCGGTGAAGTGCGCTCTATCGACGTTGAAGCCATCAAAAACAACCTATTGCACAATCATATGGTCATTTTGGGCTCTATGGGTTACTCAGCGACGGGTGAGATCTTCAACTTATTGGGCGAAGATGTTGCTCTATCAGCAGCAGTGGCGTTAAACGCTGATAAGTTAATCTTTTTAGGCAATGAGACAGGTATCAACGAAGAAGGTCGCTTGCTACACGCCATGATACCGAATGAAGTCGATCGCTTCTTACGTGACCGTGACTTAGACCGCGAAATCTATTACTTCTTGCACTGTGCTGCTCAAGCATGTCGTGCCGGTATCCATCGTACTCATATCATTTCTTACGCTGAAGATGGCGCCTTACTTGAAGAGCTGTTCACCCGTGATGGTTCAGGCACCTTAATCAGCCATGACCCTTATGAAGAGATTCGCCGTGCCACTATCGACGATGTGGTCGGTCTTATCGAGCTACTGTCTCCACTCGAAGCGCAAGGCATCTTAGTCCAGCGCTCACGTGAACGCTTAGAACAAGAAATTGAGCTGTATAGCGTTATCGAGCGTGATGGTATGATTTTAGGCTGTGCGGCGCTGTATCCACTGGATGAAGATTCTGCAGAAGTGGCCTCAATTGCGATTCATCCAGACTATCGTAATGGCAGTCGTGGCGCCGACCTATTGGCATTCTTAGAGCAGCAAGCCCGCAGCCATGGTCGCCATCAACTGTTCGCGTTAACCACACGTACGGCGCACTGGTTTGTTGAGCAAGGATTTGAAGAAGTTGACGCAGATACTTTACCTGAGCCGCGTCAAACGACTTATTACAATGGTCGTAACTCAAAAGTATTTAAAAAGAAGCTGTAAGTCGACTAACTCGGCAAAAGCTGTATCATTATTTATCGTTAACAGCATTTGTCATAAACAGCGTCTTGCATTAAAAAAACACCTGCTATTCATAGCAGGTGTTTTTTTATTTGAAAGTTATGAGTAAACCTTTTTTTATTGTGCTGGTTGCTCAGGCATCTCTGGGTTTACTTCGATCATTTCAACTTTGAAGATTAGCGTGCTGTTTGGCGCAATACCTTCGTTACCAATTTCGCCATACGCTAAGTCTGCAGGAATATATAATTCATACTCGCCGCCTTCTTTCATTAGCTGTAAGCCTTCAGTGAAACCAGTGATTAAGCCTCCTACTGGGAAGACAACTGGCTCGTCTCTGTCATAAGAGCTGTCAAATACGGTGCCGTCTAATAACTTACCTTCATAGTTTAATTTAACCATGTCTTTTTCAGTTGGAGACTTACCTGTACCTGCTTTAATCACTTTATATTGTAAGCCAGACTCTGTGGTCTTCACGCCTTCTTTCTTCGCGTTTTCTGCTAAGAACTTATCACCTTCTTCTTTGTTAGTCGCCGCTTCTTGCTGCATTTTTTCCATCATTTCGGCTTGTTTTTTCTCTTGATACTTAGTCATGACTTCATTCATGTGCTCATCACTTAATACCGCATCTTTACCGGCGAAAGCATCACGGAAGCCTTGTTCAAAAGTATCGATGTTCAGATCATCTAGTGACTCTCTATAGCCTTCAGCAGTGGCATAACCTAAGCTGTAACCTACCTTTTCAAGCTCAGAGCTCTGCTCAGTTACGGTTGCGCTAGAGCCGCCGTTTTCTGTCTTGTTACCATTATTTGCACAGCCGACAGATACAAGGGTAGCTAACATGGCAGTGGCTAATAGTTTCGGGGTCATGAATTTTTTCATAAATTAACTGTCTCTATTGTGAATTGAACACGCTATTGTGTCTTAAAAATGATGTATTAAAAAAACCCAATCCGATGTCTTGGGTTGTACGTTAATATTTTGGTAAATTTCTTATCCTATAATAGGTGCCATAATAGCAAAATTGAAATTCAATCACCATACGGCTTGGTTAATATGGCCTATTATTGTATAGAAAATGTTAATAACTGCCCTTTTAGACACATATATTCAAACTAACTTTATAAAAAGCGGTTTATTAATGTTAACTATTCCGATAAAGTGTCGTTGTAAACTTTCAATTATAAAGACAACGTGTATCTAATATTGCTAAAAGCTTAATAACGCAAACTAAAATTATCAACAAAGGCTTGGTTTTGATTAGTCTTTTTAAATATTAAGTTAAATATTTAGATTCATAATGGTCGGCTAAATAGATTATAATAACTCATTAAACTATTGGTTAACTGGTTAATTGAAAGCCTTTAGTGCTATTTGAATGTTTTGTTATGACTTGTTTTTCTTATCATTATTCATCTGATAAATAAGTCGAACAAATATTATTCATAACTTTCAATTCACTCAAATAGCTGAAACTAATAAAACAAATTTCTATTATAAAGAGGCTGATAAAGATCTTTATTTTATATTGCTATACATTATAGGAGAAACAACGTGGACAACATGTTTGTTTGGTTTAATAACAATCTTGGCGGACCAATTGGCTCGATTATCGCGGCTATTTTGGTATTCGTTATCGGCTGGTTAATTGCAATGGCACTTGGCGGTGTTACACGCAATTTATTAGCTCGCGTTAACTTAAACCAACGTATGAATACCTCAACAGGTAAAACTTACGATCTAGAAAGCTTAATTTCTAAGATTGTTTTCTGGTTTGTATTCTTAATGGCCATCTCTGGCGCATTAAGCATGCTGAGCTTAAACGCTATTTCAGCACCATTCGCTAATATGATTGATAGCGTTCTATCATTCATTCCAACCTTATTAGCTGCTGTTGCTGTTGGTGTGGTTGGTTGGGTCGTTGCAACTGTTGCACGTACTGCAATCAATACTGCCCTATCGAAAACCACTTTAGACGAAAAGCTAAGCTCTGAAGCTGGTATTCAGCCAATGAGCGGCACTATTGCTGATATCGTATATTGGGTTATCTTACTGTTTACGCTAGTTATGGTATTGGGTCAGCTTCAATTAGAAGGCCTATTTGCACCACTAACTGGTATGCTAAACAAAGCAGTTAGCTTCATACCAAATATCGTTGGCGCTGCTATCATCTTCTTCGTTGGCTTAATCATTGCTAAGGTTGTTCGTGGTATCGTGGTTAACATGGTATCAACGCTTAACTTGCAAGGTTTTGCTGAAAAAGCAGGTATCAGTAACGAACGTGAAAACAGCCTTCCAAAAATTGCTGGTTCACTAGTCTTCTTATTAATCATCATCCCAACAGTCATCGCGGCTCTTGAGAAGTTGAATATTGAAGTTATTTCACGTCCTGCAACCAATATGCTTAACAAGATCAGCAGTGCATTGCCAAATATCTTCACGGCAGCTGCTATCTTAGTTGTGACTTACTTCATCATGAAGATGGTTGCTAACGTTATCAAAGGCATCCTTGAGAACACGACTGTTAACGCCCTACCTGCAAAAGTAGGTCTAGACAGTGCTCTAGGTGAGACGAAAGTATCAGACTTAGTTGGTCATGGTATTATCTTCTTCAGCATGTTATTTGCTGGCATCATGGTTGCTGACCTATTAGGCTTTGAAGCCATCAGTGGTATCATCACCATGTTCATCACTTTTGGTGCAGATATTATTCTAGGCGCTATCATCCTAACTATCGGTTTCTGGTTAGCCAACCTTATCGCTGGTGTGGTTGAGCGTTCAGATCAAGGTTCTAAGCTATTAGCAAATATCGTACGCGTGCTTATCATGGGTCTGGTATTGGCTATGGGTCTAAAAGCAATGGGTATTGCAGACTCTATCGTTAACCTAGCCTTTGGTCTAACTCTAGGCGCTGTTGCGGTTGCTTTCGCTCTATCATTTGGTCTTGGTGGTCAAGAAGCCGCTGCTCGCTTCCTACGCAAGCTACAAGACAAAGCTGAAGCAGAAGCTGAGAAAAAGAAAGCGTCTAAAGCCATTGCAGATACTGCAAAGAAAACAGGTGAAGAGCCTTCTATCACTACCGTTTCAGGTGATGAGCCTTCAGTACCTGGTTCAGAAGACAAGTAATCGTTTAATCAACGATAATCAAAATCTGTCTTCTTATTCACAAGATACCCGTGTTAATAACCTCGCGTTAATACATGGGTATCCCCAAAAAAGGCAGCCTCGCGCTGCCTTTTTTGTTGCCTAAATTTTGGCAACTTAATTATGCTAAATTACACAACTCAGCCATGGCAGTGGTTGCTAACCTTGGTTAATATTGATATTGTCAAAATATACAATAAGATTGATACGCTTACTGATTAACAGGGTTATATAAAAGCCAACCAATGAGCCGAACATACCTATATCTCGTGAGAATGAAAATAGCTGGTGAGAATAATTTAGCTCGTGAGCATAAAGATAGCTAGAAAGCACAGACTTAGAGAATATAGACACAGAATAAGTGATTAATATAAATAAAATCGACGACTAAAATCCAGTCGCAAAAATAAGGCCAATTAATATGAAACGTTTTAACGATAAAGTTATTATCATAACCGGTGCAGACTCAAGCCTGGGTCGTGCTACTGCATTAAGACTTGCCAGAGAAGGCGCTAACATCGTGCTTATTGGCATGAATGACAAAGTACTCAGCTACATTGCCGATGAGCTTCCAGAGGATCACACCTGGATTAATGCTGGCAACCACTTGTCTGTTACCTCTGATATTACCAATCATGAGCAAGCAAAAAAGCTGGTAAATTATGTGATGGATAAATACAGCCATATTGACTCAATGATTAATATCAACACCACAGTCACTATGGAAACCCCTCTGCTTGAAGAGCTGAGCAAAAGTAACGGCAATATTGTTGAAGTCTCTTTATTGTCTGATACAGAAGCCAAATGGAGCTTTGAGGCTTACGCTGAAGCCAAACAGGCCGCTGCTAAACGTGTTAGCGACTTAGCGCTTCAGTACAGTGAGCAAGGCATCCGCGCCAATGCTGTCGTGATTGGACTGACCACAGCAGACAACTGCGAAAACAGTGATATCGAAAGAGAGTTCGTATCACAAAGTCCGTTAGGCAAATTGGTTGAGCTAAGTGAAGCGGTTGAGGTCATTACCTTTTTGGCCGATGAAGACAACCGCTCATTAACCGGTGTTACCCTACCCGTCGATGGTGGCTTGAGCTTAAAGCTTTAATTTTAATATAAGGTCTCAAGTTCAGACTGATAAGTCAGCTCTCCTTGTTTTATTAGCCATAAAAAAACACCTATCTGAACCAGATAGGTGTTTTTATTTACGCGCTGTCTTTATTTACGCATCGTTCTAAGCTTACTTAGCTTAGAGTGTGCTTAAAACAACCATTAAGCGTCTTGCTCAACGCCTTTCATAGTTAGCTTAATACGACCGCGGTTATCAACGTCTTGTACCAATACATTGATTTCCTGACCTTCTTTAAGATAATCAGACACGCTTTCAACACGCTCATCAGCGATTTGTGAGATATGTACCAGACCATCAGTACCTGGCAATACGGTCACGAATGCACCAAAGTCGACCACACGAGCAACCGTACCTTTGTACACTTTACCCACTTCAACTTCAGCAGTTATTGCTTCAATCTGACGGATCGCTTCTTTAGTGGCGGCTTTATTCTCACCAAAGATACGAATGGTACCGTTGTCATCGATATCGATAACAGCGCCAGTGTCTTCGGTTAGCTGACGGATGGTTGCGCCGCCTTTACCGATTACGTCACGGATTTTGTCCGAGTTGATTTCCATTACTGCATAATTTGGCGCGTGTGCGTTGATTTCAGTACGGCTAGCAGGCAATACTTCGTTCATTGCGTTTAGGATATGGATACGGCCAGCGTGTGCTTGCTCAAGCGCTTTTTCCATGATATCTGGGGTAATACCTTCGATTTTGATATCCATCTGTAGTGCAGTGATACCGTCTTTTGAACCGGCTACTTTAAAGTCCATATCGCCTAAGTGATCTTCGTCACCTAAGATGTCTGACAATACCGCGAAACGATCGCCTTCTTTAACCAGACCCATAGCGATACCAGCTACTGGCGCTTTCATTGGTACACCGGCGTCCATTAACGCTAAGCTTGCACCACAAACTGAGGCCATTGATGATGAACCGTTTGATTCAGTGATTTCTGATACCACACGGATTACATATGGGAAGCGATCGCTGTCTGGTAGCATGGCTTGAACACCACGGCGTGCTAGACGGCCATGACCGATTTCACGACGCTTAGGCACACCTTCACGGCCGGTTTCGCCTACTGAGAAGTGTGGGAAGTTATAATGCAACATGAAATGATCATGGATAGTACCCGCCAATGAATCAATCAAGTTCACGTCACGAGTGTTACCTAGTGTGGTCGTTACTAGTGCCTGAGTTTCACCACGAGTGAACAATGCTGAACCATGAGTATAAGGTAGAACGCCCACTTGGATATCAAGCGCACGAACGGTATCTAGGTCACGACCATCGATACGTGGCTTACCTGACAAGATAGCGTCACGTACAGTGCGGTATTTTAGATCATCATAGATATCTTTAACTTGCGATTCTTTGTCAGCAAACTCGTCCGCTTCAGGGTCACCAGCTAGCGCTTCAATAGCGGCTGCTTTGATCTCATCTAATCTTTCATAACGATCTTGCTTATCGCTGATTGAGTATGCTTCAGCAACTTGCTTACCAAACTGTGATACTAACTGCTGTTTTAATTCAGCGTCTACTTCAGGCGCTACAAATTCTTGCTTCTCAGTACCAACCGCTTTGGCCAGTTCAATGATGTTATCGATCACAATTTGCTGTTGCTCATGACCGTATAATACAGCACCTAGCATCTGATCTTCAGACAGCTCAGCGGCTTCTGATTCAACCATTAATACCGCAGATTTAGTACCCGCAACTACTAAGTCTAGATCACTTTGCTCTAGCTCTTCGATTGATGGGTTAAGCACATATTCGCCATCGATAAAGCCAACGCGAGCACCACCGATAGGACCATTAAATGGTGCGCTAGAAATAGCCAGTGCTGCTGATGCACCAATCATTGCTGCAATATCAGCGTAGTGTTTCTTATCACTAGAAACCACTGTGGCAGTGATTTGGATTTCGTTAACATAACCTTCAGGGAATAACGGACGAATTGGACGGTCAATTAGACGTGAGGTTAAGGTTTCAAACTCTGTTGGACGGCCTTCACGCTTACCGTAGGCACCAGGGATTTTACCCGCAGCGTACATTTTTTCTTGATAGTTAACGGTTAGCGGGAAGAAGTTTTGACCTTCTTTGGCTTCGCTTTTCACAACAGCAGCAACCAATACAGACACACCGCCCATATGGACCAATACTGAATTGGCTTGTCTAGCGATACGGCCGGTTTCGATAACAACTTGTTCGTTGCCGTATTGGAATTCACGAGAAATGGTATTGAACATTGACATTAATTTTTCCTATTTTTATATATTCGAGATATAAATGAATGAACACATCCTTTGAGACCAAGTTACAGCCTCTAACGTTTAACAGCTTATGCGTATTGGTACCTTTATGCTTATAGTTATATGTCTGCTTGTGGCTATATGCTTAGGGTTATTAATACAGACTATCACTAGTTGTTTTTATATTTACTTTTTTGGATATTCGCTGGTTGCTGGATATGCGCATGAAAAAGTAGATATAAAGCTATAGGATAGAGGTTTTATATTTCAGACCAAACTAAAGTACTAAAACATGTTAAACGTTAGAAGCCTGCTGTCTGCAATAGGACAGGTTCTTATTTTACAGGGATTTGAAAGACTTGACCAATAGTTGACTAAAAAAGTCAGTTACAGGATATTTAGCCCAACCTTAATCCGGTTTTATTAGGTTAAATCACCCCTCGGTGAGATAAAAGCAACTGATACAAAAAACGGCGTGAAATATTCACACCGTTTTTTCTACTTCGTTAGATAGACGCACAAGTTAGGCATAACACCAATCGCTTGGCTCTACCTATCCACTCAAACTGAGTAGATAAATTAACGACGTAAACCTAACTGGCTGATTAGCTCTACATAACGATCTAAATTTTTGCCTTTTAAGTAGTCTAAAAGCTTACGACGTTGGTTAACCATACGAATCAAACCACGGCGGCTATGGTGATCAGCCTTGTGTGCTTTAAAGTGAGCTTGTAGGTCATTGATACGAGCGGTTAACAAAGCAATTTGTACTTCAGGTGAACCAGTGTCACCAGGTGCGCGTTGGTATTGGGCAACGATTTGTTCACGATCTGTTTTGGTTAGCATAACTATCTCCTGCAATGCTTGCGATAAATAAGGTCGATTTTATTGGGGACATCCCTGCATTACTAGAGATGACCTAAAAAAATGACCAAGTAAGCCTAGCATTATAACAAAAAACTACCCATGAGTGGGTAGTTTTTTATCGAATAGACAATAATTTAACAAATTACTTTTTGACGTCATCTTCAGTTGCATGACCGCCAAGCGCATCATCATCTAATGCCACTGTTGTCGCCTCTGCTAGGTTATCTGGGCTTTCATGCTGTTCTAAAGACTTATCGATGGCCTCGCCTTTTAGCGTTGCCTTTACACCATTTGCGTCGTTACTCATAAACAACTCCAGTTGGTAAATTTATTTAGTACGTGAGTGTTCTAAGTTGTCCGCTAGGCCTTCTGCCGCTTCTTTAGGATCTTTATTTTTATTCGGTCCTAAATTACCATCAACCTGATTTTTTAGGGCAGTTAGCTCTGCTTCTGGTTGTTGCTGTGGATATCTTTTCTTATCATCTGAGTTTGACATAATAATTTCCTTTTATTGATTATTGATTAAATAGCAGTCGTAGAAATACGAGTGCGGTTCGTTAATTTTTCAATTAGTTAGTGCTTCAATAGTTAATACTTTAAAAAAAACAGTACTTTAAACTTTAATAAAACTTAGCTCAGTGCCTTATCAATGGCCTCAACAAATGCCTCAATATCATCGGGGTTACGTGAGGTAATAATCACCCCATCTTGCTGCACCTGTTTATCAACATAAGTACCACCAGCGTTATTAATGTCGGTTTGTAGGCTTGGATAAGCAGTTAGTGTCTTACCTTTAACTAGTCCCGTATTGACCAGCAACCAAGGCGCGTGACAAATTGCAGCAACGGTTTTATTGGCATCATAAAACTGCTTCACAAAGCGTTGTGCCTCTTGATTCTGACGAATGGTATCAGCATTTACTGTACCGCCTGGAAGCACAATGGCGTCATAGTCATCGACATTGGCATCTTTTAAAAACAAGTCCGCATTATAAGTGCCCACTTTTTCAACGTCGCCTTCCATCGCCTGTACTTGCTTGTCATCGTTGGTCGTGATTAATACGGTGTTATAACCTTTGTCTTTTAAAAGACGATCGACTTCTGCGTACTCTGACTGTTCAAAATATGAATGTAGTAAAAATGCGACAGTCTTACTCATAATCATTTGCTCCCATTACTTGGTGCGTGAATGTGGTAGCTACTTTTATAATTGCTTTAGTTAGTGTTAGGCCTTAATTAGTCTGATATTTTTCGTTATGACTTATTATTCTTATAATGAGTTGTTTTTATGATTAATTCGCTATTCGGCCTAATCAGTAGCTTATGTATTTAGCATATCGGTTAGAGGCGGCATTCTGTAGGGGTCAGTTGCAAGCAAATGTATGGGATTGTTAGTTATGTTGGGAGAAAGTAACTGTTGTCACTTGAAGGTTAAAATTCAATAGGCACAAAAAAACCTCCATTAGGAGGTTTCGATAAAGCAAATTACTGCTTAAATAGATTAATCATAAGATTTAAACAAAGCGTTTAACGCTGAATCATCTTCTTCGGCTGTAATCGGCCATTGGCCTCTAATCGACCTAATCCTAAAAACTGATTATCAGCGCTGAACAAACGAATATCAACCGCTTGCTCGTTATCAGCAGCAACTGCTTTTAATGCATCGGCGATATAGGTCTCAAGCTCAGATTTGATTTGTGACTTAACATTAAGACGCTGACCCATATGCAGACGCGCACAATCCTCATCTGACACAACCAGTACCGGTATATCCGGAATACAAGCATCAATGCCGAGTAAAGCTGCAAGCCGCTGCTCATGCTCTAACGCTTCTAGTTGATCCAAGGTTATCGCATTTGCAATATCAAACTCACCCACTTGAGTGCGACGTAATGCGGTCAAATGCCCGACACTACCTAATGCAGCGGCAATATCCTCACCCAAGACTCTAACGTAGGTGCCTTTTGAACAGGTGACATCTAATATCAGCCCATCTTCTGCATTACCTGGCTGTAAGCTAAGCTTGGTGATATGCAGTGGTCGTGACTTGCGCTCAACCTCAATGCCAGCTCGAGCATATTCATACAGCTTTTTGCCGTCTTTTTTTAGGGCGGAATACATTGGCGGTATTTGTTCGATATAGCCTGTAAACTGCTCGGCAACTTTATTTAGCATTTGCTGATCAATATCAGGCACAGCCATTTCGGTGACAACTTGGCCTTCAGCGTCGCCAGTATCTGTCTGTTGCCCTAACTTAATCACCGCTTGATAAGACTTATAAGCATCTAGCTGATAATGACTAAACTTAGTAGCCTCACCCAGACAAACTGGCAATAAACCGGTTGCCATCGGATCAAGCGTACCGGTGTGACCTGCTTTTTTGCTATCGTGGTTTGGTGATTTAAGCAGATATTTGACCTTTGATACCACCTGCTGTGAGGTGATGCCTTGTGGCTTATCGATCAGTATCACGCCAGATACTCGACTTTTAGTAGGTTTACTGTCTTTCGTCACAGGCTTTACTCACTCTCTTTAATCACAGGTATTTACGATCTTTAATCACAAGCCATCAGCCTGTTTGATTATAGATTATAGCTAGGTATCTAGTCGTTAGATTATAGGATTATAGATAGATATCTAGTCGTTTTCGCTGTCGTCTTCAGCCGTTTTATCGCCTGATGTTTGCTCAGACTTAGTCACTGCTTTATTGATTAAGTCCATCATATAGTTACCACGGGCCGTCACTTCATCATAGTGAAATCTAAGACGTGGTGTGGTGCGGGTTTTTAAACTGTGGCTTAGCTCAGTGCGCAAAAATCCAGCCGCATTGTTCAATACCTGCATGCTGCCTTCATGGCTATGCTTGCTCATGGCATCATTAAGCTCAGGCTCCATGATGGTGACATAGATATCTGCATATCCTAAGTCAGGACTGACCTTGACGCTAGAGATGGTCACAAAACCAGTCAAACGTGGGTCATTAATAGCATCACGGATTAAAACCGCAAGCTCGCGTTGAATTTGATCGCCCAAGCGTTGTAAACGTTGGTTCATGGTATTTTCCTTACAAATTATTAAGACTTTTGTGCTTAACTTTTATGCTTAATAATCGATGACAATAATAGAGGGTAATCGTTATAGAATACAGTATAGATAAAAACCGTACTGATAAAAAAAGACCTAACAGGATGACCTGATAGGTCTTTGACAACAATAATTAGCGCTTAGATGGTGCGTTGAATTTCTTGGATTTCAAAGACTTCAATCTTATCGCCAACTTCAACGTCATAGCCACGAACGGCCAGACCACATTCCATACCAGATCTTACTTCGTTCACATCGTCTTTATAGCGACGTAGTGATTGTAAGTTACCGGTGAACACAACTTTGTCATCACGTAGTACACGGATAGACTTGTTGCGATAGATTGTGCCTTCAACCACCATACAACCGGCAGCTGCACCAAACTTACTTGAGCGGAATACATCACGTACTTCAGCAATACCCAAGATCTTCTCGCGATGTTCAGGTGACAACATACCACTCATTGCCGCTTTCACATCATCGATTAGGCCATAGATAACGCTGTAATAGCGAATATCGATACCGGCTTCATCTGCTTTACGTTTGGCAGCATTGTCTGCACGAACGTTAAAGCCTAGTAGCACAGCTTCGCTTGATTCGGCTAAAGTCACGTCTGACTCTGCAATTGGACCCACACCTGAGCTGATGACTTTTACTTTTACTTCATCAGTTGACAGCTCATTTAGGGCAGCCAATAACGCTTCTAGCGTACCACGAACGTCTGTTTTTAAGATGATGTTCAAGTAAGACAAGTCGTCTTGACCCATCTGCTCGAACATAGACTCTAGGCGCATCTTGTTCTGACGCTCAAGCTGTTGCTCACGCTCACGATTGGCGCGGAACTCAGCAACTTCACGTGCTTTCTTCTCATCAGAAACCACTAAGAATTCGCTACCAGACGCTGGGGTATCAGGAAGACCTAAGATCTCAACTGGGATAGATGGACCGGCTGACTTAATACGTTTGCCTGTCTCATCATTCATAGCACGTACTTTACCGTAGAATTCACCGGCCAGTACTAAGTCACCTTGGTTCAGAGTACCTTTCTTAACTAATAGGCTAGCAACAGCACCACGGCCTTTTTCTAGACGTGATTCAATAACCACACCTTGAGCAGCACCGTCAGTTGGCGCTTCAAGCTCCATAAGCTCAGCTTGTAAGTTGATTAGCTCTAATAGCTCATCAATACCTTCACCGGTCTTAGCAGAGATCTTAGCAACTGGCGTATCACCGCCCCACTCTTCGGTAACTACTTCTTTAGTGGTTAGGTCATTTAATACACGGTCAGGATCGGCTGTGCTCTTATCCATCTTGTTGATAGCAACAATGATTGGTGTACCTGATGCACGAGCGTGATCGATCGCTTCTTCAGTTTGTGGCATCATACCATCATCAGCAGCAACCACTAACACTACGATATCAGTCGCCTGAGCACCACGTGAACGCATTGCGGTAAACGCTGCGTGACCTGGGGTATCTAGGAATGTAATCACGCCACGCTCAGTTTTCACATGGTAAGCACCAATGTGCTGAGTAATACCGCCGGCTTCACCGGTTGCCACTTTGGTCTCACGAATCTTATCAAGTAGTGAGGTCTTACCATGGTCAACGTGACCCATAATAGTCACTACTGGCGGACGCGCTTGAACATTACTGCGGCGCTCTTCTACCGCTTCTTGTAAGTCGTCTTCAACTTTAGTATCGCTAACCGGTACAGGGTTGTGACCCATCTCTTCAACGATTAAGCTGGCCGTTGCTTGGTCGATTGCTTCATCAGCACTGACAATCTCGCCCATTTTCATTAACAGTTTAGTCACTTCACGTGCTTTAACTGCCATGCGCTGAGCCAGATCTGAAACAACGATATGTTCTGGGATTTCAACATCATGCACAATTTTCTCAACTGGTTTTTCAAACTTATGCTGAGAGGCTTGTGTTGATTTTAGACCATGTTTTCGGTTACGAATTTCGCGCTCTTCCTGGCCTTTACGACGGCGACCACGTGTTGCGGTGCCTGAAGAACCACGCTTAATTTCGCGACGTTCTTTTTCAAAAGATTCTTCTAGTGCTTCACCAACCAGACCTTCGGCCAATGGTTCGTCTTTACGCACTTCAGCAACAGGCTCTTTATCTTCGTACTTACCTGCCATTTTGCGCATTTGCTCAAGTGTTTTCTTCTGAGCTTCTTCTGCTTGTTTACGGCGGGTTTCAGCTTCAATTTGACGTAAGCGTTCTTCTTCAGCTTCGCGAGCTTCGCGAGCTTTACGCTCCGCTTCAGTTTCAACTTTTGGCTTAGTCGGTGCCACTTTTTTCTTCGGCGCTTCTTTTGCTGCTGCAGCGGCTTTGCTGCCTTTTTTGACAACAACAGTCGACACTTCCTCTTTTGTATCACCTGAGGATGAGCCACCACCTAAGTTAGCACGCATAGCCGCCAGCGTTGCTGCTTGACGTTCTTCTGCTTCTTTTTTAGCTTGCTCACGTTTTTTAGCTTCTTCCTCAGCGCGTTGTTTCGCTTCTGCGGCTGCTTTTTCACGAGCGGCAATTTCTTCAGCCAGTTTGGTAGGGTCTGGCTTTTCAAATACTTTTTTCTTACGCACTTCTACATTAACGCTCTTAGACTTGCCCGATGAGCCGGTCACACGAGCGGTACTGGTCGTTTTAGATTTCAAGCTAATACGACGCTTCTCTTTTTGTCCATGCGATTGTTTTAAGTATGCTACTAACTGTTCTTGCTCAAGCTCGGTGACCAGGTCATCCTCGCCACGAGCAGGCAGCCCAGCATCAGTCAGTTGCTTTTGTACTGCACTGACTGTCTTGCTTACCATGTCTGCTAATTCTTTGACGGTCTTATCTGCCATTTATAGTCACCTATTTATTATTCTTCATTAAACCAAGATTCACGTGCTTTCATAATGAGTTCGCCGGCGGTTTTTTCATCAAGACCTTCAATGTCTTCAAGATCAAACACCGCTTGTTCGGCCAAATCATCTAACGTGATAATGTCACGTTGAGCCAGCTTGTACGCCCAATCGGTCGTCATGCCTTCCATTGTCAGCAACTCTTCGCTTGGCTCTTTCATATTTTGCTGTTTCACCAGTTCATCAGCAATGACTACATCTTTTGCTCGCTCTTGAATCATTTCAATCGCTTCGTCATCAAGACCTTCAATGTCATAGAAGGTTTCGACTGGCACATAAGCCACTTCTTCAATACTGGTAAAGCCTACGTCAACTAACGCTTGTGCTAAGTCTTCATCCACTTCAAGGCGATTGTAGAACAGCTCAAGATAGGCTTTTGTTTCATTTTGTTGTCGCTCAAGGTATTCCGCCTCAAGCATCATGTTCAGTTTATAGCCGGTTAGCTCAGAGGCCAAACGAACGTTTTGACCTTGTGCACCAATGGCACGCGCCAACTGATCATTTGCGGTAAAGATAATATCCGCAGTTTTAGCATCTTCATCTAGAATGATACTATTTACATCGGCTGGTTCCAAGGCACTGATGATGTACTGGGCAGGATCATCTGACCAGACGATCACATCAATGCGCTCGCCATCAAGCTCGGATTGAACCGCTTGAATACGGGTACCGCGCATACCAATACAAGCACCGACTGGGTCAATGCGATGATCATTGGTTTTCACTGATATTTTAGCACGAACGCCAGGTTGACGCGCGACATCACGAATTTCAATGATTTGCTCATTAATTTCAGGCACTTCTTTGTTCATCAGTGCAATCAGCATTTCTGGGCTGGTGCGTGATAAAAGAAGCTGTGCGCCACGGTTGTCACGGTTTACGTGATACAAGATGGCATTCACACGTGACTTAACGCGTAGTTGTTCACGCGGTAACATTTGATCGCGAGACAAATAACCTTCAGCATTATCGCCTAAATCAACGATATAGCCATCACGGGTTTGCTTTTTAACTTCACCATACATCATCTCACCAATTCTTGGCTCGAAGGCATCGGCAGTTAATGCACGCTCTGCTTCACGAATCTTCTGAATGATCACTTGCTTAGCCTGAGTGGCAGCAATACGACCAAAATCAATCGATTCGATCTGTTCTTCTTTAACATCACCAATTGCCCACTCGTCTGGGTCTAAATCACTGATGGCCAACTGACACGCTGGCATCTCATGATCTTCGTCCGCAACGACTGTCCAATAGCGATATGTATCGTAGTCGCCTGTATTACGGTCAATCTCAACACGTACAGCAACTTCTGGTTGATCAGTATAAACTTTTTTCTTAGTAGAAACGACCAAAGCCTCTTCGATAGCTTCAAAGATATCTTCTGGATTTAGGCCTTTTTCATTACTGACGGTTTCGACTACCGTTAAAATTTCTCGACTCATTACACACCTATCCTCGCCTACTTATCATTTAAAGTAGCAAAAAAATTATTAAATTTATTGTTATCTTAGGCCTAAAAGCGATGATGCTTCCGTTTATTTACCTTGATTTGACGGTGTTACTGACATTTTAGCGTCATCGTAATTTTAACTGCCATCATTCAAGAAATATAACCTTAAATAACGTACAGTTAAGCGATTAACGCTAAATATATGACTTAAATATCTTGATAAACCAAGTTGGCTTTATCAATATTATCCAGTGCGATATCGTACTGTTCACCGTCGGCTGTCACAACCGATAACTGCTTGTCTGTTAACTGCTCAAGCTTACCTGTCACCTTGCGACGTTTAGAACCACCTTCTCCCACGGCCTTAATTAAGCGTAGGTTGATCGTCTGACCGATATATTCTGCCATTTGCTCAGTTGCAAAAAATGGGCGATCCAAACCAGGAGATGACACTTCTAGCACATACTCTCCAGCGATAGGATCATGCACTTCTAACACACCACTAACTTGGTGAGTGACTGCAGCACAATCTTCAATAGTGACACGCTTTTCTGCTGCTTTTTGCTCTGGCAATGCTTCGATATAAATACGTAGTAACGAGCGTCCACCTTGCGGCAAAAACTCCACGCCCCATAGGGCTACATCACAAGCAGCCACAGCTGGTGCAACAATATCAGTTAACTGAGCGACTTTATTAGATAACTTCATGACTTGTTTTTAGTCCATATATAGAAGTATCTATTATCAATGCTAATGATGACTATCCAATGAATATCAAGCAGTTTTAAAAATAACAGATACAAAAAAACCCACAAACAATTTGGTGGGTTAAATAAAAAAATATAAGATTGCAATAATAAAAAATGGTAGCGGGGGCTGGATTTGAACCAACGACCTTCGGGTTATGAGCCCGACGAGCTACCAGACTGCTCCACCCCGCATCAATCTAGGCTGACTATTATATGTAAAACTTATACTGCTGTCAAGCCTTTAATCAATTAAATTAAAAACTTATCTTTCACTGCAGTATCACAAGCAATAGTTGCAAATAATATTGTACAAATAATACGCCTACTACCTACTCGTCTAATAACGACGAAGTATTCAACTATAATAACAGTTTTTTGCTGTTATACCAACCATTTATATTTATGCGACTCTTATTTGCTAAGTATGTATATAGTACTTAAACGCTAGTAAGATCCAACATCTCATATAAATTTGGTGCGATTGGAGGGACTTGAACCCTCACAGCTTGCGCTACCACCCCCTCAAGATGGCGTGTCTACCAATTCCACCACAATCGCTTTACTTGCTAAGTGCCCTGCTTCACAGTGCAAAACAGGCCTTATCAATACTGAGATACCCACCAAGGTATTGTCTTTCTACACTTATATATTGTGCTAAGTGTGAGAAACTCAAGTTAATAACGCCAACTTGTTTAAATCAGATGGCACATTCTACTCGTCTTTTGATATAGGTGCAACCCATCAGCCGCACCCTACTATCTGCTCTGTTGGCCGTTCTATTGATTATTATAGTTTTAACTTATCAAACAGTTATATCAACATAACCTTTATTCAGGCGCAGTGGCTGGCTCTGATGCTGTGGTATCAGGCGTGGTTGCTGGTGCAGTTGAACCAGGCGCAGTCAACGGCGCTTGAGAAGTTGTCGGCACATCTAACTGATACTGCCCTTCTGCCTGCTTGCGTGCATGTACTGCCAACGTCAAGCTGGTGCTAAAGAAGATGATTGCCAATACTGCCGTCGCACGGGTCAAAAAGTTAGCACTACCTGCAGCACCAAATACGGTACCCGATGCGCCTGCTCCGAATGAGGCACCAGCATCTGCGCCTTTACCGTGCTGAATTAGAATCAACCCAATCATGGCAATAGCAACAATAATGTGAATGGCTAGAATAATGTTAAACATGCTTTGCCTTACTTGTAATCTTAAGAGTTAAAAGACGAAATTTATTTGAGCCTAATTGGCCACTTTGTTAGCAAATGCTTGCGCAATATCAATAAAGCTTTGCGCTTGTAGTGCAGCACCACCGACCAATACCCCATTGATCTGCTCAGATGCAGCAAAGTTTGCTGCGTTATCTGGCTTCACGCTACCGCCATAAATAATTGGCGTGGTATCTAGATTGGCTTTTAGTGATTGCAAACGCTGACGAATAAAGCCATGTACAGCAGTCACCTCATCGACACTCGGTACTTTACCGGTACCAATCGCCCACACTGGCTCGTAAGCAATGATTAGCTTATCAGTTATATACTGGTCCACTTCGGCAGCATCGATGACGCTGTCTAATTGCTGCAAGAAGCTATCGATCACTGTTAGCTGCTCAGCCAGTACTTGTTCGGTGTTGCCGGCATCAAAATCAGCTTCGGACTCACCGATACATAGGATAACGCCTAGGCCTTGCGCAGCGCTGTGTAATAGCTTTTGCAACAGCACTGCATTGTCTTCTTGATAATACTGACGACGCTCTGAGTGACCAATAATAGCCCACTGTACACCTAAATCTTGTAGCTGCTCAGCAGACACATCACCGGTATAAGCGCCGGTGGTTGCACTTAGGCTTGCCACATCCTGACTAGCTAACTTAATAGGTGTGGTTGCTATCTTTTGCTGTACTGTGTTTAGATGCAGAAAGCTGGGTGCTACCATTAAATGGCACTGGCTCGTTAAATCTGCTTGAGAGCTTGTGGTTTTTGCAATTAAGTCATCCACCAACGTATCTACTGCGGCTACTGTGGCAGGATTCAGTTTCCAGTTTCCGATAACCCAAGATTTCATAACTCACTCTCAATAGTCAATAATATTAAAACCAGGCGACTAACAGCGACAAGGCGCACTCAGTACACTTTAGTCTGGCTAAAAAAATAATAGCTCCAAATTATATCATAGTCTGACAACACAAATTTAGCCTTTATTTTTTGTTAACCAAAAAATAGGTTGTTTAAACGGTGGTTTTAGGCTTTACTAAGGCAACGATACTCAACAAGGATGTTTGATGCCACACCGCAGGCCGTCGCCGCCATTACATCCTAACTCTGCTGCATCTCACTCTCAGCAAGCTAAACTGTCTGCCTCACAGCCGCCAACCTCACAACTAACTGCGCAAGCAATTCGCCAAACCGCCAACCATATCAACAACTCAAACCCTTCGATTACCTCAAGCAATTCAACCAATCTCGCCAGATCCACATCACTCAATCAAACCGCTTCTGATTTAAATACAGCTTCTGCTTTGACTACGTCTATCACTTCTACAGAAACGGACTCTGTGGTACAGCTGGTTGATAAACTACTCAAGCAAGCCATCGAGCTTGGCGCATCCGACTTACATTTTGAACCTTATGAGCACTTTTATCGGGTTCGGTTTCGTATTGATGGGCTAATGCAACAAGTGGCCAGCCCTGATATTGGCTTGCATTTAAACATCGCTGCACGTCTAAAGATTATGGCGCAAATGGATATTGCAGAACGGCGCTTGCCGCAAGATGGCCGCATCAAACTGTCTTTAGCCAATGATCATCATCCAAATAATAAAAGCCCCAATAATAGAAATATTCAAGCCAATCAACAGTCTATAAGCAGCCCTACTATAATCAGCGCTGTAAAAAGTCACAGAAATATAGACTTTCGCGTTAACTCACTGCCTACGTTATTTGGTGAAAAAATTGTGCTGCGCGTAATAGACCCCTTATCATCAATGGTCGGTATTGATCACTTGGGCTTTGAGCCGCTACAAAAGCAGCTGTTATTAGAAGCTTTGCATCAACCACAGGGCATTATTCTCATCACTGGGCCTACCGGCTCTGGCAAAACGGTATCTTTATACACTGGCCTTGATATCTTAAACACCCCACAAGTGAATATCTCCAGTGTCGAAGATCCCATAGAGATTAATCTCGCCGGCATTAATCAGGTCAACGTCAATCACAAAGTTGGTTTAACCTTTGCTACCGC
This sequence comes from Psychrobacter sp. FDAARGOS_221, assembly GCF_002313155.2. Lineage (NCBI taxonomy): Bacteria > Pseudomonadati > Pseudomonadota > Gammaproteobacteria > Moraxellales > Moraxellaceae > Psychrobacter > Psychrobacter sp. FDAARGOS_221. Next base: position 1,606,253 of record NZ_NWFK02000001.1, read on the forward strand.
GCTGAAGTCCTTTTTGCGTCAAGACCCAGACATCATTATGGTTGGTGAAATCCGAGATTTGGAAACCGCCGACACTGTGATTAAAGCCTCACAAACAGGCCATTTGGTGCTGTCCACTCTACATACCAACTCTGCCGCAGAAACCTTAACCCGCCTGCACCATATGGGTGTGCCCTACTTTAACATCGCCACGTCTATTAGCTTGGTTGTCGCTCAGCGCTTGGCCAGACGCTTGTGCCCTGTATGCAAAAAGCCAGCGATCATTCCTCATGCCAGCCTGATAGAAATGGGGCTAGCCACTGGTGCAGAGTCAGATTGTGCGCCCAGTATTTATGAAGCGGTTGGTTGTGATCAATGCCATCAAGGCTATAAAGGACGGGTTGGTATTTTTGAGGTGATTAAGATGGATGAGCGGTTGGCACAAATTATCATGCAAGGCGGCAACGCTATTGATATCAAAGCAGCGGCGACAACAGACGGCTTTTTTGACTTACGCCAAGCAGCAATACTAAAAGTATTACAAGGCGTGATTAGTGTGCAGGAAATGTATCGAGTCACCGCAGACTAATTAACCCGCCCATCGCAAGAAGCTGTCGAAATAAGCTATCGAAAAAAGCAATAGAAAGGAACTATTAATCCAAAGGTAACCCAAAGGATCTAACATGGCCAAAGCAAGCACTACCCTGACCCAGACCTTTGTGTATACAGGGACTGACTCGTCAGGAGAGAGCATTAAGGGCGAGCTCACCGGTCAAAACATGCAGTTTGCCAAAGCCTTATTGCGTAAGCAAGGCATCACCCCGATTAAGATTCGCCGCAAACCGAAACCGCTATTGGTCATTGAAAAAAAGATCAACGCTTTAGATATCACCTTATTTGTGCGTCAGCTGGCCGCTTTAATTAAAGCCGGTATTCCATTGGTACAATCATTCATTATTATTGCAGAGTCGCTCGACAAGCCAGCCATGAAACAGTTGGTTTTACAGATTAAAGCAGACGTTGAGTCTGGCACGCCGTTCGCTGCAGTATTAAGCAAGCACCCCAAGCGCTTTGATGCTCTATTTTGCGCCTTAATCGATGCCGGTGAGCAATCGGGCACACTCGAGACCATGTTAGAGCGCATGGCCACTTATAAGGAAAAGAGCCAACTGTTAAAAGCAAAAATAAAAAAAGCACTTACCTATCCGGCAGCGGTGATTGTGGTTGCCATGGTAGTTAGTTTAATTTTACTGATTAAGGTAGTACCTGTCTTCGAGACCCTGTTTGCATCATTTGACGCACAGCTTCCTGCATTTACCCAAGCTGTGGTTTCTTTATCTAATGGTGTACGCCAGTGGTGGATTGTGCTGCTGACACTGATGCTATGTGCTGCAACTGCGCTGTATCAAACCCACAAACGCCAGCAAAAATTTGCCCACTACCTAGATAAAGTCATATTAAAGCTCCCCATATTTGGCAAGCTCACTTATCAAGCCATTATCGCCCGCTTTGCGCGCACCTTAGCCACCACTTTTGCCGCTGGTGTGCCGCTGATTGATGCGTTACACTCCACAGCGTCCGCGACTAACAATCATGTCTACTATCAAGCAACGCAGCAGCTTAAAGCGGAAGTCACCAAAGGACATCAATTGCACGCTGCGATGCGTAGCAGCCAACTGTTCCCAGCACTGGCTGTTCAGATGGTGAGCATCGGTGAGGAATCCGGCAGCTTAGATGAGATGTTAGACAAGGTCGCTCAGCATTATGAAGCGCAAGTGGAGCAAAGCATTGATGGCTTAACCAGCTTGCTAGAGCCGGTGATTATGGTCATACTTGGCGTGCTTGTTGGCGGCTTGGTGATAGCCATGTACTTGCCTATTTTTCAAATGGGCTCTGTTATCAGTTAATGGCTGCGCTTTAAGCTAGAAAAATGCAACTGCTAATCTTGATTTAAATGACTATTCATTAGTGACTATCCATTAATGACGACCGATTAAGGCTAATAATGCACCTCTGGCAACTTTTGCAACACCACCATCCTATGGCGCTGATACTGTTTGGGCTGATTGGATTGTGCGTGGGCAGCTTTTTAAACGTGGTTGTTTATCGCACCCCACTGATGATGTGGCAGCAGTGGCTTATTAGCTCAGTGCAGCTGTTACAGTCTCAGTCCGATATTCCAAGCAGCTTGATTGAGCCCATTGCAAAGATTGTACAACCCTCGCCTGCGCTATCGTTATCGACACCGGCTTCTCACTGCCCACAGTGTCAATCAGCGGTTAACTGGTATCACAATATCCCTATCATCAGTTGGCTGGCATTAAAAGGTCGCTGTGCCTACTGCCAAGCGCCTATTAGCATACGTTATCCACTGGTTGAAATCAGCTGTGCCCTATTATCAATGTTGGTCATCCATCTACTTGGCGTGAGTGTCACGAGCATGGCGGCGCTGTTGTTTGTGTGGATACTATTGGCATTGGCCTTAATTGATTTTGACAGCCAGTTTTTACCCGATAAATTGACCTTTCCTTTAGCAGGATTGGGGCTGGCGGTAAATAGTCAGGGTTGGTTTGTAACGCCCTCTGAATCTATTTGGGGGCTATTAATCGGCTATCTAAGCTTGTGGAGTGTGGTGCAGCTGTTTTACTTATTCACAAAAAAACAAGGTATGGGACAAGGCGACTTTAAGCTATTGGCAGCACTAGGTGCTTGGCTGGGTGCTTGGATGTTACCGTTTATTATCTTGCTATCTTCACTCCTCGGTTCTATTATTGGTATTATACTATTGCGAAAATACGGTGAAAGCCGACCCTTTGCTTTCGGCCCTTATCTGGCTATCGCCGGCATACTGGCCTTACTGTATGGCAATCCGCTACTGTAGTTCATTGAATTCATTATAAATACTGACTTTATACACCAGCAATGACAGGCTAGCGATAAAGCATCTCGTTCAATCAACGCATACCGTTTTTGCAACCTGCCACACTCTGATGCGGCAGGCTTGGTAACATTTTCAAAACGGGTATAACTTCTGTTTTAAAGGTATTGATATGACGCACTCACACTCTGCATACGGCTCAGACTCCAGTCATCTAGATGACATTAGCCCGCCACAAAAGTTTCAGCGCTTTCACTCAGATAAGCCAATCATCGGCTTAACTGGCGGCATTGGCAGTGGTAAAACCGCCGTTTCTGAATGGTTTGCAGAGCAAGGTATTGATATCGTTGATGCCGACATCGTTGGTCATCAAATCATGCACAAAGGCAGCCCAACCTTACAAAAGCTGGCTGAAGCCTTGGGAGACTGGGTCATTGATGAGTCTGGTGAGATGAATCGACGTGCGGTACGTGAGCATGTTTTTGCCAATGATGAGGATTTATTAACTCTAGAGTCGATTACGCATCCAGCCATTCGCCAAGAGATTAAAAAGCAGCTCAGCGAAGCCAAGTCGCCTTATGTGATTTTGTCTGCGCCTTTATTATTAGAAGGCAATGAAGCTGGTCTGGTATCTTTATGTGACCGCGTATTGGTAGTCGATGCCGATGAAGCGACTCAGATTGAGCGCGCCAGTCGCCGTGACACCCAAAGTGTGGAAAAGATTAAGGCCATTATGGCCAATCAACTGTCAAGACAAGATCGGGTTGATCAAGCCGATGATGTAGTCTCTAATAATGGTGATTTACAGGCCTTATATGAACAATTAAAGCCGCTGCATGACAACTATCTAGTTTTAAAAAAGATATAATCTGCAACAGGCTGCTATCAAACCAACACGCATTAAAAAACACCCAATAAAAAAGGCAAATAATTGTGCCTTTTTTATTGGGTATATTTTTATTGAGTGATTTTTATTAACGCTCAGGTTAGCATTAATAATAACATCAATACTAAACTTGACCTTGAGCTTAAGCTTGACGTTGACGGCTAGCCTCATACAGTACCATGCCAGTCGCCACGCTCACATTTAAGCTTTGTAGTGAGCCATGCTTATTGCCAGTCATTGGAATATACACCAGCTCATCACAGCGCTCAGCTGTCAGACGGCGCATGCCATCTCCCTCTGAGCCCATGATTAAAGCAACCTTACCGGTCAAATCAACCTCACTGATCGGCTTCGCATCAACCTCTAACGCCGTACCGTAAACAAACACGCCAGCTTGCTTTAAGTTTTCAATACAACGTGCCAAGTTGGTCGCGGCAATCACTGGCATGATCTCCATCGCACCGACCGAAACCTTGGCCACTGTTGGGGTTAAGCTGGCCGAATGGTGTTTGGGGCAAATCACCGCATCAACGCCCATGGCTGCTGCCGTTCGCAAACAAGCCCCTAAATTGTGCGCATCGGTAACTTGATCTAGTATCAAAAATAAAGCCTGATCAGCTTTAGCTAGTGTCGCCAATTCGCCCTCATCGGCCATAGCCAATGGACGAGCATGTACCACCACCCCTTGATGCTGTGGACTACCACACAAGGCAGTTAGTTTGTCTCGGCTGGCCTGTTGCACACTGACGCCCATCTGTTCGGCCAGTTGCAAAATTTCTTCATAGCTGGTCTCTACCCCATCTTGAGCAGGCTCACTGCTGGCTTTTGTATCGCGGCCTTGTTGCACAAATAACGCCATTGCATCGGTCGGACGATGTGACAACAACGCATGCACCGCATGAATGCCATAAAAGTAAACGGGCTTAGCCATAAAACAACCTTTCAAATAAATAATGTATTAATTAATGGCTATTATATATTAAAAATCAGACCACTATCAGTGTCGTACTGATCGACCAGCCTCTCACTATCAAAAAACAATAAGCCAAAGCTAATAAACCGAACCTGAAAAACACAAAAAGACCAAAAGTCAGATGCCGTCTTTGTGATGCACCCACTTTTGGTCTTTTGAGCCACTGGTGTACAAAACACCTATTGGCTGATTAAGCTGTGAACTTATTAAAACGTACTAGCCTTCAAGATGGCAAACGTACTGTACAATTTGGTCAGTACGTAAAGAAAACCCACTATCGCCTGCCACTAAAAACGCTTGGCCGGCACGATAATAGCTATACTCCTCCTCCCCGGTGATTTTAACTTCACACTCACCACTGATAATTTCCATACGCTCAGAAGTATGGGTCGCAAACTCATACTCATGCACGCTTTCATCACACGGCAAAATAACACCAAGCATCTTTTTGCTACCATCTTCAAACAGAACGGTGTGACTACTACAACGGCCATCATATGAAATGGTCGCTTTTTTTACAACAGAAACTTGATCATAAGTCGTCGTCGGCATGATGACTTCCTCAATTTAGTCTATTTTTATAATATCCATGGGCGAAAATCAGATGACGCTAAACTTACAGCCCTACTTTTTGATGCAACTTTTTGTTATTCAATCCTACCACATTATTGCTGAAATAATTGTAGCAACCAATCTTTTTTTATAACACAGGTGATTTTTTTCAGAAAAGATGAGCAATGTTTGCTTTTACCCTGGCATGGCGATACGATACAATTATTGATTTCATCGTTTATTTTATCCGTTTTTTTGTGTTTTTAAACCTCTAATACACCATCAAACACACCACTTTGAGAGAGCTGATGCTAACTTCGCTAACACTGAAAAATTTTGCCTTGATTACCCATCATGAGCTGACTTTTTACGATGGTTTTAATGTGATTACTGGAGAAACTGGCGCGGGTAAATCCTTGTTGCTCGACGCCCTCTCCTTATGTATTGGCGGGCGTGCTGATACCAGTATGGTACGTCACGGCACTGAACATGCTGACATTTATGCTCAGTTCGATTTTAATGCCTTATCTGAGCCTAATAATCAGCGCTTAACCTCGATTGAAGATTGGTTTGCCCGGCATGAGCGCGAGCTTGATGGTGATATTCTCATTCGACGCCAGCTAAGCAGTAATGGCCGATCCAAAGCATGGTTAAACGGCACGCCAGTTAGTCTGAATGAACTTAAAGAGCTGGGCAGCCTGCTGGTTAATATTCACAGCCAACATGCACAGCAAGCACTGTTAAAGCCCTCTTTTGTGGTGCAATGGCTAGACAGTATTGCCGGTCTTCAGCCACTGGCGCAGCAAACAGAACAAGCCTACAAAACCTATCAAAAGCTTAAACGCCAAGCAGACGATATCGCTGCCAAAGAAGCGCATCGCAATGACCGTATTGAGCTGTTAACCAGTCAGCTGGCAGACATCGCACCCTTACTGGCGGTTGATTATGAGCAGATAGAAGCGGAACATGACGAGCTGTCTAACTTAGAAGCGTTAATGCTTGAGGCCAGTCATGCGGTGCAATTACTCGACAATGACAGTGATGAGCCCGATGCGATGGATTTATTGGGCCGTGCCATTCGCTTGTGTGACAATCAGTCTTCAGTGAGCGCTACTTTTAGTCAAGCCAGCGAAGCGTTGCACTTAGCACAGCAGTATGTCAGTGAAGCCACAGGGCTACTCACTGATTATGCTGAGCAGCAGCTGCCTGATCCTGAGCGCCTTGAAGAGCTTAATAACTTAATCAGCTTGGGCCATCGTCTGTCACGCAAACATGGCCTGCCCGCCTCACATCTGGTTGAAGAGGCCAACTTATGGCAACAAGAGCTTGATGAGTTGGTTAATCAGCCAACCTCCGAGGTATTAGAAGGTCAAATTAAAGATGCTTGGGCTGAATTTATCACTGTGGCAGATAAGCTAGATCAGGCGCGTCAAGATGTTGCGCCTGATATTGGCCAGCAGTTGGTCGCACAATTACAGCCATTGGCCTTGCCGAATGCGCGCTGTGAGTTTGTGTTTGAGAAAAAACAACCCGACAACTATAACGCGCAAGGTTTACATGACATTGAATTAATGTTCAGTGCCAACGTCGGTGTGCCAATGCAGCCGCTATACAAAATCGCCTCAGGCGGTGAACTGTCACGTATGGCATTGGTGATGCAAGTGCTGCTCGCTACTCATGCCAGTCAAGACAAAGCGAAAGATCAACCTGAAGCGGCTGAGCCAATGCTGGTATTCGATGAAGTAGATGTGGGTATCAGTGGTGGTACTGCGCAAGTGGTTGGTGAACTGCTTCGACAATTGGGCAGCCATCGCCAACTATTGGCCATTACTCACCAAGCTCAGGTTGCCGCTCAAGCGCATCAGCACATTTTGGTGCAAAAACATCATGACACCGAAGAGGGCCAAACGCGCAGTCAAATTGACATTATTAGCGGCGATGCACAAGTGGATGAGCTGGCACGTATGTCAGGTGGGGTTAATATCACCGAAATCACACGTGAGCATGCGCGCAGCCTGTTAGCGGATGTCTCCAAATAGGTGACGCCGCTATTACACTGAACTCAAAACCATAGCGCTTATCTTTTATATAGATAATATTTTTATAGAAGATATAGAGTGTATAGAGTATCTAGCCGGCATAAGCTGCTTAACTTAATCCAGTTAGCATGACTACTATCGCGTTATCGCCGGCATAACTTGCTTATCTGTGGATTAACCCCATACTATAGTCACGCCTTTTCAATATTTAACCTGATATTCATCTAATCTGATAACCTCGCAACCTTAAGCTGACATTGTCTATGACCCTGAATAACCTGACCCATCACTTCTTAATTGCTGCGCCGAGCATGCCAGACGATCGCTTTGCACAAAGCCTGATCTATATCTGTCGCCATGACAAACATGGGGTGCTGGGCTTGATTGTTAATAAGCCGATACTAGATACAAAAGTGCCCAGTTTGCTAGAAGGCTTGGACATTGAAGTCGAAGACGACTCAGTGATGGAAGATGTTGCTTTAGAAGGCGGTCCTGTCTTTCCTGAGGTAGGCTTCGTGTTACACACTGGACAGCCGACTTGGGCGTCTTCTTTTGCTATCTCAGAAAACGTGTGTATCACCACCAGTAAAGACATTTTACATCGCATTGCTGAAGGCCAAGGGGTTGAGCACTACTACTTATGCCTAGGCCATGCCAGCTGGACCAAAGGTCAATTAGAACGAGAGATTTCTCAAGGGGATTGGTTGGTGTGTCCTGCAGACTTGTCATTGCTATTTGAAGCACCTTTTGAAGAGCGTTGGCATCTTGCTGCCAATAAAATCGGGGTTGATTTTAACTTTCTAAGCGATGATATTGGTCACGCCTAATAAGAAGCCATGCCTAATAGGAAATAACGGATAGCGACTATGTCAGACAGCAGTATCTCAAACAGCACGACGCCTAATAACAATACTGTCTCAGGTCACAGTACTTCTCCAGACAACGCAACCTTAAGCGCTGAGATTGAAATCAAACCTGCCAACCCTCAGACCATTCTGGGTCTAGATTATGGGGTAAAAAAGATGGGCATGTCGCTGGGCAACACCCTGACTCATGACGCCCGTCCGTTTGACATCTTAGCCATGAATAACGGTCAGCCTGCGGATTGGGACAATCTTCTGGGCATCATCAGTACTTGGCAAATAGGCACGGTCATTGTCGGCTTACCGCTGAATATGGATGGCAGCCGCTCGATGCTTGCGAAGCGAGCGCATAAGTTTGCCCGCCGTCTGGCGCACCGATTGATGGAGCAGCGTATCCATGTACCTGTTCAGCTTTATGATGAGCGTCTGTCATCTGTAGAAGCACGTGAGATGGCATGGGATTTGGGCTTAATCAACAATGAGCGTGACCCCATCGATGACATTGCTGCTTGTTTGTTATTACAAAGTTATCTACGCCATCCAGAACACGCGCAAGACATTGCCACTTACAAAGAGTCCTAAGCTATGAGCACACCCAGCGGTCAGCCACACCCTACCTCAGCGGTAAACAATCACGCTACTAATGGTGAGAAAAAACATGCCATCGCAGGTTTTCCTTTGGCAGCAATAGATATCTTACGACAGGCACAAAAGCTGAATCGGCTGACCATCGGCAGTATTGTATTGGCCATCTTCGCGTTTGTGGTTTTTGGCACCTTAGCCAGCCTTGAGATGTTTCATGGCAGCCAGCAGCTGTACTTATTGTTTCACTACTTGCCTTATGTATTGGTCGCCCTCACTATTCCACTGACGCTGTACCAAGCATTTTTGGTCTATCGTTATCGCTTAAGCCAGCCCTCGATGCTGGTGACCAGTGTTGGCGGTGCCAGCTTGCTGCTAATTGTTTGCTTGCTGTTTTCACTGTCGGACTGGTTGTGGCTGGCGATGGCGGCATGGATTGGCGTGGCTTATTGGTTTCAGGCAACCTTTAAACGCTTTTTTAAATTTATCAATGACCAACAGCAAGCAGCGTCTCATCCGACAGACACAGCAACCGATACTAGCGACCAAGCCACTGGCCAATAACATCTATCAAACAGACTAAACGGCAGTGGTTACAACCAACACTGTACTCAAAAATAGCAACTGGGGACTTGATTATGACACAGGCGAATAACGCAGCAGATCAGCACATCGAACATCACCTTGATACTCAAGGCCTTATCTGCCCAGAACCGGTGATGCTGTTGCACCGTGCGATTCGTAAGGCAGACGGCGGCGAGTATATTGAAATATTAGCGACTGATCCTGCCACTACCCGAGATATCCCAAATTTTTGTCGTCATCTTGGTCATACTTTGGTTGAAAAGTCAGAACAAGACAATCCCAATGGCCGCAGTGACAATCATACCGATACGCTATATCGCTATGTGGTACAAAAAAAGCAGGGCTAATGCATTGTTTAAACCTAGCGAGTGAGATAGGTTGCCTCTAGCAGTTACTTTTCATTAACAACACTCTATTATCCGCCTACAAATAAGGCTATTGGCTGTGATAGCATGGGTTTAGTTGATAAGTCACACTCTCCGTGACTTTGTTCAATAAAACCACAGCTATCAATAAAACAGCAGCTATAAAAAATAAAACCATAGCCAAGATCTAAGGATAAGACATGAGTAACAACCGTAACCGCGACCTAGCCCCTACCCCTTACACCGATTTTGATTTGCAATTTATTGCCGGTGACTGGGTAAAAGGTAAAGACGACAGCGTCAATACCGACACCAACCCTTACACCGGTGAGACCTTAGTTGAGATTCAACAGGCCACCAAAGACCAACTAAACGAGGCTTTTTTAGCCGCTGAGCAAGCACAAAAGCAGTGGGCACAAACCTTGCCTGCCGAGCGCACTGCGCTGCTGCACAAAGTCATTAAATTGATGGATGAGCGCCGTGAAGAGATTCTAGATTGGCTGGTGAAAGAATCTGGCAGTACCCGCATTAAAGCCGGTATTGAGCTCAGCGTCGCACGCACTGTCACCATTGAAGCAGCAAGCTACATTCACCGCGCTCATGGTGAAATCCGCCCGAGCAACACACCTGGCAAACAAAACTACGTGCTGCGTGAGCCCATCGGTGTTATCGCTCTAATTAGTCCTTGGAACTTCCCACTACATTTAACTCAGCGCTCACTTGCGCCAGCCATTGCCTTGGGTAATGCGGTGGTGTTAAAGCCTGCCAGCGATACGCCAGTAACCGGCGCGCTGCTGTTGGCCAAACTGTTTGAAGAAGCTGGTTTACCAAAAGGCGTATTGAACGTGGTTGTCGGTGCTGGTAGTGAAATTGGCGATGCCATTGTTACCCATGACGTGCCAGGATTGGTGTCTTTCACAGGCTCTACCCCTGTCGGCAAACACATTGGCGAGCTTGCCTTTAGCGGTCAATATATTAAAGATGTGGCATTAGAGTTGGGCGGTAATAATCCGTTTGTGGTGCTAAAAGATGCCGACATCGATCAAGCGGTTAATGCCGCGGTATTTGGTAAATTCTTGCACCAAGGCCAAATCTGTATGGCTATCAACCGTATTATCGTTGAAGACAGTATCCACGATAGCTTTGTTGAGAAGTTCAAAGCCAAAGTACAGACCCTAAAAGTGGGCGACCCCAATGACAACGATACCTTTGTCGGTCCTATTATCAATTCAGATCAAATCCAGTCTTTAAAAGATAAGATAGCTACCGCTGAGCAACAAGGCGCCAATCTTATCTTAGAAGGCAAAATCGACGGTCAACTGCTGCATCCTTATATCTACACTGAGGTTACACCAGAGATGGATCTGTTCCGTAATGAGATATTTGGGCCAATCGCTGCTATTGTCAAAGCCAAAGATGAAGCGCATGCGTTACAGCTGGCAAACGACACCGAGTTTGGCTTATCAAGCGCCGTATTTACCGGTGATATGCAGCGCGGTATGAACTTTGCCAAACAAATGCAGGCAGGTATGACCCATATCAATGATATGCCGGTTAATGACGAAAGCATGGTGCCTTTTGGTGGAGTGAAAAACTCAGGCATTGGCCGCTTTAACAGTGATCAACTGTTAGAAGAGTTTACTCGAACCCACTGGGTATCTTTCCAAAACGAGCCGCGCAATTACGGTATTTAGAAGCAGGTTAGATTAAACCTTAATACTCGATAAAAAGAGGTCAATTTGATGATGTGGCCTCTTTTTTATGGGCTATAGTTTAAGGCTACAGTGAACTAAATATATGGCTACGATAAGACAATAAATGACACTGGCTACTGCCAATAGTATTAGAAAATTCAATACGGTAGCTGTCTTAAGCTGGCTTGACTATAAACCGCTCACCGTACCTATCATTCACTTTTGTGCTATATTCTATGACCTGTTAATGTTTACCTGTAAAATGATTTTGAGAGTGTCCCATGAGTCGTGATCGCGCCATACAACCCAGACAACCCAAAGCGCTTGCTGTCGATGACGAGCCGGCTTATATCACTGAGTTTCGTCAGGCCATGTTGGCGCGTGGTTTATCTACCCGCACCCGTAATGCCTACGTGCGTGATCTTAAGCTGTGCGAGACGACCAATACCAAAGCCCTAACCGTATGGACTGAGATGGACGTGATGCAGTGCTTGGTCACGCTGAATCAACAAGGTAAAACCCCACGTACTCAAGCGCGTATGCTGTCAAGCTTGCGTCAGTTTTACCTGTGGATGGTCGGCAATGAGCGCCGTGACGATAATCCTTGTGAACGAATTAAGACGCCTAAAATTGGCCGCTCTTTGCCCAAAGATTTGTCCGAATCTGATGTCGAAAACCTACTCTCAGCACCAGATACCAGCACAGCGTTGGGTCTGCGCGACAAGGCCATGCTTGAGGTGTTGTATGCTTGTGGACTGCGGGTGAGTGAGCTGATGGAGCTATCGCTGGAGCAGGTCAATTTAAATGCCGGCTGGCTACAAATCACAGGTAAAGGCAATAAAACTCGCTTGGTTCCCTTGGGGGAATACGCCAGTGAGGCTTTGGAAGACTATATGACCCATGCCCGAGGTGAACTGGTCGCACATTTAAAGTCTGGTAACTGCCAAGCGGTGTTTTTGACTGCTCAAGGCGGCTATATGACGCGGCAAAACTTTTGGTATATGATCAAAAAGTACGCCAAACAAGCCGGTATCGAAGACAGTCTATCGCCACACAGCTTGCGCCATGCTTTTGCGACTCATTTGTTAAATCATGGTGCCGACCTACGCAGCGTGCAGCTGTTACTCGGTCACAGCGATCTATCTACTACTCAGATTTATACCCATGTCGCTACCGCTCGCCTGCAACAGCTACACGAAGCGCATCATCCGCGTGGTTAGGTTAACTGCCTAACCATGTTTTCAGTATTTGAAACTGCTTCGAGTTATCAACTTTGAAGCTATAACCGTTAGCCCATTGCAAAACCTCAATATTGCCAAAAATACGATGTAATAATTGTTCTGCGTTATCGGGTTGACCTTCTAAATATATATTCAAGTACTTTTCACGCACTAAAATAGCTACTTTATCAAAACCATCGATGTTTTTTCGGAATCCAATGAATCGTCTTCTAGAAGGGTCACCCTCTTTTGTCTCTAGACAGTATTGCAGTGCTTCCGCGGCAAAAGGATACGCCAGCTTAGGTAGCACATCATCCCAGGTTATTAACGATTTATCACTGTTTAAAGCTTTTAGACCTCGTTTCTCATAGACATCTTCCAGCTCCTTGAGAGGCAGTCTTTGCTCAAAGTTTACAAAGGTATCATCTTCTAACTTATAGAGAGAAACAGAAAAAGCCGTAATATCCATTCCATACTGATTCGCTAACCAATCTGCGGTAATGATAACCTCAGGGTCATAACGCTCGGAGATAAGAATAATTTTAACGGTGCTATTTAGTGGGTTATTGTTGATTAAATCCACCAGCTCTTCTGAGTCAGAAATCGTAGCGTGCTGAATTTGACTGATTAGCTTTTCTCTATCCCATGTCGCTACCATTGCCGCATAGCTCAGTGACTGTAAAAGCTGTAACTTATCTTTGTCACGCTTCAGCTCGATAACAATGATGGAACTATCATCACTATCAAAAGCGAGTAAATCGATAGAGTTTTGTACAGAATGATGAGGCGTTATCTCCTGACCGACCAAATAAGCATCAGGAATGTTCAAACTGTGTTTAATTTGCTCCCACGAGCTAACTATCGCTGACTGAAAGTCGTAACGCTCTAGTATGTGCTCTTGTTTGAAGTTCCCTTGTGTTAACGGCTCAAACTTCTTATTTTTTAGGTCAAATTTAAGCATAACAATTCACTCTTAACGTCACTGTTAACGCTTCACCAACTCATACACTACAAACTTCGCTGTGGTCTCAAAGTGTTGAGTATCGGTAGAGGCCAATAATGCTTCACGCTTCTCTGCTTTGGCACGATACGAATAGGGCGTCATAGTCAATAAATCAGACAATGCCTGCTTATCTAATGACAGCGGTGCTTGTATTTGATGGGTGTTGATCAGCTTAAATAACGGCGCTAGCTCATCCAAGAACTTATCCGAGTCATGCTGACGCACTTCATCAAACAATGCCTCACGCATACTTTGCAGATGACCCGCATCCGGTTTGGCAATAATCAATCGCCCGCCTACCCTCAATACTCGTGCAAACTCGTCAGGCAATATGGGACTAAAAATACTACTGATAGCGTCCAAACTGTTATCCGTTAATGGCAGGTGCGAGGCACTGGCCACCATCGGATATACCGCAGTACTACCCTCTGAATTATCCTGATACCAAAGCTGATGCTGCTGCTTGGCGGTTCGTGCTAATAGCGCCACTGCTGGCTTACTGATATCCAGTGCAATCAGTGCCGACTTTGGCTGATGTTGATTGCTCAGTGCTTGTGCCATGGCGCTGGTGTAATACCCTTCACCACAGCCGACATCGAGCCAAGTCTGGCTACTTAATGTCTGGTTATTTGATTGGGTAGATTCTGCTGAACCTTCTGTTTTTTGATTAACCAAATGAGCAATCAATTGCTGTAATGGTTGATAAAAACCTTGGCTTAAAAAACGATGTCGCGCCTCTATCGACTGCTGACTGTCACCGGGATCTTTTGATTTTTTGTTTTGTACCGGCAATAAATTAACGTAGCCTTGACGCGCCACATCAAACGGATGACGCGTGCCTTTATCATTTAAGCTGCCGTCACATTGCCAGGTTTTGGCATCTGCGTGTAATGGTGATTGACAATATGGGCAAACAAACGAAGATAATGACATCTGACTAGACTGAGGCGCATTCATAGTGGACTACTTAACAAAAAATGACAGGTATATTTTGACGAGGGTATTTTAGCGACAAGGCTGTGAACTAGAGTATCAATATAACAAATAAACACCAGCCGTTAGTGCCAATGTGACAAGATTTCGTTGATATAGTGCTTATTAAACGCAATAAAATCTCTGTTCTCTAAAGGTTGGCCTTGATTGCCTTGCATACTATCTGATGCTTGAGTTTGCGACAGCTTTAACAGCGCTTGCATCTCGCTATCCTCTGACTCGGCGCTGCTTTGATACACATACTGAGCATTTTGCTGTTTAAAATGGGTCAGCAAGGCATCAATCTGCTGCTGTAGCTCAGCGCGCTGCCCATCTGAGGTCGTACTATCGAAAAACACACGCTGCATATCACTTAAAGTGGTTTCTTCTAGGCGCTTTAAGATAACCTCATGGCTTGATGCCTGAATCTCATCAGGCTGCTGCGCAATCAGCCAACGTAATAGAATCTTAAGCTCCATCACACTGTTTCTAAACTGCTTTTCAATCGGCTGACCCACTTGTGAGAACTCGGCCATTTGTTTTTCTAAAATGGTCTTATTGAGCTCATTAACTTGGGTTAAATTAAGCAGTAATAAGTCATCAACGCGCGCTTCATGTTGCTCAACGAACAGTGCTTGCGCCGTGGTATTGACTTGCCCATCTTTGACAAACTGACTGGCCAATTCATCAAGGCGCACTAAGGTATTTTGGGTTAGATCTTTGAGTAACTCATCCACTCGAGTCGCCAAATAAGGATGTGCTTGCTGCAAATAACTTAAGTGACTATGTAATTGATTCGCGGCTTCGATTAGCTGATGTAAATGTTCAGTAGCGGGCTTTGATAACAACACAGCCAAATGCGTTGCATGACGACTTATGTCCAGTGGTAGCTCATAGTTAACTTGACTAGCCTCTTTTTTAGCATCAATATCCGACTCTGCTGTCGCTGCTTTTTCTGCACTGGCCTTTGACACCACCTGAACCGATATCGCTTGCGGCGCCTGTGTTTCGTGTTGATGTTGCGCATTTTGTTTTGCACTATCTGCTAAGGCAGGCGCGCGACTGTCAGCGATCTGTTGGGCATGACGTTTGATCTGTTTGTTTGACAGTTGCCACATCCAAAAAGCAACCAATAAACCATTCATCGCAAACGCGCTATACAAACCACCAAAGAATAAGCAGATGATGGAAAATAGAATCAAAGCTTGGCTGTTATTTTTTAGCTTAGCGGCATGCTGCTTGTAATTAAAGGCATCACTTATCATATAACTGCCATAAAGCAGCGTAACCAGATAGACGATACCCACAATGATGACAGACCAAAAAGACGCATTTAAGACCAAAGATGCTCCCAGATTGATGGCGACAATAGACAATCCATCCTTTAGGTTTTTTGGTTGGGTAATGAGCTTGCCATGTGGGTTTTTATATCGGGTCGGAGT
Source organism: Psychrobacter sp. FDAARGOS_221 (assembly GCF_002313155.2). NCBI lineage: Bacteria > Pseudomonadati > Pseudomonadota > Gammaproteobacteria > Moraxellales > Moraxellaceae > Psychrobacter > Psychrobacter sp. FDAARGOS_221. The sequence goes on from NZ_NWFK02000001.1 coordinate 1,622,286, forward strand.
CAACAATCGATCCGCTGACCCAAAGTTGAGAGCAACTGCCTTGTTTGTGGTACCACTGAGCATCCAAAAGGTTAATGCATGCTCGTTGTTTCCAGTAAACACCAAGCTTTGATTCTCATCTAACGTCCCGAATGCCTTTAGGCGTTGCTGTTGCCACCACTGCAACTGATCATCAAGCTGCTTTATGTCATGGGTTTCAAAATAAGCCAGCAACGCCTCTTCATTTAATAACAGCTGATAATAAGGCTGAAACTCATCCAAATAATAAAAACCATTAACCGCAACATGATTGGCAATCTGCTTTAACTCATAAGCGACTTGTACATTAGCACCAGTGCCAGTGACATAAGAGTCAGGCTCAATCTGTGTCACTTCAGTCGAGGTGTCTTTAGGCTTAGAAAAGGTGCTGATAAAAGCCTTGTAGGAGTCTATCGGAGAGGAGGGTTTTTGGACGTTCCGGCAAAGCGCCAGTTTTTGTAAAAAAAGAGAGGTGTTATATTTGCTAAGCGCATAGTAAATGGCTTGAGTGAGATCGTATAAGCGCCGTTTTTGCATCGGCATTGTGGTGTCATCCTGAAACACCACATAGAACTCTGGCAGTACCACAGTAAGCAGGTCATTGAGCAGATATTGCCAGCAGACAATGCTATTTAAATCTTTGTCGATACGCTGATTGTTGGCAACATTACTTTGCAGCTGCACCACCGTTTTGGCAACCTGTGTCAGCAACACATTGTAGGCAACGACTTGCCTGTCAGTGACGATATCTGACCCCGATAAATTGGTTGGCTGTGTCGACACATTGTCAGATATCATATTAAATTAACGCTGTTAAAAGCTCGCTTCGAATGACGCATTAGAGCCGCTATAACGTAACTTTGCTATTAACGTAACTTTAATGTCATCAGGCCCAGTACTACTAATAAGATAGCGATAATCCAGAAACGCACCACGACCTGAGTTTCTTTCCAGCCCAGCTCTTCAAAGTGATGATGTAGTGGGGCCATTAAGAAAATACGCTTTCTACGCAGCTTGTATGAGCCAACCTGTAGCATCACCGATACCGCTTCTGCCACAAACAAACCGCCCATAATCGCAAACGCAATTTCTTGGCGGGTCATCACTGCGATTGTACCGAGCATAGCACCTAATGCCAATGCACCCACGTCGCCCATAAATACCTGCGCTGGATGCGCGTTGTACCATAAGAACCCTAAACCTGCGCCAATCATAGCGGCACAAACAATGGTCACTTCTGAGTTATAAGCGATATAAGGTACGTGCAGGTAGTCGGCAAAACGCGCATCGCCAGATACGTAAGCAAACACGCCAAGTCCGGCCGCCACAAACACAACAGGCAAGATGGCCAGACCATCTAGTCCGTCGGTTAGGTTGACCGCGTTAGATGAGCCATTAATCACAAAGTAAGTGAAGATAATGAATGCCAGACCCAAAGGAACGGCTGAGAAAGGAATAGATAGGTTTTTGAATACCGGAATCAGCAAGTCGATCATCTCGCGCGAGCTGGTCGGGTCAGGCTGCTGACTGGCAATGTAGTATAACGAGGTCCCAACGAACAGCGCACCCATAGACAACCAGAAGTACTTCTTACGTGCAATCAAGCCTTTGGGGTCTTTGTATTTAATCTTCAGCCAGTCATCAGCCCAGCCCACGCCACCGAAGATGACCATCACCACCATTAAGATCCAGACATAAGGGTTGGATAGATTAGCCCAGCACAGTGTCGCAAAGCCAATAGAGGTTAAGATTAATACCCCGCCCATGGTTGGGGTTCCGGTTTTTGCCAAATGGGTTTTTGGACCATCATCACGCACTGCCTGATCGTATTTCACACTGCGTAAATAGGCAATGGTGCGTGGTCCTAATAATAAACTAAATGTAAGTGAGGTGATGACCGTCAGTAACGCCCGTAACGTTAGCGATGATACCGCCGAAAACGGTGAATAGAATTGACTCAATACACTGTCAAATAACCAATATAACACCGCTTACTCCTCAATTGTTTACTATAAATTTGGTCTAACTCTAAAAATATTTAAAGACGATCTGTTTGAAATTTGGCAAATTATCGCAAAAAACGCACAGAAAATCAGGTTTGAAAAATCTTTTCACCAAAAATGCACAGTTAACCTCTTGTACGTTTCCGATTATCTGCTACTAATCTCTGTGCTTAATCATTATTTTGCAGCGATAAGATCGTCAATCAGTGTTTCCATCGTGGCACTGCGTGAGCCTTTAAATAATAAGCTACAGTGCTGCTGCTGTTGTTCATACTGCTGTAGTTGCTGACTTAATACCGCCAACAAGTCAGCCTTAGTGGCGAATGCTTGTGCTTGATCATGCGACATGCCAGCCGCTTGCGCGCCTGCAATGGTATGTGGTGCAAACTCACCAACGCACAGTAAGACATTAATGTTCTTAGTCGCAATGGCTTCGCCCAATTTACGATGCTCATCAGCAGCGGCATCGCCGAGCTCACCGATATCACCGAGCACCAAAATCTTGGCACCGGTCTGCGCCGCTAGTACATCAGCAGCGGCTCGCATCGAATTAGGGTTGGCATTATAAGTGTCATCGATGATTTGATGTTGACCGAACTGTTGCCTGCCCAGTCGACCTTTGGTTGATTGTGCCTGCCCTAGCCCACGCGCAATATGCTCTGGAGCGACACCAAGCGCATAAGCACAAGCGGCGGTTGCCAGTGCATTACTGACGTTATGTTGACCTGCCATCGGTAACATTACTGGTAAAGTGATAGCAGCGGTTGTTGCTGTGGCGGCAAAGTTTAAGATAAATTCACTTTGCAGTGCGCCGGTTGTTACCTCAGTGGCGTACACTTCAGGTATGTTGTTAGTCTCAGACTGTAGCTGTTGCCAACCAAAATGCAGTATCTGGTCAGTGTATTGCTGTGCCGCTGTGGTTAATTGCTCATTATAATCATCATCGGCAGGTACCACTGCTGTACCTGCTTGCGTTAACGACTGATAAATCTCTGCTTTGGTCTTAGCAATGTTGTCTCTACCGCCAAACTCACCCAAGTGCGCAGTACCTATGTTTAAGATACAGGCCACATCTGGCTTCACCATCGCTGCGGTATATTCAATCTCGCCGACATGATTGGCGCCTAACTCAAGTACCGCATATTGATGCTGATTTTCTAATTCAAGCAGCATCATGGGTACGCCAAAGTCGTTGTTTAAATTACCACGGGTAATCAGCGTGGAGTGACCTTCGGCCTTGGCAGAACTTTGACTGGTATCAGACTCTACAGCGACAAAGATACTGCGTAGCATCTCTTTCACTGTGGTTTTACCGCTAGAGCCAGTAATGGCTATCACTTTTAAATTACTGTGCTGTTGACGACGATAGGCGGCAATTTGACCGAACGCTAAGCGCGTATCAGAAACTTGTAATTGCGGCACATTAACCTTGTCATTAACGCTACTGACAATAGCCGCAACTGCGCCCTTCTCCACGGCGGCTTCCACAAACTGATGGCCATCAAAGTTTTCACCGACAATGGCTAGGAAGATATCACCCGCCTCAATTTTACGGGTATCAGTGATAATGCGAGTCGCTTGTATATGGTTGTCATCATTGCTATCAGCAAGATGATGCCATTGACCGTTCACCGCCTGCGTTGCTGCGACTAAGTTATCTACTTGCCAAACGTATAAGCCACTTTGGGCGTCTGTTGTTGCCATCTTTTATTCCACTCAGTTAAATTATCCTTGATGCGCCTCAATCAACGCCTCTTGCAGTATTAAGCGATCATCGAAATCATAACGCACGCCTTTAATTTCTTGATAGGTCTCATGACCTTTACCGGCGATGACCACGATGTCTTGCGCGCCAGCTTGCTGTACCACGTAGTTAATAGCCTGTTTGCGATCAGCGATCACTGTGGTTTTTTGATGCTGCGCCTCAGTCATACCTTGCTGCATATCTTCTAAAATCAATACCGGATCTTCACTACGTGGATTGTCTGAAGTCAGTACGACTTGGTCAGCGACGCTAAGTCCGGCTTGTGCCATCAACGGACGTTTGCCTTTATCGCGATCACCACCACAGCCAAATACCGCCCACAGTTTGCCTTCACAATGTGACTTTAAGCTGGTCAATACTTGAGTCAGCGCATCTGGAGTATGGGCATAATCGACAATAAACACCCCTTGATCATCATTGGCGGACTCAGCACGCTGCATACGACCGCTGGCACCTTGCAACTGCTTAACCAGCGCTGGCATGGCGTCCAAAGGTACGCCTAACGCCATTGCTCCAGCCACAGCCGCCAACACATTGGCGACATTAAAGCGCCCTAATAACGGGCTATGTAGTTTGATACTGTCAGTGGCAATAGAGTTTGAATCGACAGTTAGCTCAATCTCAACACCGGTTAAACTTGGAGAGATACTTGATGCCACAAACAGAGCATCAACACCGTCAATATTGACCGACACTTCTGGATTGAGGCTATAAAGCCAAACTTTCACCCCTGAATCAATAGCGGTCTTCGCCATCATTGGCGCAAAGTCATCGTCGATATTAATAATGGCATGGGTCAATTGAGGGAAATAAGCTTTATCAAATAAGCGGGCCTTAGCACGTGCGTAATCTTGCATATCAGGGTGATAATCCAGATGATCACGACTTAAGTTACTATAGACAGCAACCTTGACAGGCACCCCTTGCAGACGCTGCTGATCTAAGCCATGCGAGCTGGCCTCTAGCGCCAATACATCGACGCCCTCTTGCTGCATCTGTCTTAAAAAGCGCTGAACCGCCAATGCATCCCCTGTGGTATGACTGGCTTGAACCAGACTACCGAGACGGCCATTACCCGCAGTGCCCATCACCGCGCTATCTGCCAATTCAGGCAGCGCTGATAAATGACACAGTTGTGCTATCAGCTGACTGATAGTGGTTTTACCATTGGTTCCGGTAACGGCGATGACTTGTGGTAATTGCTGCAGTAAGTCTTGAGTACTTTGTATCTGACTCAGAGTAGATGAAGGTAACAGGCTAAGCTGGATTAACGTGCCTAATACGTCACGAATATTGGGTACATATAATAAAGGACAGCCAATATCTTGCTCAGACAGTTGCAAATCAGCAGGATCAATTTCACTGATAATACATGCCGCTTGCTGGGCGGCAGCTTGGGCATACTGCTGACTTTTTTCAATCGGCTGGGTATGGCTTTTTAGCAGTACAAATATATCTTTGGTCGCAGCGTCTGTCGTTAATTGACGGCTGTCTAACACAAATTGAGAAACAGGCAGTTGCAACAATGCACCCTGCTCGGTAGAGACAGCCTGTTCGGCGTCTTGCAGCATATGTTGCAGGGTGTTTTTGTGATGGGGTAATACCTGTTGGGCGGTGGTTAGCAGCTGCTGTAGGGTCAGCGCACTGACTGTTGTATTCTCTTGCGCTGTGTTGTTTGACGGGGTATCAGAGTGAGAAGTATGTGTTGTCATGCGACTGACCTTATGGTTATGAAAGTCAGCTGACGACATCGACGCTGACTTGATGTGTTATAGACGGCTTGTACGAATTATTTAGCGACTACTTTGTTAGCGGCTACTTTGTTAGCCATTACTTTGTTAGCGATTACTTTGACGTTAATGGCTTGTCTAATGGCACATTATACAGACGCAACGCTTCTTGCATCACGCTTTTGAATACAGGCGCCGCCACGATACCAGCATAATGAGCCTTGCGTGGATCTTCTACCAAAATAACCGCTGCCAAACGTGGATTCGACGCTGGAGCAACACCAGCAAACACCGTACGATACTGATCGGTATAGTAACCGCCATCTGGATTAACGCGGCGTGATGTCCCTGTTTTACCGGCAATACGATAGCCATCAATTGCGGCTGCAGTACCGGTACCGCCCGGCTGAGTCACTGTTTCCATCATTTTGACCACGGCCATCGCATTTTTCTCATCGATAATGCGTTTGCCTTCAACCTTTTTGTCCTGCTTAATCAAGGTTAATGGATGCAGCACACCGCCTGAGCCTAATGCAGCATAGGCCTGGGTAATTTGAGCCAAGGTGACTTGTAAGCCATAACCATAACTGACTGTCGCACGGCGTGAGGTTTCATTTTCTTTTGGCGTGGGCACAATACCCGCCTGCTCGCCTGGGAACTCTAGTGCTGTTTTTGAGCCAAAGCCAAAGCTTTTTTGCATATTGGTAATGGCATCAGGTGGTAATGACAACGCAATCTTGGTTGACGCCACGTTACTCGATTTTTGAATCAACTTGCTCATGTTAATAGAGCCTAAGTTGCTGTGGTCGCGAATGGTATAGCCTTTGACTCGAATCGAGCCTGGGCTGGTATTAATCAATGAATTTTCGGTATATTTACCGGACTCTAAGGCAGTGGCCACTGTGAATGGCTTCATTACCGAACCTGGCTCAAACACGTCTAATAGTGCACGGTTACGCTGGTTGTTACCGGTCATTTCATTGAGGTTGTTATTATTAAAGGCTGGCCAAGTCGACAATGCCAATACTTCACCAGTATGCACATCAACGACCATACCGGTCGACCAACGCGCTTCTTGCACACGTCCGACGCGCTCAAGCTCTTTGTATAACAAATACTGCAAACGTGAGTCGATAGACAGCACCACATCTTCACCAGGGACGACTGGTTTAATCTGTTCTAGCTCTTCGATGCTGTGCTGATAGCGGTCTTTTAACACCCGCACCTTGCCATCTTCACCTGCCAGCTTGACTTGATATTGACGCTCAATACCGGCACGACCTTCGTAACCACTGTTTGGATCATTGGCGTTGTAGCCCATAAAGCCTAACAGTTGTGCGCTAGGCTGTGGCTGTGGGTAGTAACGGCGGAACTCTTGCTTTTCATGAACCCCAGGGAAATTTAACGCCATCACCGCATCGGCAATCTCTGGCGTGACTTTATTTAATAGAGGCAAATAATGTGAGCCTGACCCTGACGGCAGTACTTTCTTAACCGCGTCGTCATCAGTCACATCGACGGTATGATCAAGGGCAACCGCTTGCTGTAGGCGATCAAGTGACACACCTGAAACGTTCGATAACTGTGCCAGATCCATTTGATCCAGCTTATCCTGCAAGCGCTTAGTGGCTTCAGGATCATCACTATTTCGTCTCAGTCGTTTTTGCAAATCATAATATGCCAGCGCATAGTCATAAGGACTGAAGGTAACACTAGCCAGAGGCGCACTCACCGCCAACGGCTGATGATTACGGTCGGTAATCATTCCGCGATAAGAGCGCTGAATACGCTCACTGGTAATAATCTCATCACCTTTGGCAATCAGCTCATCGGCATTGATCACCTGTAGATAAAAAGCACGGCAAACCAATGCCAAAAAGAGCATGCAAGCGATGGCCCACATCAACTTAAAGCGTGATAAATCGGTCTCAGCACTACCTCGACTATAGGCACCAACGCCTGTCGATTTAAATATCTGGAAACGTTTGCCTTTACGATGTTTAACACTGGTATAGACTTGGTCGTTTTCCGCCTTCTTCCAAAACTTAAGTTTTGCCAACCCTTGCTTATTGCTTTGGGGGTTAGACTTGCTGGTTTTACTGCGCTTTGAAGCGGTCTTTTTGCTATTGGCCGATGATTTTGACGCCGACTTTTTTGGTGGCACTAAAGGCTCTGTCACCTTGCCATGCATTGGTTTATTGGCGGCTGTCTTTTTTGTTTGACGGCTTTTTTTGTTGGCTGAATCAGAAGGCTTCTTACTCATCTTCGCCTCCTTGATTTCGGGTTACCTGAGTAGAGGGGTTTTGATTGTTCTGGGTTTGGCTATTTTGATTTTGAGTCGCTGGATTGACATCAGTATTAAGATGATCACCGGCGCTGGCTGCCATCGGCTGTAATATCAGCTTATCTGCTGTCGATGGCGAATACATGCCCAGCTGAGTCACCGCACGGCTAGCAATTTGAGGGGTGGCACTAAAAGTCTGCTGCTCAATGACCAAACGCTGATTTTCAATCTGAAGATTGCGATAGTCGACTTTCATTTTTTGCAATGCCATATAATCTTCATGATACTGCTGCACCTGCTCTGCTGTCAGCACTGCAGAACATATAATACCAACAGACAATAGCAACATAATCGCCGCATACAGACGATTAATATTATAACGCTTACTGAGCATCTCACTGACTTCTATGGAGACGCTATCTATTGGATTTGAGACGTGAGATCTTTTGTTTGCCATAAGTGACTGTTATCGTGACCGTTAAAGGTCTGTAAAAGGGTAAAATATCTAACTAAGCACGCATCAACAATCAGCTGCTGAACGCTTGCACATCGCTGTTAGCGGTGCTGCTGGATAGTGTCGGTATTATATGGGGTATCGGTGCGGGTTGCTACTCTTAACCACGCACTTCTTGAGCGATTATTGCCCTGTACTTCCGCTTTGCTCGGCGCGATACGTTTTGGCTTACTAAAATAGCGTGGACGCACAGGCGGCATAGGTAAGTCTTGATCTTCAGGATACTGTCCACGACTGTGACGCTGCAAAAATTGCTTAATACGACGGTCTTCTAATGAGTGGAAGCTAATCACCGCCAGCTGCCCTTGTGGCGCAAGCAGAGTCAGGCTTTGCTGTAAGAAGCTATCGATATCGCCCAGCTCATTGTTAATAAAAATTCGCATTGCTTGGAAGCTTTGAGTGGCCGGATGTTTACCTTTTTGCCACTTAGGGTGTGCCTGTTTAATTACTTCTGCCAATTCTAAAGTAGAAGTATAACGCGGCATCTGCTTAATGGCACGGGCAATTCGGCGGCTGTGACGCTCTTCACCAAAGTCATACAAAACATTGGCTAAGGTCTCTTCATCAACCGTCTCTAGCCATTCACCGACCGACTGACCGCGACTGGTATCCATACGCATATCAATCGCGCCATCACGCATGAAGCTAAAGCCACGACTGCCATCATCAAGCTGCGGTGAAGAAACGCCCAAATCTGCCATAATACCATCGACTTGAGTAACGCCCTTCTCCGCCAAGCATTGGGTCATATTAGCGAAGCTGTCATGGATCACTTGCAGTCGCTTATCGTCTGCAGCCATGGCATTAGCTACTTCAATGGCCTCAGGGTCTTTATCAAACACAAACAGCGTGGCATCATCACTTAATTGCTCAAGCAGCAGCTTGCTATGTCCGCCGCGACCAAAAGTGGCATCGACATAAATACCTGAATGGTTATCTGACGAAGCGCTGCCTGATGGCTTAGCGTCCTGATTTTTGTTATTGCTATCAGCCTCTGCTAATGACTTTTTGCCCAGCACAGCGGCCACGGTTTCATACAACAATACCGTGTCATGGCTAAAGGTTGGTTTTGCAGCGGATTTTGCACCAGCATTTGCATCAGGGCTTACATCAGGAACAGGGACATCAGTCACAGTAAATAGACTCTCTTATTAATATAAACAGGCTGTAAAATAGAATTGAAAAATAGCGTAAAACCAGCATCGAAAAGTATCAGAATAACCAATCATGGTACAGTCAATGTGCACCACAAAAAGCGCATAATAAATCTATGCCAGACCTCATTATCGCAAGCCACAGCCACTTGTCAAGATAATACCATTTTTCGCTATAAATTGAGTGATTAACCACACAAAAAGCATTCAAAAAACATCAACTCAGCAGACTATTTAATACTTTAAGTCAGTTAATGTGCACATCAAGTCAGTCAATCGGTACACCAAGCCCGTCAATGATAAACAAAAATCCATCACAGCCAGTGCTACTCGATTTATGAGGGCTCACTCAAACCTGCTATAATAACCGCCACATATTGCTTAATCATTGCCTAATATAAGAGAAATATTATGACTCAAACTGCAACCAATCGTCCTGTACGTACCCGTATTGCACCGTCTCCAACCGGTTTCCCGCATGTCGGCACTGCCTATATTGCATTATTTAACCTTGCGTTTGCCAAAGCCAATGGCGGCGAGTTTATCTTACGTATCGAAGACACTGACCAAACCCGCTCAACTGAGCAGTCAGAGCAGATGATTTTAGATGCGCTGCGTTGGGTTGGTCTTGACTGGGCAGAGGGTCCTGATGTTGGCGGCCCACACGCGCCATATCGTCAAAGTGAGCGCAGTGAGATTTATAAACAACACGCGCAACAACTGCTAGATAAAGGTCATGCGTTCCGCTGCTTTGCGACCGCTGAAGAGCTAGACGAGATGCGTAAAGAGCAAATAGCACGTGGTGAGAACCCACACTATGATGGCCGTTATGCTGACCTACCGCGTGAAGAGTCAGACAAATTGGCAGCAGAAGGCAAGCCATTTGTGATTCGTATGAAAGTGCCGACTGAAGGTACCTGCAAAATCCAAGACATGCTACGTGGCGAGATCGAGATTCCTTGGGAACAGGTCGATATGCAAGTGCTGTTAAAAACTGACGGCCTACCGACTTATCACTTAGCCAACGTGGTTGATGACCACTTAATGCAAATCACCCATGTTATCCGTGGTGAAGAGTGGATCAACTCAGCGCCGAAACATCAGCTGTTATATGAGTATTTTGGTTGGGAAATGCCAGTACTGTGCCACATGCCACTACTGCGCAACCCGGACAAATCAAAGCTGTCTAAGCGTAAAAACCCAACCTCTATCACCTACTATCGTGATGCCGGCGTATTACCTGAAGCCTTGCTGAACTACTTAGGTCGTATGGGCTATTCAATGCCTGATGAGCAAGAGAAGTTTACTTTAGAACAAATGGTTGAAAGCTTTGACATTACGCGTGTCTCGCTAGGCGGTCCAATTTTTGATATCGAAAAATTATACTGGCTCAATGGCGAATGGTTACGTGACTTATCACCTGAACAGTTAAGAGACAAAATCCTAGCATGGGCCAATGATTCAGAGAAGTTAACGGCCATTGCTGCTGCAATTCAGCCACGTATTCACCTGCTATCTGACGCAGTGAACTGGGGCGGCTTTTACTTCCAGAATATGCCAGACATCAAAACCGAAGACTTCGAGCACAAGTCGCTAACTGCTGAGCAAATCATTGAGATTCTACAATTTGCTACTTGGAAGCTTGAGACCTTACCAGAGTGGACCGAAGAGAACATCTTCGCGACTTTAAAAGGCTTAAGTGGCGCACTGGATATCAAATTGCGTGACATGATGGCGCCGTTCTTCATTGCCATTGCGGGTAGCACCTCATCAACGCCTGTGATGAATTCGATGTATATCATTGGTGCGGACATGACTTTAAACCGCTTACGTCATGCCATCGAGGTATTGGGCGGCTTAGGTAAGAAAAAGTTGAAGAAACTTGAGAAAACCGCTGCCGATATGCCAGACTTTTTAGCAGCTGAATAGAACTTAATTAATGATTTTTGTACAACAAAGCTGAGTATCACACTCAGCTTTTTTATGCCTATCTAAAAATTAAGCATAGCGCCTACCCTATTTTAAACCGATAGAAATCTTAGCTTACCGAGCTATAACACGCTTACGACAAAACATTATATATAAATATATAATAAATGCTATTCTAGTAGCTAAAGATAAGTTAATCAGATAAACAGATACACCCTTATTTATAACAAGACACTCCATTAAAATTAAAACCAAGGAGCAACACCATGGCGAACACAACCGACTTTGTCAGTGCTTTATTCGACGATACCAGCAATCCAAGTAAAATTACCGTTGGATTAACTATGGCGGTTAAGGCTTTAGAAAAAGGCCATTCAGCAAGCGTTATCTTATTTATAGACGCGGTTAAACTGGCCAAGCCTAATGCGCTAGATGGCGTTGATGTTGGCGCACCTTTTAAACCTGCAAAAGACTTGCTAGAAAAGTTTATTGAACAAGGCGGGAACGTATTGGTTTGTGGCGCATGCATGGAACACAACGGCATAGCAGAATCAGACATTGATACCCGTTTTGAAGTTATCAATGGCGGTGATGTGGTTGATTTAATGATGGCCGCAAAAGGGTCGCTACAACTGTCTTAATGAGCATCTAATTGTTCATTATCGATAATTTATTGCTTAAATCCATTAATAAAAAAGCTAAATCAGCATTGCTGATTTAGCTTTTTTAGCTTATCGGTAATACAGCTTAACTAACCTTTCTTATACATCTGTTTTATTGTAAATCCGCTCTGCAATATAGCTACTTATAAATACCATTATTAGCCATACCACCAGTTGCCATTGAGTGGGGATATTAAACAGACGATTTATCAATATGGCGATGCCAATGCCTATTAGTGTGCCCACAATTCGATATACATATTTCATCACAACTCCCCGCTTAACCTATACTACCCTTCACCTCTTACTCTTTTTACTCTCTAAATCGCGCCACAATAGCCACAACCGAGTATCTAACTCATACTGATGATAGTCAGGCTCCATATGACGGCAAAGCTGATAAAAGGCTTTGTTATGCTCACTGACTTTAAAGTGTGCCAACTCGTGCACCACGATCATCCTCAAAAACTCTAACGGCGCTTGTTTAAAGACACTGGCCACGGTGATGCTATTGTGCGCCTTAAGTTTGCTACCTTGCACCCGTGATTGATGGGTATGAATACCCAGCGCATTTTTGAGCACACTCAGTTTGCTGTTATAGCTGACTTGTGACAGCTGCCCGACATTGCGCATGTTTTGATTTTTAATCTCGGTGACGTATTGATATAGCGCTTTATCACTTTGAATCTGATGCGTCTCTGGATATTTTTGCTGTAGATAGCTGCCCAGTTTGTCCTGCGCTATCATAGCTCTGACTTGATCTTGAATATGCGGCGGATAATGGGAGATATACTTTAAGGTTGTCACTGTCTACTATTTCCTATTTGCTGCGGATGGCTTATTTTTGTTTTATGGCTGCTTTGTAAAGCATATCAACTCATGCTACTAAAAGCTGAGTCTATTTAAAGCAAATGGCCACTGTCACCAATCTCAATAATAATTATCGAGTTCAGTAACAATGGCCTAAAAGATAAATATTGGTTTTTACGGGTTATTAATTGTCTGGCTGATAACCAAGTTAACGGCGATAACGCCTCTCTCAGTTGTCTAGCTACGTGTTTCTAGCTGTTTTAATCTAGTTTTGTCTATCCTAACAAGCATCAGTCCGTTTGGTTAGCGTCATCGGCTAAAGTGTTGCTGCTGAAGTGTTGATAGCTGACAGACACCATCGAGAGGCTGGCTACTTTAGCACCAATTCTGATGCCTGTTGGTTGTCATCATCGTCATACCATTTCAGCTCAATCTCTAAACTATGCTCGATACGGTTACGCTTTTTAACTTCATCTTCAACCTCGACTTCTAAGCTGAAGTTCTCTGGGAACTGTACCTCTAGCTCGTCAGCACCCTTGCTCAGCACCAAGCTGCCCTCTTCAACCTTGTCTGCCAATTGACGTAAAAAAGCGACAACCTCTTGCTTGCTTCTTCTTTCTTTACTTTTAAATAAAACGGTCTCTTTACCCATGACATTTCTCCTTGTTGGTTAACTGAGCCGGCTTTTTTATTGGCCGGTTCATTTCATTGAGTTGCCTAAACGCCTATGAGCTTCATTTGTTTGAAAGTAACTTGTTATTAAAGTAAATTCTTATCGTGTACTCGCTTCCTATTCTATTGGTTAACTTAGAATATGCTATTGGCTAAGTTGTTGTACGGACCTTATCTCAATCAATAAAAATCACTGTCCAATAAACATGCCAATAAATAGCTTTTCCATCAGTATCAGCTTAATATTATTTTAAGCTGAATCTCATACTAAATATAGCATTAAGCTCATCACTTAGCCAGTCGCTTACCCTTGCTTCTAAACCCCGTTTCTAAACCCTGCTGCTAAACTATGGAAATAACAGATAATTAATTAGCAAAACTAAATCTAATTCTAATAGATAAATATTATCTTAACAGTTGTACCGCAGATTGTAACACAGTGATAACACGCGCAGCCCTTGAAAGTCGTAATATTAGCAGTCATATAGATAGCATAACTTATTTAGGAGACGATTATGACTAATACTACTAAAAATAGCGTCACTGTAAATCAGCCTCGCGTTGTTGAACATCTTTATCAAGGTGTTGATACTCAAGATGGTGCTGGCGTAAAACTGACTCGCGTATTAACCAATCAATTGCAACATCGTCTAGATCCCTATTTGATGCTAGACAATTTCAAAAGCGATAACCCAGATGATTATATCGCTGGTTTTCCAAATCACCCCCACCGTGGTTTTGAAACCATTACTTATATGATTACTGGTCGTATGCGCCACAAAGACAGTGCCGGTAACGAAGGTTTATTACAAAACGGCGGTGTGCAGTGGATGACGGCAGCCAGTGGTGTGATTCATTCAGAGCTTCCAGAGCAAGAAGACGGTGAAATGGAAGGCTTCCAGTTATGGTTGAACCTACCTGCCAAAGACAAAATGAATGATCCTTGGTACAAAGACTTCCAAAACGAGGATTTACCAAAATTTGAAACCGATAATGGCACCAAAGTAACCGTTATCGCCGGTGAATCACACGGCGTAGAAGGCGCGGTAACCCGTGAGCACACTGAGCCAAACTACTTAGATATTCATTTGCCAGCAGGCGCGAGCTTTAGCCACAGTATTCCTGCAAACCACAATGCGTTTGCGTTTGTGTACCGTGGTTCGGCCAAAATTTCAGGCCAAGACGTGCCTATCAAAACCATGGCTATCTTAAAAAATGATGCCAATACAGATGGTGTCGTCATTGAAGGCTCGGCAGATGAAGAAACCAAAGTGGTACTGATCACTGGCCGTCCATTGAATGAGCCAATCGTACAATATGGTCCATTTGTGATGAACACTCAGCAAGAAATCATCCAAGCGGTTACGGACTTCCAAGAAGGTCGCTTTGGTGAAGGCGCCTAATCAACCTTGTGCTCAACCGGCTCATTAAGTTGAGCCGCTTATTAAAAGTTAAATAAGTGAAAAAGGTCGCTGTTGCGGCCTTTTTTAATGCCTAAAACACTCGGAAACAGCTTAAAACAAAACTATTTGAGCGTAAAAACCAGCTACTTTGAAAATAAATCGATTATTTTCTAAAAAAGGGTTGACAGGCTTCATTAAGTTGCCTAAAATACGCCCACTCTTAGCGAGGGGCTATAGCTCAGTTGGTAGAGCACTTGCATGGCATGCAAGGGGTCAACGGTTCGACTCCGTTTAGCTCCACCAATTCTAAGAATAGTTGATTATCATCTAATTTCAGGTATAATAGATGCTTCTCAACAGCACCAACGTAAGCACCTAGGCAAGCTTTAATTAGCACCTTACGTTGTAAAATATTTCATGTTTACATGATATTGTGTCCCGTTCGTCTAGAGGCCTAGGACCCCGCCCTTTCACGGCGGTAACAGGGGTTCGAATCCCCTACGGGATACCACCTATTCGAGCTTATCCTTAATAGATTGTTCTAACCAACAACATTATGAGATAAGCAACTAAACCTCCAATCAATTTGATTGGAGGTTTTTTTATGCGCGATACTTTTTATGTTTATGTTTAAAACACTTCAACATACTTATTTAAATGTAAAAAAGTAGCATAGACTAATTGTTATAAAACCAAAAAAGCGCTTTTACGATATCGTAAAAGCGCTTTTTGATTGTTGATTCTTTTAGGCTAGCTTAGATTAGGATACAGGACTAGCTTAAGCGTAGACCAATAATGGCTGGAATGCCTTGACGGATAACCTCAATGGTCACCACCCCTTCTCTTGGCAATTGCGCTAACGCACGCTGGAAGTCTTCAATACTGGTGATTGGCTTTTGATGTAAGTTAGTAATTACATCACCAGGGCGCAAGCCAGCACGCGCTGCTAAGCCTGTTGGATCAACCTCTGTAATCAATACGCCCGCTGAGCCTAACTGAGCCTGACTGGCACGTGGAATGGCTTGAATGCTAATGCCCAGACGCAGCTGAGTGTCATTGGCTTTAGTGGTCGCATCTGACACCACATCACCTGGGAATGATGCCACTTGACCGGTAATGGTCAACGTCTTACCTTTGCGCAGTACCTTGGCATTAAAGCGATCGCCCGGCTTGGCACGGCCAATCTCATTGACTAGGTCTGCCGATTCTAATAACAGCTTACCATTGTAATGAGTAATGATATCGCCGGCTTGTAAACCTGCTTTTTCAGCAGGAGAGTCTGGCGATACTTTAATGAGTAACGCCCCTTGTGGCTTGCTTAGTCCATAAGCTTCGGCTAAGTTGCGATCAATATCTTGCGGGAACACACCAAGATAAGCGCGTGATACTTTACCCGTCTCTTTTAACTGCTGATAAATATCCATCGCCGCATTGATAGGAATAGAGAACGACAGACCCATGTAGCCGCCAGTACCACTGAAGATACGCGAGTTAATACCGATTACTTGGCCATGACGGTTAAATAAAGGACCGCCTGAGTTACCTGGGTTTAGTGCCACATCGGTCTGAATGAAAGGCACGCTGGTATCGCGTGAGAAGTTACGTGAGTTGGCACTGACGATACCGGCTGAGGCAGAATAGTCAAAGCCAAATGGCGAACCAATCGCCAATACTGGCTCTCCAACTCTGACTCGACTTGAATCCCCTGTAGGCAATGCAGGATAAGGCTTACCAGGTACCGGATTGACCTTTAATACCGCCACATCCGAACGCTCATCGCTGCCAATTAGTTTGGCATCAAGCTCGGTTCTGTCTTTTAAGGTAACGGTAATTTTATCCGCACCGGCAATGACGTGATGGTTGGTCAACAAGTAACCGTCTGAGGTGACGAAAAATGCGGTGCCATAGCTGTATTCAATGGCTGGTGCTGATTGCGCGCCTGGGATACGCACTCGATCACCAAAAAATTGACGTAATAGCTCAGCGGTTTGCGCCTTGGCCAGCTCTTCTTCACTGACCTGCTTCACCACGTTTACTCTGGCCACACCTGGGGTGACCTGCTCGACCAAGTCTGAGAAGTCTGCAGCAACTACCGCTGCTTGTGCTGTGGTTGGTAGCGCGGCTGTGGTAGCGGCCAGCGTTAATCCAGTTGCTAACCCGCCGACACCAAGACTGCTTAGCGCTAATGCTGATCCAGCGAGCAATGACTTTAATGGTTTAAGTGACTTTAATGGTTTAAATGGTTTAAATGACTCTGATTTAACAGGCCGGTTAGCCGCCATCAACGATGTTGTTATTATTTTTCTCTGTTGCATTGTGAATACTCTCCAGAATAATATGTCAGCTATCAATCAAGTTAAAATGAAACGGCGACATAAAGGGGGATTTTGCGCCATACTGACTCCTTTATAGCACAACTTTCACACACCCTAATTGCTGTTGCTTTTCACTTTGGTAACTGCCTTGTAAGTTAGCAAGCTTTGCGCTTCACCTTTTAATGAGCGCTTCAGCACAATCTTGCTATCCCTTTACAGCCTTATTTCGTGATATCATAACACGCATATCGTGTTGGTTTTGAACCAAAACTTTGGCTCAGCCAACAACAAAACATAGAAGCAAGCCTGTAAAATCAAGGGGTAACCCAGGGTTGATAACGACCCATTTACTGGCTTTTGTTTCTAAAAACATCACTAATGAGCGGATGTCTTGAGCTAAAATAACCGTTTAGAAATAAGTTAATTTGGCTAAATATCTGTTAAATAAAACCAGCGTATTAACTGTCATACTAACTTCATATAAGCACCGTTATAGTAGCTTACTTTTAACAGTGTTGGTAATGCGTGGATGATTAAACACACCGGGGATGACCATCAACAGATTGCGCAGTTATTTGCTGCGACCCTTTGATTATTAGCAAAGCCTAGTTATAAATCACTAGGCTTTTTTTAACGGTACCCCTTTTATAACAGACTTGTTGGCAGTGGATTTATTTTATAATCGCTTAAAAAAGCGCTTTAGAATGTGATCACTGATGAATCACCAACAAGACGAAAACAGACAGATCAATCATTAGTCGATAACAAACTTGCGTCTTAGCTGACACAAAACGACATCGTGATGGTGTCTTGCAAACACAAGGAAATTTTCATGGATACCGCCTTATTATTATCTGGCGTGGTTGGGCTTGGCATTGCAGCACAATGGCTTGCTTGGTATTTAAAACAGCCGTCTATTTTATTTTTACTACTGATCGGCATCTTTGTCGGTCCCATCATGCACTACTTCAATCCAGATGTGGTATTGGGTGACTTACTGTTTCCTTTTATCTCATTAGGGGTAGCCATCATTTTATTTGAGGGCTCACTAACCTTAGAGTTCGAAGAGATTAAGCAGCATGGTAAAGTGGTTCAAATGCTGGTCTCAATAGGTGTGGTGATTACCATTGCCATTGTGGCACTCTCAACCTATCTGCTGTTTGATGTCGATCCTCTGATTGCCTTACTATTCGGCTCCTTAGTGTGTGTCACTGGGCCCACCGTCATTATGCCGCTACTGCGTAGTGTGCGGCCCAATAAAACCATCTCCAATATCCTAAAATGGGAAGGCATTATCATCGACCCTGTCGGTGCGATTGCGGTGGTTTTAGTTTACGAATACATCATCTCAGGCGGTGAAGCCAACAGTATCTTCCTGTTCGCTGAGATTGTGATTATTGCCTCTATTATCGGTATGTTTGGTGCATTTGTGTTGGCAAACCTCATCAAGCGCCACATGATTCCTGAGTTTTTGCACAATGTATTCACCCTCGCCTTTGTGCTGTTATTGTTCTCAATCTCTAACCATTTAGAGCACGAGTCTGGCTTATTGGCCGTGACCGTTATGGGCGTTGCGTTAGCCAACTGGAAAGGCTTCCCACGTGAGCAAATCTTAGAGTTTAACGAATCACTAACCGTACTACTCATCTCTGTACTGTTTATCGTACTGGCAGCACGTGTTGAGCTTGCAAGCCTATATAACGTTGGTTTCCAAGGATTAATCTTGTTGGCCATCGTTATGTTTGTGGCACGCCCACTGTCGGTTTGGGCCTCATCGATGGGGTCAAATCTAAAAGCCTCTGAAAAGATGATGATCAGTTGGATTGGTCCGCGTGGTATCGTCGCAGCGGCTATCTCCTCGTTGTTTGCGATTCGTCTACAAGAGTATGATATCCAAGGGGTTGAGCTGTTAGTGCCATTGGTATTCATGGTCATTATGGGTACAGTTCTGATTCAGGGCTTAGGCGCGAAAATGGTCGGTAACTTGCTTGGTGTGCGTGAGCCTGCCAGCAATGGCGTATTGGTCGTTGGCTCTAACCCAGTAGCCCTAAAAGTGGCGGAATCGCTGCAAGACCAAGGCTTTGATGTCATCGTGGCGCATAACAACTATACCAATATTGCCAAAGCTCGTATGGCGGGACTGCGTACCTACTTTGGTAACCCCATCTCTGACCATGCGGACCGTCACTTGGACTTAATTGGTATTGGCCATCTGTTTGCCATGAGTACCGACAAAGAGATGAACACCTTATCAGAGCTGCATTATCGCCATGAGTTTGGAGACCAAAAGATTTATCGTCTCAAATTCGCTGAAGATAAAAGCAAAGCTGACCGTGAGTCACGTCGCTCAAGCTTCAAGTCACATTGGTTGTTCGGTAAGGATGTGACCTATACCAAAATGGCAAGTATGCTGTCGAAAAAAGCACGTGTGAAAATCACCAACATCACTGACAGCTACAGCTATGCGCAATATAAAGCGGATAACAAACAGTTCGTGCCTTTATTTACCATTAATAAAGAAGGTCATCTGAACGTCATTACTGACAACTCAGAGTCAGAAAATGAAATCACTAAAGACCACAAGCTGGTTGCGCTAGTGATTGAAGATGAGGTTCAGCCAAAAGATGTGGATGTGACAGAGAAACAAAAGCAGGCGCGTGAGCGTGCTGATACTCAGTTCTCATCCACCTCTAAAGCACCTGAAAAGCGTAAAGAACCGTCTTCATCAAGTGATGTGCGAGACCCAAACTATGACAAGCCGGTAGAGTCTAAAAATGATACTCAAGCCAAAGAGCAATCAAAAGACTCGTCTAAAGCTCAGACTTCTGACAAATCGGCAGCGACTACTGCTAAAGACAGCGCTGATGAGCAAAAGACGGTGCCTGCTCCGGTGCCGACGACCAACTTAGAAGCTGAGATGGCAAACAAGCTTGAAAAGACGCTACAAAAGCAGTCTAACAACACAGACAGCTCAGCGTCTAAGTCGACAGGCTCAGTGAAGTCCATTAAATCGCAAGATAATGGTAACTCTCAAGCGCCAAGACAAGCGGACGGTTCATTAGACCCTGAGCGTCTACCGGACACTCAAGCACGTCAAAGCGAAGCCCGTAAAGCAGAGCTTGATAAGAACCGTACGGACAACTCATAAAACCGTACTAAGCATTTATCATTCATGACATAAAAAAATAAGCCAGAGTTAATCTCTGGCTTATTTTTTTTGGCATTACTCTTATCAATTTTTCAGCGTTAATACGTTATAGTCACAGAAGTCTAAAATGATTACAAGGCAACCGAGCGCAAGTACTACACATGTAGGCTTAGCGAGGTTAACACCGTAATCGTTTAGTAATTCACTGACTATATCGCTTTAGGCGCGTAACTCTTGTACCAATGCCCAAATACGCGACGCAACCTGCTCTGCATCACCTGCAGCATCTACCCGCTGAATACGCTGAGGATGTGCTTGTTGCTGCGCCTGGAAGCCTTGATATACTCTATCGAAGAAGTCTAACTGCTGCTGCTCAAAGCGATCAGCGGCACTGCGCTTTTGTGCGCGCTGCATGCCCTCTTGTACAGGCAAGTCTAGCCACAAGGTTAAGTCTGGCAGTGTTGGCACAAATCTATCGATAAGGCTGTCTATCTTGGCAAGCATCTGTGCATCGCCATGTCCACGCCCATAGCCTTGATAGGCCACACTAGAGTCGACAAAGCGGTCACAGATTACCCACTGACCTGCGGCTAATGCCGGCAAAATAACCTGCTGCAAATGATCGCTGCGTGCGGCAAACATCAGTAATAGCTCGGTATCATCGTTAATTTGGGTCTTTACATCCAATAATAGCGAGCGTAGCTGCTCGGCAAAGGGGCTGCCACCTGGCTCACGTGTTTTGATATACGCCACACCTTCTGCGTCTAAGCGCACGCATAGATTGTCAATGGCGGTACTTTTACCCACCCCTTCTGTACCTTCAAAGCTAATAAAGCGACCAGGCTGTATTGCAGCTGACATAAACGGCTCTCTTACATTCTAATTTCGTACAATTTAACTAAAGATTAGTTAGACGACTCACTGTTCTTTTTTTCACGCATCACTTTCAGATAGTCTTGCACCGCGCGGTTGTGTTCAGCCAATGTTTTACTGAACTTATGGCCGCCAGTACCTGTGGCCACGAAATACAACGCATCGCTATCGGCCGGATGCATCGCCGCTTCAATAGAAGCCTTAGAAGGCAAGGCAATAGGCGTCGGCGGCAGTCCATCAATCTGATAAGTGTTATAAGCGGTCTTTTCATTAATATCTTTACGGCGAATATCACCATCATAACGATCACCCATACCATAAATAATGGTCGGGTCTGTCTGTAGGCGCATACCTTGATTAAGACGATTGACAAATACCGCAGAGACCGGCTCACGCTCGCTAGGCACACTGGTTTCTTTTTCGATAATAGACGCCATAATCAGTGCTTCATAAGGGGTCTTGTAAGGCAAATCAGGATCGCGATTTTCCCAAGCCTCATTCAGCGCTTGCTGCTGCTTGTTATATAAGTCCGTCAATATTTGCTTATCGGTAGTGCCCGGTGCATATAAATAGGTATTGGGCGTGAACCAACCTTCAAGATTATCAACGAACTCACCCTCTGGGGTGTAAGCATCAATCTCTAACAGCTGTTTTAAATTCTGTTTTGGCTTACCGTCTTCATTGAGCACTTCTAAGCTAATATCTTCTTTGCTCGCCAGCACTTGATATAAGTCCGAAGCACGCTTGCCTTCGATAATTTGTACTTTGACCATGTCCATCTTTTGGCCTTGCTTGAACGACTGCATCAGTTGCATCAAGCTGGCATTTTCTGGCACTTCATACGTACCTGCGTGTAGCTGCTCTTTCACCGTGGTCTTAATGTATAGCTTCGCTAAGCTGGCAGAGAACATGGGGACATCACGCTGAAACTGCGGCAAGAAGCCATAATAGCTCTGCCCTTCTTCAACCACTAAGTCGCCTGCCGGTTGCTCAGAGTGACCAAACAAGGTTTGATACGCCATGGCCAACACGAAAGCCAGTATTAAGCCTAATACCAGCATGATTTGATAACCGCGCTTCGAGGTTGGGTCTGGTGCAGGTTCTTTGTGCACCACATGATCATCACAGACTAGTGACACATCAGTCTTAGTCTCTGATGTTGTCTTTTTTTCAGGTTGCGGCTTAGCACTGTCATCGACCTGAACTGTTTCATTCGGCAGATTGCTATCCGTCTTATTATGGGTGTCAGAGGTATTCTCTGGGTGAATATCTGGTTTTTTCGAATTTGAATCGCTCATAGCCACTCACGAGGTAAAAGTTTGCTAGAATTTAGCACTGTCTGCACTTATATTCAATGGCGATTCAGCATTTGGGCTGTGTTAAGTGAAATTTAGCAGAAGTTAAAGACGACTTAAGCGGCCAAGAATTATAAATATTTGATATAATACCGACCCTTTTGTTCTTAAACTAGCGGCGTGTATTACTAATGGCAAAACCTTTTATTAAATGGGTTGGTGGTAAAAGCCAACTCTTAACAGAAATAAGCCAAAGACTTCCTGATTATATTAATCAAGGTTTACCTTATATCTATGTTGAACCCTTTGCCGGTAGTGCAGCCGTTGCTCTGCATATCCTTGATCATGCCAATCCACCATCGAAAGTTATCTTAAACGATATTAATACTGATCTTGTAAATCTATATCATGTTGTGCAAACGCAACCTCAAAAACTGCTAGATTATTTACAAGTTTTACAAGATGAATATGACAAGCTAGAGGATAAAGAAGCCAAAAAGCCGTATTACTACGCAAAACGCGAAGAGTTTAACCTTAGGGAAAATGATCCTGTCAAACATGCTGGGCTATTTATGTTCTTAAACAGAGCCGGCTTTAATGGGTTATACCGAGTTAATAGCAAAAATAAATTCAACGTACCTATTGGTAGTTATAAACAACCCAAATTTGTTTTTGAAGACACGATAAATAAAGCTTCAGAACTACTAGCTGATGCAGAGATACTCAATACGAGCTTTGAAGAGACACTAGAGCGAGTACAGCAAATTAATACAGAAAACTTACCTGTTTTCTTTTACTTCGACCCGCCTTACAAGCCCTTAAGCGAGTCATCAAGCTTTACATCGTACGCTAAAGACAGCTTTAATGATGAAGACCAAGAAAAGCTAAAGCAAACGTGTGATTTGCTAAATGAACAGGGTTATCAGTGGCTACTTAGCAACTCTGATACAACCAACTTAGATCCTGAAAATAGGTTCTTTGATGAGTTATATTCAGAATATACGATTGAACGTGTTTCAGCTGGTAGAAGTATTAATTCAAATGGCAGCAAACGTGGCAAGATTAATGAGCTGTTGATTAGGAATTACTAAAGATTAGTCTAAACCAATCTCAGATAAAGGTAGCTCTCCTATAAAATATTTACAACCTACACTTTGGATATAATCAAAAACGTCTTTATACTGCGGTTGATCAAACCAGTCATTTAACAAATAGTAATATTCAACGCTAATATCTAAAGGCTTTAACAGCCGCGTGTATTGCTTTTTCTTGAAGTCACAAGTTTGTAGCTTCTCATCTACTGATCCCGAAACATTTTGATATTTTTTTTCAATAAGATACAAAGTATTATTTACCAATAGAGCCTCATCAGGTAAAAGCTTCTTACTCAATATTTCTTTATAATTGATACCTCGAGGTATTAATAAATCTCTATATAGAGAATGTCCTTTGAAATGCCTAGCGATCTCTATGCCATTTTTCTTAATAATATGACGTTCAATCGTGTATTCAGGACCAATTCTATCTATCATTGTTAACAAATCAGTTTGTCTTTCAAACTTTAAACCATTGGCATTAGTTTGTGCACCACCACCATATATATTAGGCTGTCTTGCCATCTTTAATACCCCTTAAAAGCTCATTAGTTCAGACAAACTCATACCAAAAGCTTTAGCGAATACTTCTATGTTAATCAGAGAGGGGTTACGTTCACCACGCTCAATCATCCCCACATAATTACGATGAAAACCTGCCATCTCAGCCAATTGCTCTTGGCTAAGTCCACGTTCTTTACGTAACGCTCGAATGCGTTGTCCGAATTGAATTAAAACTTGTTTTTCCATTTGCTTTATTCTCAAGAGTTCGTTAGACTTTAACTACACACAATAAGTGTCATTTTAAAATTGAGTAAATACTTACTCTAAGGTTCTGCTATGCTTAATATTGAAAACCTCACCATTAACATCCAGCAAACACCTACTAAAAACGTATCTAATGAAACCTTAGACTCACAGAGTCCGGTAGTAGTAAGAGATGAGCTAGTCAGTACCTTAAGAATAATAAGCGAAGATCCTAGATTACTTGGTCAACAAGTATCAATTCCTGAGGATTGTGAACAATACGGCTTCGCAGAAGGTAGCTTTGACATCCCTACACTGCTGCATTTTTTAGCAGATATGTTGGAATAACAAATGCCTCTTCCCTATTTTCAAAGCAGTAATAAAGATTTCACGCTATATCAAGATGACTGCCTATCAGCCCTTGATAATCTACAACAGCCATTAAATATGGTATTTGCTGATCCTCCCTACTTTTTATCTAATGATGGATTAACGGTAAAGAACGGCAAAATTCAATCTGTAAATAAAGGTCAATGGGACAAGTTCACTACAGATGATGAAACGTACGCATTTACCTATGATTGGTTAGCGAAAACAAGAGATAAAATGGCAGATAATGGCACTATTTGGATTAGTGGCACACATCATAATATCTTTACTTTAGGCAGGATATTGCCGCAACTTGGTTTTAAAATACTAAATGTTATTACATGGGAAAAAACAAACCCACCACCGAATTTCTCATGTCGTTTTTTCACCCATTCTACGGAGTTTATAATTTGGGCAAGGAAGCATCCTAAAGTACCCCATTACTTTAATTATAAGCTCATGAAACAACTTAATAATGATAAACAGATGAAGGACGTTTGGCGCTTACCTGCTATTGCTAAATGGGAAAAAAGCTGTGGCAAACACCCTACCCAAAAGCCGTTAGCTTTATTAGCACAAATTATTTTGGCTTCAACAGAAAAAGGTGACTTAATTCTAGATCCATTCACAGGTTCATCAACCACAGGAATAGCGGCCAACGTGCTTGAGAGAAATTTTATTGGTATTGATAAAGAAAGTGAGTTTATGAAACTCAGTCAGGATAGATATCAGGATTTACAACAAGAGGGACGCAAACAGTTCTTTAAAGAGCAATTTAACCGCTTATTGAATAAATCGATGTAGACAACGCTAACCGCTGATCTGCAACAATCAGCTCGCGTACCGGTATCACTCCACGCACCGCATTACAAAAGAACATAGCGCTGATGGCAGATAAATCCTCATCTCGTAAGGCGCGCTCAACCACTGGGCGACCTTGCACCGCCAACTGATCGATAATGACTTGACGCATCACGCCTTTGACACCCGCAGCATCAATGGGCGGCGTGTACCAAGTCGCCTCATCTGGACGCAACTGATAAAACACATTGCTCATTACCCCTTCCGTCCAGTTGCCCGACATATCTGCGACCAAGCCTTCTGCCACTTCTGGGTGTATTTGCTTTAGACGTTGCAACTCTCCTGCTGCCATCACCCCATCTAATCGGTTTAAGCTTTTAAGCCCAGCAAGTGGCTTTGGCAAACTGGCCAGCTGTGACTGCAAGCAGATGGCGGTAATGGGCACTTGCTGCAACACATTCTGCGCCAACGCACTTTGGGTCGTATGAGACTGTAAAAACGATGCGTACTGTTCGGCCAATAGCGCACTGGCTGCCACACCCAGCCAAATAAGACAGCCATTATGAATAACATTGGGATGATAAGCATAGCCACGCAGCGGTTGCGACTGACGTGATACGATGACTTTGACAATACCGTGCTTGGCCTCTTTGGCCAGCTGTTTGGCTGAGGACCACAGAAGTTGCTCAGTATGGGAAGAGTAATTCAGATGCAGGGCTTGGCAGTGATGTTGCAAACGCTGTTGGTGATAAGTCTGCCACTGTAGCTGCCCATGATGCACTCCCATAGTGGTAAAAAAACCATCGCCATAGGCCAAGGCACGTAGCTGCGGGATGACCTCAGCTGCGACTGGTGAGGTTATAGGGATAGTGGCTGTACTTTGATTGGCGGTTTGATCGGCTGTATGGGATGCCGTTTCACTTAAAGGCTGCGATTGCTCGCCTTGCTGCGACAGTCGAAGCAGGCCGCTGTCTGTCAATTGATACCAAATCATGGCTTGTCGGTGTTAAGCGAGTTTGATAGATGTGGATTTGACATAGAAGCGACCATTGAGTGCGTGATGGATAATGAGCTGTGTTGTTGCGTAAAATCTGGTTTATGACTGATGTTTGTGTTAAACCCACTTATGCAGTGGGTTTATGTTGATAATCACTAATTAGCCGTGTTTACTAAACACCAATACGCAACTATAAAACTCACATTTTGCCAATTCAACTTGGCGCTCATCGACGGTTTTATTTTTGACAACTTGACCAGATAGCATGTTGGCAACCAAACGCCCGCCTTCTTCACCCATTAAGGCTGTGGCCACTTGATACGCTTTTTTGGCATGGTCAATACTCATTTGCTTTTCGCTATCTGAATCATCGGGATTGGCATAATACCAGCCAATTTCCAAATAATTGTCTGAATCGATAACGTCTAAATAAGGCTGCTCGCCTTTTGAGAAGCGGTATTTAACGGCGCTGTTACTGGCATAATCTAGGCTTTTTTCGTCAACCACAGTGACTTCGCCAAATTTATTCTTAATTTGGTCCACATCTTGTAACGACAGTCCCTCTTTTTTGTCCATCGCTTCCCAGCTTTGCACATCATAGCTAACAGGCTTCTGATTTTGGCCTTCTACTTCTTGCTCAGCGGCCACTTCGATCTCACCTTCTCCTTGTTCGGCGAGCAATTGATTGTTGGCAGCTTCTGTCTCCGCAATGACCTGCTCTGAGGTTTTGGTATCTGCTGTCGCATCTGCGCTAGTTTGCGCTTGCTCTGTCTTGCCACATCCTGTGATCGACAAACAAGCGGCCAGTCCTAATGCACCCAAACGGGTCATAGCTGAATTTATAGAAAGCTGTTGGCTCACCTGTCTTACCTTGCTAAAAACCATTCACGTACCACCTTTTACCTATTTTAAAAGCGTTGCTGCTGATGCTTAGCGGTTATATACACACCACAAACAATAGCCTAGTTTATCCAAAACCCCGCCTATTGCATAGTGGAAAAAGCATGAAGGGCCCTAAAAACCTTACCCCTGCCTCTCACTAAGTTAGCTCGTTTGTTATATTGACTTATTTCAATGAAAGATGTCTACTTATACTCAGCCAAACCCAAAGCATAAACCAATCAATAGGGTACTAAAAGTACTCAATCTGGTTCAATAAAATATAAGTATGGCTAACCATAGCTGGCTGTAAAAATCCACTACTGATCTTGAAAGAGTCCTATTATGACACACCCTACCCGACAACATTTCATCGTTATTGGTAATCCGATTGCACACAGCAAATCTCCTGAAATTCATCAGGCTTTTGCCGAACAAACCAAGCTCGATATTCAGTACCGACGTCAATATTGCCCCGATGATCCACAAAGCTTTCAAGCTGTGGTCGATGCCTTTTTTAATGGCGGCGGGGTTGGTGCTAATGTCACGGTTCCGTTCAAGCAGCAGGCCTACTCTCTATGCGCAGAGCAAGGCGGATTGTCAGAGCATGCCAAAGTCGCAGGCGCGGTCAATACTTTACTATTAAAGGACGGCAAGGTCTATGGTGATAACACAGATGGACAAGGCTTGGTCAACCATTTACGCCAATTAGGCTGGCCATTACAGGACGCAAAAGTGGCCATATTAGGCGCTGGTGGTGCCTCTCGCGGGGTGATATTACCGTTAATAGAAGCCGGTATTGGTAGTCTGACCGTCGCCAATCGTACGCCAAGCAAGGCGCAGGATATGCTTGAGCAGCTGTGTACTGCCAGCCCAGCTATCGAACAGTTAAAGCCAACAAGCTGTGCACTTGAGGCGCTGACCGGTGATTTTGATATTATTATTAATGCTACTTCGATTGGGCTGTCTAACGACAAGCTGCCGCTTGATGAGCGCTTAAGCTGTGACTATGCTTATGACATGATGTATGGTCGTGACCTACCCTTTTTGACTCATTTTGAGCAGCAAGGCGCTAGCGTCTCTGAAGGCTATGGCATGTTAATTGGTCAAGCGGCGCTCAGTTTTGAGCGATGGACCGGTGCCACAGTGGATACCTCAAAGCTGTAAACGTTACCGCTTATGGTTTAGCGGCTGACTTTATTATCAGTGAATAAATTGCCAGTGTCTAACTTGTTAATGATTAAACTGTCAGTGAATTAGGCGGTTGTTTTAATTCGATTGACTGTCTTTGTTAAGCGCGTCCTTATTAAGCCTATTGCCAAACAGTTTGGCCTCAAAGCTCATCAACGGCTGTCTTAACCAAGTCGAATGCATCACCACACCGCCTAATAACGCAATTAGACAGCCCAACACCGTATCCAGGAATCTGGCTTCGATAATACCTCGATAGGCCATCGGGCCAAGCCCTGCGATATCCGACTGACCACCGCCATACTCGGCAATAAAGATGGTCAGCGGCGTAATCATAATCACCGCCAGCGCATAATGACGGGCGATAATGCCCTCAATCCATAAAAACATCAGCAATATCGCCAATACCACACCCATATTTGACAAAGGCAGCGCCAATAAGAACCAAGCAACCACGATGCCTATGGCAGTACCGATAATGCGGTGCAACTGCTTAATCCACATAGTACGCAAGTGGGTGCCCAACATAATAATATAGCTACTCACCGGCACCCAATAAGGGTATGGCATATCCAGCCACAAGGCGACTTCTAACGCTAAGACCACAAAGGTGGTGACTACCACACTTTCAGTAATCAGCCCTTGCTCATACTTTCTGCGCTTTGGCGCCGGCATTGGATCTGGTCGCACCATGATTAAGTTATAAACCAGCGAAGACCCCCAAGCGAAAATAGCGCCCAGCGATACAATGCCGATATGAAACGGCATCTGTGCCCAACTGACCGGCATAAATAACGCAATCACAGCCGCCATTAGAATAAACATCCCACTTGGTGGGGTCAGGCGCAAATAGCGACTCAATAGCACAATCACAAAAGTGATGACCACAAATATCGGGGTTCTTACCATAGGCAGGTTATGTGCCACCAGCCCCATACTAAAGCTGCCAACCATCAATAAACCCAGTACAAACAACAAGCCTTGGCGCTGATACAGATTACCGGTGGACGGCTGATTAAGAATAATCATTGCCCCAAGTGATGCCATAATACCCAGCGGCAGCTGATCAAAAATCGCACCAATAAAAATAGTGCTAGCAATGGTCATCGCCGCGGTCACGATGAGGTGCCACGGTCTTTTTATGGGTTGTAATGTAAATAGGTGCTCAGCTTCGCGTTGAGCAAGCTCTTTTATTCGCTGTGTTGGCATAAGCTATTTCGGCATAAGTGGTTTATAGGATTGGGCTGGCCATGTTCAACTGCATAGGTTCGACTGCTTACTTTCGGTTACCTACATTTGGTGCGTGCGTTTGATTATTTAAGTTTGATTGCTTACATTGGTTTAACTAAGCGCTTGATTGGTTAGCGTACATTTTATTGTGCTTATTTTTGACCGTGCTTTGATTGATAAATAGTGTCATTTGAATACATTACCAATCATTTGAACATTCAATAGATGTTGTTCGCTAAAAAGCAGCTGTTTGCTAAATTAAAAGCAATACTATAGCGACAACGTAGGGAACAATATATTAGAAAAATGCAATAATACAAATTAAAAACCTAAACTGACACTTCAACAACATCAAAATGTGGCAGGCGCATACCAAATCCTATAGTCTAGTGTTTTACACGCTACTCAAGGCAGAATATAGCGCTTAGAGCCTTGGCATAGTTAGCTATCAATATATTAGCAGTATTAGCGTTGTCGGTTATTTTATCATTAAACGAGATTGTCAAATAAGCGCTGACTAGCTGCCAAATCCGGCTACACACAAACTAATTTTTATGATATATTTATTCACTTATGAATAATAGTTATGAGTCATAGGTTTTTATATAAATTACCCTTATACTAAAATCGATGATAATACCGACATTATCATGGACAGATAATGTTTTACTGCGACACTTCCAATATGAAAGAGACTCAATTATGTTAAGTTATAAAGCTCCCCTTCGTGACATGAAGTTTTTGTTAAATGACGTTTTTGACTATCAAACGCATTACAAAGATTTAAGCAATGGCGAAAATGCCGACCCAGAAACAGTTGATATGATCCTACAGGGCATGGCTGACTTTGCCGAGAATGTGATTAGCCCACTATATCAACCAGCAGATGCTGAAGGCTGTCATTTTGAAAATGGTGTTGTTACGACGCCAAAAGGCTTCAAAGACGCTTATGATCAATTCGTAGAAGGCGGTTGGCAGGGCATTTCATACCCAGAAGAGTACGGCGGTATGAACTTACCAATGTCACTTAACCTAATCAAAGCAGAAATGATGGGTACCGCGAACTGGCCATGGGCAATGTACCCAGGTCTAACCACGGGTTGTATCAACACCCTAATGCAGTACGGTACTGAAGAGCAAAAAGACACTTACCTACCTAAATTGGTTGAAGGTACGTGGTCAGGCACAATGTGCTTAACTGAGCCACAAGCCGGTACTGACTTAGGTCAAGTTAAGACCAAAGCAACCCCACAAGAAGACGGTAGTTACAAAATCAACGGTACTAAAATCTTCATCTCAAGTGGTGAACATGACCTAACTGATAACATCATTCATATTGTACTTGCTCGTCTTCCAGACGCACCAGAAGGTACACGTGGTATTTCACTATTTATCGTACCTAAATTCATTCCAAACCAAGAAGGCGAAGCCGGCGATCGTAATGGTGTTGTTTGTGGTTCAATTGAACACAAAATGGGTATCGCTTCTTCAGCGACCTGTGTTCTGAACTTTGACGGCGCAACCGGTTACCTAATTGGCGAACCAAACCGTGGTCTAAAAGCAATGTTCACCTTCATGAACACTGCCCGTATCGGTACTGGTATCCAAGGCCTAGCGCATTGTGAACTTGCGTTCCAGAATGCACTACCATACGCTATCGAACGTCGTTCAATGCGTGCCCTTTCTGGTAGTAAAGAGCCAGAAAAAGTAGCCGATGCGATTATCAACCATGCTGACGTACGTCGTATGCTATTAACCATGAAGTCGTTCGCTGAAGGCGGCCGTTCAATGATTTATCATGCTGCGCGTTATGCAGACAAGATGTCTCAAGGCGTTGCTGAAGGTAACAACGAAGAGTTTGAGAAGTGGGATGACAAATTAGGCTTCTACACCCCAATCCTAAAAGGCTTCTTAACTGAACTTGGTATCGAAGCGGCTAAAGAAGGTCAGCAAGTATATGGCGGCCACGGCTATATCAAAGAATGGGGCATGGAGCTAATCGCACGTGATGCACGTATTGCGACTCTTTATGAAGGTACTACTGGAGTACAGGCTCTAGACTTATTAGGTCGTAAGGTTATCTTACAGTCTAAAGGTAAAATCATCCGTGATTACACTGCCAGCATCATGAAGTGGTGTGGTGAATATGCACTAGACAAAAACATGCGCAAATACGTATGGGCTCTAACTAAGCTATGTGCTGAGTGGAACACGTTAACTGTACGCTTAATGCTAAGCGCGCGTAAAGACCGTGAAATCATCTCTGCTGCTTCTGTTGACTACCTAATGTACTCAGGCTACGTAATGATGGCGTACCACTGGGCACGTATGGCAGCAGTCGCTTATGACAAGCTAGAAAACGGCGGTACTGAAGCGCCTGAGTTCTATCAAGCTAAAATTCACACTGCTGAATTCTACTTTGATAAAATCTTACCACGCACATCAGGTCACGCTGAGAGCATGGTCGCACCAAGCTCTTCTATGACTGATATGCCAATTGAAAGCTTCTCATTCCTAGACTAATTAGTTTGGGTTTTAAACCCGCTAATGAGTAAAGCATTAATCAGTAAAAGCTAATAAGTAATAAAAATAAAAAGCCGCTCCCAGCTATTGGGGGCGGCTTTTTTGGGCTTGCACAAGGTTTAGCGTGCAGACAATATGTCACTTGCAAACCCTACCAGCACTGGCTTATGATGGCGTAGAGACTATTGATTAGCTAGCCTATCAATTAAACACACACTTCATTTGTTAAGCCGTTAAACTATTTAAAAGAAGCAAGCCATCTTAAACAAACATATTATCTTGAACGAACAAACCATCTTAAACAAATAAACTATCTTCGGAAATAAGTAAGCATCATGGATTTTCAGACGCTGCGTAATAACTGCCCTACTTGGAATGATTATATTGAGCATGACTTTGTGACTCAGATAGCGGCTGGTACCCTGCCAAAACAGAGCTTTCAGCATTATCTAAAACAAGACTATCTGTACCTGCTACATTACACGCGGGTCATGGCACTCAGCGTTTATAAAAGTGATAACTTGGCACAAATGCGCGTCGGTCAAGCCGGTATCAATGCCATGCTTGATCTTGAAATTGGCATGTATTTGGACTTTTGTCAGCAATGGGATATCCCGCTTGCAGAAGTGGAAAACACCGCTGAATCACCGGCAACCATTGCTTATACTCGCTATCTATTAGATGCTGCCATGTCTGGCTCACTGGCTGAGCTCTATGCCGCCATTGCGCCCTGCTTAATGGGATATGGCGAAATTGGGCAATGCTTAAAAGCGCAAGGCTATGTTGATAACAACCCCTATCAGCAATGGATTGACGTATTCGCCAGCGATGAGTTTCAAGCAGTGACCGCTCAAAATGAAGCACATATCAATAGCCATTTCAAAGACGCAAATCCTGCGCAGCAAGCTAAGTTTCAGCGCTTGTTTAATACCGCATCAAGAATGGAAGTTAACTTTTGGCAGATGGCGCTCGATTTATCCTAAGAGTTGCGCTTTAATCACTTCATAAGTGATTAAATGAACGCCATACCTTAATAAACCTAAACTGATAACGTGATGAAACCAATAACAACAAGGAGAGAATAATGGCCGCATTTGACGAACATGCCAATGCCTATGACAGCTGGTTTATGGAAAACGAAAACTTACTGCTGAGCGAGTTAAAGCTGGTTGCTCACTTTTTAGATAAAGACAGTAACATCTTATCCATCGGCTGCGGCAGTGGCTTATTTGAGATGCTACTGACAAAGGACTACGACATCCATATCAAGCACGGTATTGAACCCTCAAAAGACATGGCTGAAATCGCTGAAAAACGAGGATTAAGCGTCGATATCAATACTGCTGAAGAGGCTGATATCGAGCCAAACACCTTTGATATTATTATGTTTAACGGCAGTGTCAGCTATATCAGTGATCTTGCGTTATGTATCAACAAAGCGTATGCCGCTTTAAAGCCAGGCGGTAAGCTCATTTTGATTGATGTGCCCAAAGAGAGCGGCTTTGCCAGCTTATATAATCTAGCCAGCGCTGTCGGCACTTGGGATCACCAGTTACTGGCGCAGATTTCACCGAAAGACCCATACCCTATCGAGCTGGTACGCAGTGCAAACTGGCGCACTTCAGATGAGAAGATTGAGCTGATGCAACAAGCAGGCTTAACTGACTTTGAATACGCACAGACCCTGCTAACCCATCCGATGTTTGCCAATGATAAATTACAAGATGTCATTGAAGGCTATGATCGCGGTGATTACGTGGCGATTTGTGGCTACAAAAAAGCCTAACCCAGATTTATAGCTGACTTTTTATAGATAACCCCATACAAAAGCCCCATCCTGTCATAGCAGGATGGGGCTTTATGCTATGTATTAACTGCTCTATACCTGACTAAATTTTCTCTTTTTTATAAGCCGCCGTTAGTTCTACCACTTCAACACAATACTGCACCGAAACGCGCCCTGATTGTTGCTCTACCAGCTCCTGCTTCAAGCAGGTGTGTAGCTTCTCAGCTAAGTCATCTCGAATCTGTTGGCTACGTCCTGGCATGAGCCTAAGCTGAATATAGACAAAGCCTTCAGCTTGTTGATCATCTTCCACGCCGACTAGAAAGGTTTCAACATCCAGCAGTCGCGCTTTAATCGCTTGCGGTGAGCCGAAGTGACCCGTTTCCCAAAGCGTGCTGTTTAATTTTCTAAGCAGGCTCTCTGGGTTTTTAATCGTGACATTTGGGGTAGCTTGAACGATAACATGTGGCATAACAGCTCTCTTTTTACAATTTTATATTTAACGGTTATTTAGGGATAATCGGTGTGGTATCGGATAAGTATCAGTCAGCTTTAATCAGCCGTGTTAATCTTCAGTTTTAATCAATAACGTCAGCAAACTTGGCATTTAAAGTTTTGGCCAACTGCGCAGGCGGTAATTCAATCTCTAATCCTCGTTTGCCACCGCTGACATGCATAGTAGTTAGGTCTTGGGCTGACTGATGGATAATGGTTGCTAGTCGTTTCTTCTGACCCAATGGGCTGACGCCGCCAAGCACATAGCCGGTGCTACGCTCAACAACTTTTGGGTCGGCCATTTGCACTTTTTTACAGCCCAAAGCTTTGGCCATCCTTTTAAAATTAAGGGTGTCGCTTACTGGCAATATCGCCACAGCAAGTTTGTCTGCATCGGTTGCCACTACTAACGTCTTAAAAACGTGCGTTGGGTCGACACCCAGTTTATCTGCAGCTTCCAAACCATATGACTCTGCACTTGGGTCATGCTCATACTCATGAATCTGGTAATCAAGTTTTAGCTTTTTGGCAAGATTGACGGCTGGAGTCATCGCAGATATTCCTTACATTTAAATACTCAACTAAATCATTTAGGACTGGCGCAAATTGTACAGTTAATAACAGTATAAATGAGTGGTGTAGAGTTTAGATTACCCTATTTCTTAACAAACAAAAAGCCCTCCTTTATTGCGATAAAAGAGGGCTAATAACATTAAATCATCAATGGGTACTGAGGGCTAAGGCTTAACAGCAACCAGTACACGGATGCTGTCTGGCACCAAGGATAGATTGGTTAACGCCTGCTCACCTTGTGCTTTAAGCGACTCAAGACGCTCAATTTCTTCATCACGCACGTTCGGGTTAACCTGCTGTAGCTGTTTTAAACGATTGATTTCACGTTGCCAAATTTGACTAAAGCGCTCTAGAGCTTGAGCACTAATATCGCCCAGCTTACTTTGGGCAATAGCCTCAGCATCATGATAGCGTGATTCAATCACCCCGCTGCGCACTTTAATGACCTGACGTGCACGGTTTTTATCAAGACGCTCAATGTGCGGCAAGATCATATCGGCGGTGATGCGATCGGCCAAATCACCGCCCTGCTCGCCTAAGAATACGCGCAAGCTTTGGGTCGGTAAATTCGCGGTCAAATTAAGTACTTTTGGCGCAATAGTGGTCACTCGGAAGTTGACCTCTAATAACAGCATACCCTCAGGTACGGTGTTACTCTTCAACATCGCAACCGTGGTATTACCGAAGGTGCCAGAGTTGGCCATATCATAAATGGCCAACATCAATGGGTGCTCATGGGTAATAAAGTCCATGTCTTCACGAATTAATGCTTGGCTGCGCTTGAAGGTCAAGGTCATGCCATCTTCTGAAATGGGCAAGTTATCAACATCGGTGTGTTGGCTATTTTCAGCCTCTGGCGGATGCACTACCCACGAGCCATCACGCTGCACACTGTGGTCTAGATTAACCGATGAGAAAAAGCGATCTAAAAATGCCGGTAACAAGTTATTGGCATCAAAGCTGCTCATTGCATCGGCAATACGTGCAGCCACGCGTGGACGGCAAGAGTTGTATTCCAACAGGCGATCTCGTCCCGATTGTAGCTGTGCTTCTAGCTCTAAGCGTAATGATTTGGCTTCTGCAATCAAGTCACTTAATGCTTGACGGTTATCCGCTGTATTTTCACCTTCTAGCAATGGTTTGAGATCAACAATAAATTGCTCTTGTACTGTCTGTGCAGTCGGTGAAATGTGATTGAAGATATTAAGCGCGCCGTCATACCACTGGTACATACGCTCTTGCGCCGTGCCTTCAACATACGGCACGTGCAGGGTAATTTTTTGGTTCTGACCGATACGATCTAAGCGGCCAATACGCTGCTCTAAGGTATCTGGATTGGCAGGTAAATCCCATAGTACTAAGTGACTGGCGAACTGGAAATTGCGCCCTTCTGAACCAATTTCTGAACACAATAGAATCTGAGCACCGGCTTCATCCGCAAAGAATGCAGCAGCTTGATCTCGCTCAAGCAAACTCATCTGCTCGGTGAAAATAGCGGTTTTAATACCCGCATGTAAGCGCAATACCGCCTCTAGGCTTTCAACGGTTGCCCCACTACGGGCGATAAGCAGTACTTTTTCTTGTTTAAGGTTCTCTTTTAATAGGTTAATTAACCAGGGCACACGCGGATCATCTTCTAACCAACCGCCATCGGGTTGATTTTCTTCACCCCACAGCTGCTCACGCAATTTACCGCAAGTTTGATAATTACCAATCCAGGCATCAGGACATGGCAGTGGATGTGGCACACTAGCACGACCGTGGAAACCTTGAACACTGTCACGCGTATTGCGGAACAACACACGGCCAGTACCATGGCGGTCTAATAGCTGATTGAGTGCATAAGTACGCAGCTTGTCGTCTTCATTAATCGCTGCTAGCTCATTTTCATCTTCTAAACCAAGCAAATGGGTTAATGCGGCAATTTGACCCTCAGTAAGCGGCTTATCATCCATTAAGATTTCAGCAACTGCCGCTGTATCGGAAAATGCCTGTTGACCAGCGATAAAGTCATCTAAGTCATCAAAACGATCTTCATCAAGCAAACGCAAGCGTGCAAAATGACTTTCAACACCCAACTGCTCTGGTGTTGCTGTTAGCAATAGCACCCCTGGAGTCTCGTGTGCAAAGTCAGCAACCAATTCATATTTGTCATTGCCGCCTTGCTCAGGGTCCCAATGCAAATGGTGCGCTTCATCAACGACTAATAAATCAAAGCCAGCATCCATCGCTTGGTCATACAAATCCTGATGATCTAGCAGTAAGTCTAAGCTGGCAATAATGCATTGCTCGGTAGTGAATACGTTTTGCTCTGGATTGTGCTCTTTAATCGCTGCAGTACGTACCAAATCAAATAAGGAAAAGTTCAGATTAAAACGACGACGCATCTCAATCATCCACTGATACTGCAAGCTATCAGGCACTAAGATAAGTACGCGCTGCGCTTTGCCAGTTAACAGTTGCTGATGGATAATCAGACCCGCTTCAATGGTCTTACCCAGACCCACTTCGTCAGCCAATAATACACGTGGCGCCAGACGTTTACCGACTTCATGCGCAATGTATAACTGATGCGGAATAATATCAACTCGCGCACCTATCAGACCTTTAAGTGGATGTCCTGCCAGCGCTGACTGCATACGCAAGATATCTTGACGCAGCTCATACCAGTCGCCACGCTCAACACGGCCCGCCAGCAGACGCTCTAACGGCTTGGCCAAGGTAATGTTGGCGGCCAGTCGAGTCTCCATGATGCCTCTTGGATGTCCTTCTACCAAGTATTTGACCACGCCCATGACTTCTTCAATCCCTGTCACGATATGGCTGTTACCTTCTTGATCAGTGATCTCATCACCCACCTTGAAGGTCACCCTTGATAAGGGGGCTGAGTTTTTGGCGTAGACACGGGTCTCTTCACTTTGGGCAAACAAGATATGTACGCAGCGATCATCAACATCAATCACCACCCCTAAGCCCAGCTCAGCTTCGGTATCTGATAAATAACGTTGACCTACGGCGAATTCAGGAATTAAAGCAGCTATTGTCATAAAGCAGTCAGTTCTTTTTGATAAATAAGATTCGGATTTTCATTGGGCTATATTATAGCGATATTCCCTGTTTATGAGGGCAAACTTCGCATTTTCTATAGCCAATCTTGGTATTTCGATAATCATTTAAAAATTCTGGCACTATTTTAACGCTTATTGCCACTGAGTTGGGGTTTGCAAAGACATAATTGATAAAAAAATACTAACTTAGTACAGTCACTCAACATCTGAGCCATCGTTTTGACTGATTGACTATCTAACTGATTATCTATCTGATTGGCTGTTATTAATGCAAACGTTGAGGTTGTTACTATTTGATATGGGGTG
Organism: Psychrobacter sp. FDAARGOS_221; assembly: GCF_002313155.2. Lineage (NCBI taxonomy): Bacteria > Pseudomonadati > Pseudomonadota > Gammaproteobacteria > Moraxellales > Moraxellaceae > Psychrobacter > Psychrobacter sp. FDAARGOS_221. Next base: position 1,660,920 of record NZ_NWFK02000001.1, read on the forward strand.
CTTATATCTAATATGGGGATAGTTGTTTAAGAGTTTTGCTAGTTTTAATAGTGATAATTTGACATTGGATACCGGCACTATACACTTAATCACGTAACCAATGACACGCTGCTTTAGCGTTAGTAGAAACACAATTAAAATAAATAGGCAGTGATATGCTGCAAACACCAATAAGCACAGGGAGCGCATGATGAAAGCCGTTTTTTTGGATAGAGGTACTTTTTTGGCAGGCTTAGAGCTGCCCAAACCAGAAGACATTACCGATTATCAAGTGTATCAAAGCACCGAGCAAGACGATGCGCTGATTATTGAGCGCTGCCAAGATGCCGATATTATCTTTAGCAATAAAGTCGTACTTAATGCCAATATTATTGCCAATTTGCCCAAGCTAAAATTAATTCAACTCACCGCTACCGGCATGAATAATGTCGATGCAGATGCTTGTGAACAGCACAACATTACGCTGTACAATGTCGCCGGCTATGCGATCAAAAGTGTGCCTGAACATACCTTTATGTTGATGTTAAACGCACTGCGCGCTGGCGTGCATTATCACAATAAGGTCATCGATGGCAGTTGGGAAGCGTCAGGCAGCTTTAGCTTAATGGATGTGCCTTTGGTTGATTTAGAGGGTCGTACCTTAGGTATTATTGGACCTGGCACCATCGGTAAGCGAGTCGGAGAGATTGCCAAAGCCTTTGGCATGCAAGTGCTGTGGGCAGAGCATCAAGGCAAAGCCCCGCGCAATGAATACTATACCGATTTTGATAGCGTATTAGAAAAGTCAGATATCATTAGCTTACATTGTCCATTAACTGAGAGCACCAAGCACTTAATTAACGAGAGCACACTGGCAAAAATGAAGCAGCAACCGTTGATTGTTAACGTTGCTCGTGGCGGTGTGGTAGATTCTAAAGCGATGGCACAGGCGGTACTTAATGAGCAGGTATTGGGCTATGCTACCGATGTGTTTGAACAAGAGCCAACCACTCAAGATGACCCGTTATTACAACTGACTAAGCAAAACCATCCTCGCGTCATCTTCAGCCCACACAATGCATGGGGCAGTAAAGCCGCGCAACAAAAGTTGTGGGATATTTTAAGCGAACAAGTCAGCAGCTTTATTAAGCAGCAGTAGTTTAAGTCGGACATCAGCGTTCCACAGTCCAAGCCTTAGTTAAGGCGTTTATAGCTTAACTAAGGCTTTGTAAAAGCCCGCTACTTTGATAAACGGCCACTACTAATTAAGCGGTACCCATACTGATGGTCTCAGGCAAAGTTGCACCGCCATCAATAACCACTTGCGAACCTGTCAAATAACTGGACTCATCGCTGCCTAAAAAGGCGAACAACTCACCCACTTCCGTTGGTTTTGCCAAGCGCTGCATAGGAACCGATTTGGCAATAGAATCAATCGCCGATTCTGGATCGTCTGGGTTAGACTCAGCGGCCATTTTCTCAACCATTGGCGTGCGTGCATAACCCAGCTGCGTACAGTTGACCCGAATATTTCTATCCGCATATTCAACTGCCAAACACTTGGTTAACCCGACCAACGCAGACTTAGTCATGGCATAAGCCGCTTCACCAGCATCCGCAACCAAGTCGCCAGTAACCGATGAGGCAATCACAATACTACCCGAGCCTTGGCTTAACATTTGTGGTATCACCGTCTGGCAGGTATTCCATACCCCTTTAATGTTGACATCAATGTGGAAGTCGCGCATGTCATCGCTCATCTTCTCAAACGGGGCTAATTGGCACACACCGGCATTACAACAGGCAATATCAAGGCTACCAAAGGTATCGACCGTTAGCTTCACTGCCGCTTGCATTTCGGCTTTATCAGTCACATCACCAACATAGGTAATGACTTCTGTCTGATAGGTTTGACGGATGCGCTCTGCAGTTTGTTCAACCGAATCAGATAAGTCGATCATACAGATCTTGGCGCCGTACATGGCATAGACACTGGCAATGCCTTCGCCTAGCCCAGTTGCTGCACCAGTGATAATGGCAACCTTATCGGTTAATTTTGCCATGATAATCTCCTTAGTTTGAGTGTCATTTTAGGTTTGGTTTTAACGTTATAAGCAGTTTTTACTGTCTCAGCTTGTTAACTTTTTAGTCTTAATAGTCTTAACCATTTTATCGTTATTTTTATAGTGGCTATTTTTATCGTTACTGCCTTCATTGTAGCCAATATTAATGACATTTTGGTAATTGAGGACGGTATTGAATGACTATGCTAAAAGCCTATATTAGATAACTGCTTATTTTCAGAGTGATAACTACCAACCATTAAGCCCAAAACAAAACAAACACACAGCCGATTGCCAATAAAATACCAACCAGATTAATTTTGCTCAGTGATTCTTTAAACGCAAATACCCCAACTAGCGTTGCCACCGCAATCACCCCAACGTTCATACCGGTAAACACCACACTCGGCGAATCGGCAAGGCTCTGATGCGCTTTGATATAGGCATAAATATTACCCATATTCAGCACACCCAATATCAGCCCAGATGCCAAGGCCTTGCCCTGCCAGCGTGTTTTCGTTAGTAGCAGATAAGCAAACAGCAAACTACCTGCCAGTCCAAACGCCACAAATAAGGTTAATGGAAACGCCGTACCCTGCTTGGCCACTTGCTTAAACAAGATATCAATCACGCCATAACCGAGCCATACGCCAAGCAGCCAAACCCCTGTTGGCACTTGGGTAGTCGGCTTAGATGAGTACACCGCTTGTCCTACAATTGTCTGCCCATTGGCTATTGTTGCTGAACGACGATATACCAATGCAGTCAGCGCCAAAAAACCCAAACCAATACCCAATAAGCGCTGAGTGGTTAAGGTGTCGCCAAAAAACACAAAGGCCGCTACAATCGGAATGATTAATGATAAGCGCTGAGCCGCATCAGTCGCTATAATACCGACCGCATCAATGGCACGACCCAAAATGACAAATACCAGTGGCAATAATAGCCCCAATAGTAGAATAATGCCCCACGCACTGCCCAAATCACCGATTGCCGATAAGTCAGGCTTTAACAGTACGCCAGTTAATAAAAAGGCAACCGGATAGCCGGCAACAATGGTCTGACGAATATCAACGCCTTGCTGGCGCAACACTTTTAATAATACCGACACCGCAACGCTGCATAACACAGCGATAATCAGATAAGTCATGACAATTAAGCCCAATCAATTATGAATCATGAAATGTAACAAACTATTACAACTCATACAACATAAAACTCAACGCTTGAAAAATATAGTGATTTTTAATGTCATAGCCCCTTGTATATCGACTATTTACCCTTATCTAGTTAACATCTAAACCCTGCTGGTTTTTATAGATCCTACTGATTTCTACCATACACAGCAAAGCCGAGCACAAACACAACCGAGCACAGTCACAATCGAGCTCATCATTGGCTGCGCTAACTGATGCGTACGCCCAATATCACTTTTCACTCTCAAGTCAGTCGACTGTTATGAATAAGCTATTATGAACAAGCTATTTACCTTCTTCGAAAACCGCCTGCCCGCCTTTCCGGACAATAAGATTCCTTTGCCCAAAGACGGCTTATTTAAGTTCTTATGGGCCTGTACTTATGGTCTGCGCGGCTGGCTGCTGCTGTTTATGATCCTCACCGCTGGTGTCGGGGTGTATGAAGCCATGCTGTTTGCTTGGATTGGTGAAGTGGTCGACTGGCTAGGCATGTATACCCCGCAAACGCTATGGGCTGAAAAAAGTAGCTCGATTAAGTGGATGGCAGCGGTGCTGTTTTTGAGTCCTTTTTGGGTCGGTCTCGGTGCCTTAGTCCACTTTCAGGTGATTCAGGGTGTATTCCCGATGCAAATGCGATGGCGCTTTCATAAGCGTATGCTTGGCCAGTCGATGCAGTTTTATCAAAATGAATTCTCAGGTCGAGTCTCTGCCAAAGTGATGCAAACCGCGCTCGCCGTCCGTGATACGGTTACCACAGTGGTAGATATGATGGTCTATGTGGTGGTGTACTTTGTCACCAGTGGCATCATCTTATTTAAGCTCGACCGCTTGCTGCTGATTCCTTTTGCGCTGTGGTTACTTCTGTTTGGCCTGACCCTGTGGTACTTTTTGCCCAAGCTGAAGCACACCGCCAGCATACAAGCAGATGCCAGAGCATTAATGACCGGACGTATTACCGATGCTTATGCCAATATCATGACGGTTAAACTGTTTAGCCATTCACGCCGTGAATTGGGCTATGCCAAGACCGCCATGCAACAGTTCTTACAGACGGTACACGGCCAAATGCGCTGGGTGACCGCGTTAGAATTCGTCAACCATGTGATTAGTGTCACCTTAATTGGTAGCACTGCAGGCATTGGATTGTATCTATGGCAAAGAGGTGATGTCGGGGTTGGTGCCATTGCTGCCGCCACTGCGATGGCACTGCGCCTAAATGGCTTAACCCACTGGATTATGTGGCAAATGGCCAGTTTGTTTGAAAGCATTGGTACCGTTCAAGATGGTATCCATACTTTGGCAGCGCCGCAAAGTATCGTTAATAAGCCTGATGCCTCTGAAATGAAGGTTAATGAAGGCCGTATCCAGTTTGAGCATGTCGACTTTGGTTATGAAGGTCATGACCCAAGCGCAGAAGCTGGGCAAAAGTCTGAGCTACCACCTGGGTCACATAATAAAAACTACATCAAGCTGCTCGATGACTTCAACCTAGACATCAAGCCAGGCGAAAAAGTCGGTCTCGTCGGACGCTCCGGCGCCGGAAAGTCAACCTTAGTCAACTTACTTCTGCGCTTTTATGATGTCGATGCGGGTCAAATCAGTATTGACGGCCAAGCCGTTGATGCGGTGACTCAAGAAAGCTTACGTCAACAAATCGGCATGGTGACTCAAGATACCTCCTTGCTACACCGCACGGTACGCGAAAATATCGCCTATGGTCGCCCGACTGCTAGCGATGCCGAGATTATTGCCGCTTGTAAAAAGGCGCAGGCTTGGGAGTTTATTCAAGAGTTAAACGATGCCAAAGGCAATACCGGACTAGACACACAAGTCGGTGAGCGTGGGGTGAAGCTCTCTGGCGGTCAACGTCAGCGTATTGCTATTGCCCGAGTGATGCTCAAAAACGCCCCTATTTTGCTTCTTGATGAGGCGACCAGTGCGTTAGACTCCGAAGTTGAGCATGCCATTACTCAAAGCTTGCATGCCATGATGGAAGGCAAAACCGTGATTGCCATTGCTCACCGTTTATCTACTATTGCAGAGCTGGATCGCTTAGTGGTTATGGACCGAGGCCAGATTATCGAGCAAGGCAGCCATGAAGAGCTGCTAGCCAAAAATGGAGTATATGCGGGTCTTTGGCAACGTCAAAGCGGCGGTTTTTTGGGCGAAGATGAGTAATAAAATCGTAACTGACTACTCTGCCCTTTAGTGTGTACAGTCGGGTTATTATTTTAATTTTTTAGCCAACCGTGGCTGCTATAATAAAACCATGATCAACAAATTGGGATAGCAATCATGGACGTATTAGAGCAGCGCATCACGTTGGCAGGCAAGCAGGCCCGCACCTATCATTTTAATCGCGATCAGCAGGGTAATAACAACCTCATTAACGCTGCTGAAAATAGCGATCAGCCAAGCAATCCACCTAGCCCGGCAGCGACCAAACAAAGCTTACATTTTTATGGTGGCAATGGCTTTCCTGTCGGTGTCTATCAGCCGCTGCTTACTAAACTGAGCGAGCAATTTGAGGTGTCTAGCCTAGCCATGCGTGGCTACTGGTATGACCTGCCCACTGATAAGGTGCTGACCCGTGAGCAAGATGCTGAGTTGTTGATTGACTACTTAGAGAAGACTCAAGACCGCCCTGTCATTGGGGTTGGTCACTCACAAGGCGCAACCGCCACCGCAATGGCCGCCGCCAAACGTCCTGACTTATTCTCAGCGCTATACTTAATAGACCCAGTGACCTTTACCAAGCCACAAGCCCTGCTATATAGCCGCTTACCGCGCCGCTTTATGCTGACTCAAGAGCCGTTCAAAAGCACCAAGCAAAAGCCAAGCCATTGGGCCAGTATTGATGCCTATTATCAACACTTACGCCAGCGTCCCGCTTATCGCCGCATCAGTGACGACAACCTGTATATTTTTGCTAAAAACAGTTTGGTTGAGACAGACACAGGCTATCAGTTACTATTTCAGCCTCAGTACGAGCTGGCCAGCTACTTTGGCACTCCCTATGTCACGCCGGCATTGAAAAAGCTCAGTAAAAAGACACTGCCCTATTATCTAATTTTAGCCAAGCCTTCGGTGTTTAATAGTGAAAAAGTGCGTCAAAGCTGGCAACGTGTGGTCCCCTCCGAGCGCATTATAACCCTGTCTGAATATGGACATTTACTGCCCATGGAAGCACCAGAGCGGTGTGCAGAGATTATTGATATTCTCAACAGACTGCACACCACCTAAGTGATTATTTAAGTTTAAGTCATTAGGTTTTTAGCGGTTAGGCTCTAAGCGATTAGGTTTGCTTAGAGTACTTGAGCGCTATGCCATCTCAAGCACAATTTTGCCAAAGGTATCACCCGTCTCAAGCGCTTTATGCGCCTCAGCGGTTTTGGCCAGTGGATAGCTTTGCTGGATATGCAATGTCAGCTTATTATCGGCCAATTGCTGCAGTACCGTATCCAAATCCTGTGCATTGGGCTTGGCAATAAAGCCCTCGATGGTCAAGCTATCAGGGCCGGCTTGCTTAAGCTTATCAACCCAGATAGAAGGCAACACCACCACGCGCCCATCGTCTTTTAGCACAGACAACGCAAGCACGCCAGCATCACCACCAACCAAATCTAACAATAGATCGGCCTGTAACGCTGAGAATGCCTCATCTTTGGTGTAATCTATCCAACCTGCTAGCTTACTGGTATCGATTAAACCACCCAGTTTTTCATACTTTTCAGGGGAGCAAATAACAGTCAGTTTGATATTTTTTTCAGTGACTAAATGCGCCAACATCTGCAGTGCTAAGTGACCGACACCACCGGCTGGCGCACTCATCACCACATGCTCACCGGCTTTAATATCCGCAAACCGTAGCATTTGATAGGCCGTGGTACCGACACATGGCAGCGCTCCGGCCGTTTTTAAGTCGACCGACTCAGGGACTTTCGCCAACAGATCGGCATCGACTGTGTTGTACTGAGCATAGCAGCCGCCTTTGAAGTTAAGCGCTGCCACTTTATCACCAACCTTAAACTGACTGCTGTTACTGGCAACCACCTCACCTGCCATATCAAAACCTAAGACAGCCGGCTCATTGCGGGCAAACTGATTGTTTTTAATATTTTCTGCACCCCAGCCCAAGCCTTGACGGGTCTTGTAGTCGACTGGGTTAATACCGGCATAAGCTACTTTTACCAGTACTTGATTGTCTGCCAGCTCAGGGACGGCCACATCCTTTTGATAATGTAAGACATCAGTCTCACCAAACTCGGTAATGGTAATCGCTGATTGGGTTTGCGGATAAGTTGAAGACATTACATGCTCCTTGTCTGATTGTTTTATCGTCTAGCGTTTGTCACTCGCTTATTATTGTACAACCCATAGCTTATCTATTTAATGCAGCAAACGCCACTCTCCACCTCTATTAGTATCACCCAATAAAAAAGCTGGGCACTTATTTCAGTGACCCAGCTTTTTTATTTTATAAGAGCCGGATGTATAACAGATAAAACTCTATCCTGCGCTTCTGTTAACGCTTAATCTCTAAACACTTAACATCCACGATACGTTATATCCTTTCTTTTATTCTCTTATTATCAAGGCTCAGATTATTTTAAAGAATCGGGCACTTGTGCACCGTCTTCAATATCTAAGCGCTGACTACCCTCGCCTTTGGCAACGATGTCACCGCCAACTTGCATGGCATGAATGATGCCGCCTTTGTTGACTTCTAAGGTGCTCAGCGCATCGCCTTGAGTTTCTAGGTTACCGCCAATCGTGATTTGCTCAGCTTCACCGCCTTCTTTCACCGATAAGCCAATCGCTTTTAAAGTCGATAACACGCCTTTCACTAGTGACTGACCTTCACCGCCATGGGTGATGACATCGCCATGCACCGTTAGTTTGCCAATCTTACGGCTTAACTGAATTCCAATTGAGCCGTCACCAAAGGTTTCGATGCTGCCAAATTCGATGTTATCCACTGTACCATCATACTGATTGTAGCCTCGTGCGCCTAAGCCGTAAGTTTTGACATCGCCTTTGACCACAAAATTACCGACGGTACCGAAGTTAACAAAACCAATACCACTAGGGCCATAAGAAATGACGTCTTTTTCTGACAGCCAGTTTTCGACATGACCCCAAGTATCTAGCACCATATCGCTGACGCCATAAGTGACGATGGTCTCATGATGAGTTAACTGTTTCACGGTTGCGCCATAGACGATAAAGATAGCGGCAGTAATGATGTCTGGCACACCAAACGGCAACTTACCATTCGAATACACTGCGCCGGTGGTAATGCGATCAGCAACAACGGTACCGCCTTTATCGCCAAAGCCTGATACAAATAAGCCTGAACCTAATACAGGCGCGTTTTTGCGACCGATGGTGATGTTGTCGATGGTCAGGTCGATACGGCTGTCGTCTTCACTGTTGAAGTTATATACGGTTAATGCGCCCTGCCAGACATTGACACCATATTTTTGTGGTTGCTCAGGATAGCGACGCGCGTCACAGGCAATAATATCTAAGTCTTTGATGCTGACTTTGGCAGACTTAGTCCCTGGACGAGTAATGAATGAGAACTGACCAATTAGGCGTAAGTTTTCAAACTCAAAATGCCCCAAATCCTGCGCTTGCAAGATGTTATACACCGCACGGTGACTAGGGTCTGTTTGAATATTTAAGTTTTTAATCTGATTGTTTTTAGTTAAGCCAACCCCATCGGTATTTGAAAAAGATAAGGTTGGATATTCGCCATTTTCTTGCGCTTCACCGCGGATGGTAACCTCTGGTGCTAAGGTAATTGAGCTGCTCACTAAAATACTGCGGCCGATGACCAACTCTTTGTCACCTTGTAATAAAGCGCTTACTAAGTCGTTATAGGTTGTGATAATGCTCATTGTTATTATCCTTTTTTGACTGATTAATCATTCATTGTTCAATCAGTGGTGATGAGAGATTATGAAACACTTATGCGCTGCGCTTGTTTTGTTTTTAAAATAGCTGATAGCTGTTATAGCTGATGGCTCTTTAAGAGAGCTGATAGCGTTTTAATATAGCTGACAATTAAGATAGCTGTTTTGGTTGTCTATTTTTGCAAAAAAATGTGGCAGTTTTATGAACTTTTTATTAACTAATATTAAGCTTTTACACATAATGAGAGTCGTATTGGTATAAAACGTCAGGTATAAAACAATAAGCATAAAAAAAAGACCATCGCTTTACACGATGGTCTTTTTGATTATTCATTTAATAAAGATAATATTACCAAGCGCCACGGCGATGGTTTAGAACCCAGCGATGCATACCCAGCACGTTTAAGGTTTTCATATTACTAAAGTTAGTCCACTCTTGTACTTCTGGACTAAACTTCACATTGCGATATAACTGGTCCCAAGTTTGACCTTGGCGAGTTAAATCAAGCACTTGCTGATGCAAGTCAACCATATATTCACGTAACGCTGCTTGCTCTGCCTTAGTGGCCGGCGTGTAGTGACCGATATCAATAATATCGACGTCTTGTTCAATAACCCAATCTAGCGTCTCAATCCAACCTGGATAATAAAAATCTAAAAAGTCATTGTATGGCATGGTTTTGTTCTGACACACATCGGTACATTGCAGTGCCTTTTGGCGTGGGAACAATACCATAGTCATGCTGTCTGAATGGCTAGGCTCTACACGATGCAACTCGACCGTTTCACCACCTAAGGTAATGGTCATGTCTTCATCAAACACTCTATCTGGTACGGCGTACGGTAGTTTTTCACCGATGATAGGCTCAATAGCGCGCTTATTAGCAACGACGATAGCGCCTTGCTTTTGGAACACTTGGCTGCCGGCCATATGATCGGCATGAGCATGAGTCAAGACGTTATAAACCACGGGCACATTAAAGCGCTTTTCGATCTCAGCACTCAACCACTCTGCGGCGCAAGTTGCCCCGCCATCGACCACTAAAGCACCTTCATCAGTAATCATAACGATACCACTGTGTACCGCTAAACCTTTACCATTGGTATGACGATATAAATTGTCTTTTAAATGTACCAAGGTTGGGGCGGCATCATCACACATACCTTGCGTGAAGTCAGACACGACAGCTCTAGGACCAATTTTGGATTTATCAACACTCACACCTGTGTCAGAAGCGGCTGAGGCGAACATGGATAGTGCCAGTCCTGCAGCGGCGACGACAGATTTTTGAAGAAAGCTCATAACACATTCCTATAATAATAAACGTAAATGGCGAATATACTTATTAATAACGCTAATAAAAATCCAACAATAGCTGGTCTTTTATTTTTATAATTAGTGTCTATTTAATCGAAAAAATAATAATATAAATCAGTATTTTATTAAGTACTTATAGCCTTGCGCACCAACAAGTAAATGACAGCAGCACAACCATCTGTTAAATCTGACTCATTAATACAACTAAACAGACCACTTTCAATATCATAAAGTCTTTTGCGCTCTGAGCTTTATTTCTTTATGTTAAATTTAGTAACTAATAGATTGTGATAATCACTCTATGTAACTTATGTAAGTTTTCATTGCTAAAATTAACAATAAATGCGTTGAACTAAATTTATTATCTGTAAAACTATGTCGATAACTGCCTATTTATTTAGTTTTTATTGCTGGGTCTATTTTTAATTTATAATATTCTAAATAATATAATATTCATTTTAATGGCCACAATAGGTATAAATACTGACTTTGAGGATATAACATGAGCACATCAGCATTAACCAAAAAAAGCATTTCTAGACGTAAATTACTAAGTGCCGCTGGTGTCAGTCTTGGTGCGACCACCTTGCCATTAATGAGCACTCAAGTATTTGCCGCAGCCAATGATGCCAAAAGACCGCCGGTTCCTTACCGTGCCAGTACGGCAGAGCAAAAGCTGACTGTGGTTAGTCTGGATCGTCTTGAAGTAGAAGCACGCGGTGCAATTCCAAAAGCTGGCTATGAGTTTGTCTCTGGCGCGGCTGGTGATGAGTGGACACTGCGTGAAAACCGCCGTGCCTTTAATGACTATCGTATTGCTGCCAAACGCTTGGTTGGTTTAACCAGCAATGACATTAATATCAAAACCCGCCTATTGGGTTTAAACTTAAACTCACCGATTATGGTTGCACCAATGGGTGCCCACGCTATGGTTCATGAGCGTGCTGAGCAAGATACTGCGCGTGGTGCAGGCCTTGCCAAAACCCTGTATTGTTCATCAGGCGCTTCTAACGCAACTTTAGAAGAAATCGCGAAAGCTACCACTGGGCCAAAATGGTTCCAGCTGTACTATAACAATGATGAAGCCGTGACTCGTGCACTACTAACCCGTGCCAAAGAGTCTGGTTATTCAGCCATTATCTTAACCGCTGATGCGTTAGGCCCAGGTCAGCCTGATGAATTTAAAGCCATGGGCAGCCCTTTCCGCCCAGACAAAAACTTTGGTAACCATGACCCTAAAAAAGGCGGTTTTGGTAACTTCTTTGATCAAAAAACATCATTAACCACCGCAGACATTCAATTCATTAAGCGTTTTACTGGTCTACCGGTTATTGTTAAAGGTGTATTGCGTGCTGATGATGCGGATAAATTCATCCGTGCAGGTGCCGATGCCATTCAAGTATCTAACCATGGCGGTCGTCAAATCGATGGTGTGCCTGCCAGTATTACCGCGCTTCCAGCCATTGCTAAAGTAGTTAATAAACGTGTGCCTATTATCTTAGACGGCGGTATTCGTCGTGGTATCGATATCGTGCGTGCGGTGGCTATGGGTGCAGATGCGGTTGCGGTTGGTCGTCCAGTATTATATGGTCTAGCATTAGGCGGCGCGCAAGGCGTACAGTCTGTGATTGAGTTTTTAGAGCAAGATTTAAAAACTGCAATGTTATTAACTGGTGCTGCTAAACTGTCAGATCTTGACGGCAGCTATATCGATATCGTTGGTGAAAATGAGAAATACGACACTTACAATGGCTAGTCGTCTCTCATCAGACCCGAGATAACCGGATAGTATCGAAAGTATTTAAATACAAACTATCAGAATAAAAAAACCGAGTGTTCAACACTCGGTTTTTTGTTTTTAAAACATTAGATCAGTATATCGATACTAAAACATATCTAGAGGACTAAACTGACAGAGCGTCAGATTAATACACTCGAGTACGTTTAAACCCCATCCTTACTCCTGAGGACTGTCGTGACTCAGTAAGTCGGTGTCGCCTGAAGTGTCTTGAATTTCTTCTTCCACCTTTTGCATCAGCTTAGGATCAGGACGCGTATCTAGAATTTCGTCTGGATCTGCTTTGGCCAAAATCTGCTGAGCACGCTGTTTGGCACGTGCTTTTTGCAGCTCATCACTTGGCTTAACCACTTTGACAGGTTTACTTGTCTCACTGGCTTGCGTGGTCTCAGTAGATGGGTTGAGATCATTATAAATATCATCATTAAATTGCTTAATCGCGTCTTCAACGTCATCTTCAAAGCGTAGTCGATAGATAGGCTCAGGCAAGCTAAAGCCATGATTTTCTAGCGCATGTTTCACTTCACGTATGCCGATACTGCGTGCTTTGCTAAAGTCAGTCTCGGTTTGATCGACCCAAACTTGAAACTGCAATATGATGTTTGACTCACCCACTTCGGTAATAATGGCGCTCGCTTTAGGCGTATCGAGTGCGAAGTCCAGCTCGCATACCGCATCTAACCCCACTTTGATTGCTGCTAGCGGATCGTCATTGGCATCGATACCCAACTCAAAGGTAAAGCGGCGCTCTGGGTTTTTGCTGTAGTTAACAATGGTCGCTTTAAACACTTCTGAGTTGGGAATACGCAAGTGGTTACCATCTGACGTCATTAAGATAGTCGCACGACTGGTCAGACGCACCACGACACCCTCTTGGCCATTGATATCGACAAAGTCACGTGCACGGAACGGCTGGCGAATACTCAGCATTAACGAGGCTATATAGTTCTCGATACTGTCTTTGACCGCAAAACCAACCGCAATACCGATCACCCCTGCACCGCCAAGTAGGGTACCAATAATAGCCTCAGCACCAACCAAACTTAACGCCAATATCAAACCAACGATAATGAAAGCAACTTTGACCGTTTGCGACAACAGCTCGGCAACAAAAGGATTGGGGCTAATACGCAGCCAAAGCTGTTCACGTCGTCGCAGCCATCCGCCAAACCAAGCAACTGACGCAAACACAATGATGGCCACCAACAACAAAGGCAAGGCTTTAATTAAACTAAACGCCTGCTGCTTAAGCGTGGCAATCACTGGGGTGACGTTATCTTGTACATCCAGAGTACGATTAATGCGGTCTTCCACTGCTACCACATCACTGACTCGGTTAGCAAGACTAATGGCTTGATGCGCCTTTTTCTCATTGGGCACTTCACCGCTAAGACTGACGACCCCTTGGTTGACGCTGACATTGATGGCTTTTAGACCCTCAATTTCAGAGAAGATACCACTGATACGCTGACGAATATCGCTGTCATTGACGGCGCTAGGCTTGGTTTCAATGACCGTATCTTTTTCAGTGATGGTGCCAGCTGCAGGTACATTAGCGGCAGGTTCGTCCTCTTCTGCTGCTAAGCCAAGATCGATACCATTATCGCCTGCACTGCTCTTATCGGCACTGGCCTCTTCAGTATCAGCGGCTGCTTCACTGGTCTCAGCCGCGGCACTTGAATCATCAGCACTCTCTGATGCGACATCTGCTGCTGCACTCGTTTCTGCAAAAGCGACTTCAGCTTCTTGTGCTGCCGAAGCGCTATAAGTGGGCAGCATGCCACTGCCGCTCACGATCAATGATAACAACACACGGCTGATTATTGTTAGTCGCTTTTGCTTGCTTGTTGGTTCGGTTGTTCGATTGTTTGTCATCTGACTGCCCTAACTTGACATGAATGGCTTAACTTTCAGTTGCTGCTTATCCACTCGCGTCTTATTTAGCGGTCTAAATAGGACTGCGCCTCACCCATATCTAAAGTGCCTTCATAAATAGCACGGCCGGTGATAATACCCTCTAGATACTCACCGTAAGGTTTTAACAGCTCAATGTCTTTCATGTCGGTCACACCGCCTGAGGCAATTACAGGGATACCGCCTACTTTGGCCAAGTTGACTGTTTGCTCAACGTTCACCCCTTGCATCATGCCATCACGGGCGATATCGGTATAAACAACTGACGACACACCAGCATCGGCAAAGTGTTTGGCAAGCTCTGTGGCCTTAACATCAGTCACATTGGCCCAGCCATGGGTCGCAACCATACCGTCTTTGGCATCAATACCAACGATGATATGACCAGCAAACTCACGACACGCCTGCTCAACGAACTCAGGCTCTTCAACCGCTTTAGTACCAATAATAATGTAGGTTAAGCCGGCATCTAGATAATGCTCAATGGTCTGTAAACTGCGCACACCACCGCCTAATTGTACTGGCAGATTAGGATGGGCTTTGGCAATCTCCATCACCACATTTTTATGAACCGGTACGCCATCAAAGGCACCGTTTAAATCCACTAAGTGTAAACGGCGCGCCCCTTCATTAACCCAGCGCGTTGCCATAGCTACAGGGTCATCTGAAAACACCGTATCATCCTCCATACGACCTTGTTTCAGGCGAACACATTTGCCATCTTTTAGATCAATCGCTGGGATAAGTAGCGGCGCTGTGACATTAACATCAGATTGGGTGTGCATAATAAAAAACCTTTATATATAAAAATGTATGGAAAATGTGCTAATTAAAAAGACAACAGACTACATTTATACTATCTAAACCTATAAATTAGTAAACGGACTGGTAATTTTAGGGTAATTTAACGTATAATCCTAGGTTATATTGTATATGTATTTTGGTAGCCAGTCGCCACTGTCTTCTATGCTAAGAGGTTAGCACAGGTCTATCTAGTCGCAACTATTGCTATAGAGTTTAGCGGATAGATGATCCTGTTGTGCGTGTTTTGTCGTACTGTTGCTACATTCTCTTGCAATAGCAAGTTCAATTCGCGGTACACATGTATACCGATCCTGAGTTGCTCACACCCGACAGGACGTCTGGCCTTTCTTCTCTTATGGAATAAGTTCGCTTATGATTACCATCAAAAAGGGGCTTGATTTGCCCATTGCTGGCGCACCCAGCAGTGAAATCACCCAGCATTCGCCAAAGCACATTGCGCTCATCGGCTATGATTATGTCGGCATGAAGCCTACTATGAATGTCAAAGTCGGTGATGTTGTCACGAAGGGCCAACCCGTTTATGAAGACAAAAAACGCGTTGGTGTTATCTACACCGCACCTGCCTCGGGCAAGGTAGTGGCTGTTAATCGTGGCGAGCGTCGTGTTTTTGAAAGCTTGGTTATTGAGGTGGATCCCAATGGTTCTGATGCCAATGAGATCACGTTCAATAAGTATGCTTCAAGCGAGTTAGCTGGTTTAGATTCTGAAGCTGTTGAAGCGCAATTAATCAAATCTGGTGAATGGACGGCATTTCGTACGCGTCCTTACAGCCGTACGCCTGATATAGGTACTCGCCCACAAGCCATCTTCGTTACGGCCATGGATACCAATCCTTTGGCTTATGACCCAATGCTGCTGATTCAACAAGAACAACAAGCATTTGATGACGGCCTTGCTGTGCTATCTACCTTATCGCCAAAGACTTATGTCTGCCATCATGGCAATGCGAAACTGCCTAAAACCACAAACACTGCGGCTGGCAATACCACCGTATACGAAGCGTTTGCAGGCAAACACCCTGCCGGTCTAGCGGGTACTCACATTCACTTCTTACATCCTATCAGCCGTGACGTCACGGTATGGACCATTGGATTCCAAGACGTGATTGCGATTGGTAAATTATTTACCACAGGTAGCATTTATACCCGTCGTTTAATCAGCTTAGCAGGTCCTGCTGTCTCTAACCCACGCTTAATCGTTACCGATCGTGGTGCTGATTTAACCGAGTTGACTCAAGGTGAGCTGATTGGCAATGACTACCGTATCATTACCGGTTCGGTACTTGCTGGTCGTAAAACCATTGAAAGCACTGCCTATCTTGGTCGCTTCCATAACCAAGTCAGCGTATTAGATGAAGGTCGTGAGCGTCCAGCGTTCCACTTCTTTAGCTTAGGCTTCAATCGCTTTTCAAAACTGCCTATTTATATTTCACAGTTTTTTAAAGACAGAAAATACAACTTCACCACGTCTACTAATGGCTCTCCTCGTGCAATGGTACCTATCGGTGTCTTTGAGGAAGTCATGCCACAAGACTATTTGCCAACCCAATTATTACGTGCCTTAATTGTTGAAGATATTGTTTCAGCAGTTGATCTGGGTGCATTAGAGCTAGATGAAGAAGACTTGGCACTATGTACCTTTGTCTCTCCTGGCAAATACGAGTTTGGCGACATCCTGCGTGATAACTTAACTCGCATTGAGCTGGAGGGCTAACGCTGATGAAATTTTTACATAATATCTTTGACCGCTTAGAGCCAAACTTTACCAAAGGCGGCAAATACGAGAAGTACTACGCTGTATTTGAGATGTTTGATACTTTCTTACGTCAGCCAAGCAGTACAACTCACTCAGCAGCGCACGTGCGTGACGGTATTGACCTTAAGCGCATTATGATTATGGTCTGGCTATGTACTTTCCCTGCTATGTTCTGGGGTATGTACAACGTTGGCCATCAAGCACTGACTGCTATGGCCCAATTAGGCCTACAGCCTGAAGGTTGGCGCACTGTTATTACCGGTATGGCCGGCTACGATCCAAATAGCATTTGGGCCGCTTTCGTATACGGTGCGATGCAGTTTTTACCGATTTATATTGTCACATTCGCAGTGGGTATCCTTTGGGAAATCATTTTCGCTGTGGTTCGTGGCCATGAAGTAAACGAAGGTTTCTTCGTTACCTCAGTACTATTCGCACTTTGTCTACCACCTGATATCCCATTATGGCAAGTTGCCTTAGGTATCAGCTTCGGTGTTGTGGTTGCCAAAGAAGTATTCGGTGGTACTGGTAAGAACTTCTTGAACCCTGCCCTATCTGGCCGTGCTTTCTTATACTTTGCTTACCCAGCTTATATGTCTGGTGACACAGTTTGGACAGCGGTTGATGGCTTCTCTGGTGCAACTCCACTTGGCCTATCAGCGATTGGTGTGACACCGGATCAGTTTACTGATGCTTACGGCTCTGCCATCACTTGGATGGATGCTTTCTTAGGCAACATGCAAGGCAGTATCGGTGAAGTATCTACTTTAGCTATCTTAATTGGTATGGTGTTCTTAATCTGGGGACGCATTGCCTCATGGCGTATTATTGCCGGCTGTGTGGTTGGTCTAATCGCAACCTCAATGGTATTTAACCTATTTGGTTCTGAAAGCGACAACCTAATGATGAGCCTACCTTGGTACTGGCACTTAGTATTGGGTGGTTTTGCGTTCGGTGCTGTCTTTATGGCAACCGACCCTGTATCAGCTGCTCAAACTAACAAAGGCCGTTGGGCTTATGGTATTTTGATTGGCTTTATGACTGTTTTGATCCGTGTGATCAACCCAGCATTCCCTGAAGGCATTATGCTAGCCATCTTATTTGCTAACTTGTTTGCTCCTTTATTCGACTACTTTGTCACTCAAGCAAACATCAAACGTCAAACGGCTCGGAGGATGCGTCATGTCCCAGCAGACTAAGAAAAGTAATTCAAATATGACCACCATTATGGTGGCACTGGTCTTATGTTTGGTATGTTCTGTACTGGTATCCGCCGTTGCAGTAGGCTTAAAGCCTGCACAAGTTGACAACCAACTGTTAGACCGTAACAAAAACATCTTGGTAGCCGCCGGTCTTTTTGATCCTGCGACAGATACCAACGAAGATGTTCAATCACGTTTCGATGACTTTGAGATTAAGTTGGTTGACCTTGAAAAAGGCGAATATGCCACTGAAGATCAGCTAGCGACAGCAGGCATCGAAGATGTTAACGCTTATGATGCAAACCAAGCATCAAAAAACAAAGCTTTAAGCATTGACTTAGGTAATGACGACCCAGCAAGTATTGGTGCCGTTCCTAAATTTGCAAAAGTTTATGTTAAAAATGATGCCGATGGTAAACCAGAGCTAATGGTACTTCCAGTACATGGTTACGGCCTATGGGGTACTATCTATGGCTTCTTAACCCTAGAAGGTGACCTAAATACTGTTAAAGGTATTAGTTGGTACGAGCACAAAGAAACACCAGGCCTAGGGGCACGCATTGAAGAACCAAAATGGCGTGCACAATGGGAAGGTATCCATGCATATGATGAAAATGGTGAGGTTGCAACAGGTGTAACCAAAGCCGGTCAAAGCCGTGACAACTGGGTTGACGGTATTAGCGGTGCAACACTGACCAGTGTTGGCGTAAGAAACCTTATCCAGTTCTGGCTTGGCGAGCGCGGATACAAGCCATTTTTAGATAATTTACGTGGTGGCACTCCTGATAGCGATGCTAACGCTCAAACTCAAACCACTACGGGCGAGGAGGCATAAACATGGCAACAGATACTAAAAAAATCTTAACCACGCCGATTTTTGACAACAACCCGATTGCTTTACAGATTTTGGGTATTTGTTCGGCACTGGCGGTTACAACCAGCGTAAAAAACGCGCTAGTGATGTGTATTGCACTGACCTTAGTAACTGCATTTTCAAGCTTTTTTATCTCAACAATTCGTAATCGAATTCCATCAAGTATTCGTATTATTGTGCAAATGACCATTATTGCTTCATTAGTAATCGTGGTTGACCAAATCCTAAAGGCGGTCGCTTATGACGTCAGTAAATCTCTATCGGTATTCGTTGGTCTGATTATTACCAACTGTATCGTTATGGGTCGTGCTGAAGCCTTTGCGATGAGTAACCCACCGATTCCAAGCTTTATGGATGGTATTGGTAACGGTCTAGGCTATTCAGCGGTATTACTATTTGTTGCCACAATTCGTGAACTACTGGGTAACGGTAGCATCTTAGGGTTTACTTTATTAAACCCAGTAACGGATGGCGGCTGGTACGTGCCAAATGGCTTATTATTATTACCGCCTTCAGCTTTCTTTATCATTGGTTTGTTTATTGCCGTTATTCGTACTTGGAAACCAGAGCAAGTTGAAGAAGCTGAGTTCGTTATGAAGCCTCAATCTAAAGGCATGGCTCATGGAGGAGGACACTAATGGGACACTATGTCAGTCTATTTATCACGTCTGTTTTTATTGAAAACATGGCGTTAGCCTATTTCCTAGGCATGTGTACCTTCTTAGCCGTTTCTAAAAAGGTATCAACTGCAATCGGCCTTGGCGTCGCAGTTATCGTGGTTATGGCCATTACTGTACCGCTTAACAACCTGTTATTTCAGTTCATTTTGAAAGACGGTGCGTTAGCATGGGCAGGCTTCCCAGAAATGGATCTAAGCTTCTTAGGCTTATTGAGCTACATCGCTTTGATTGCAGCAACGGTTCAAATCTTAGAGATGTTCTTAGATAAATTCGTGCCTGCACTATACAACGCGCTAGGCGTGTTCTTACCACTAATTACCGTAAACTGTGCCATCATGGGTGGTGTATTATTCATGGTTGAGCGTGATTACAACTTCACTGAATCATTAACTTATGGTGTTGGTGCTGGTTTTGGTTGGGCACTAGCGATTACGCTACTTGCAGGTATTCGTGAAAAGTTAAAGTACTCAGACGTCCCTGCCCCACTACGTGGCCTGGGTATTACTTTCATTACTGTCGGATTGATGTCGCTTGGATTTATGTCATTTGGTGGCATGTCAATTTAATGAACCGATTTAAATTGCCCAATTTATAGATAACAAGCGATTTTAATATTTAAATAAGGACAAAAATCATGGAGTTATTTGGTACCGCCATTGGCGGCGTCGCCATGTTTACCCTGATTATCATGAGCTTGGTAGCCATTATTTTGATTGCCCGCTCACGATTGGTCAGTTCAGGGGATGTCACCATTCGTATTAATGACAATCCTGACAACGACGTGGTCACGCCAGCTGGTGGTAAACTTTTACAAACCCTAGCAAGCGAAGGTATCTTTCTATCTTCTGCTTGTGGTGGCGGTGGTACGTGTGCACAGTGCCGCTGTAAAGTGATTGAAGGTGGTGGTTCGATTCTACCAACCGAAGAAGGTCACTTCACTCAAGGTGAAATTCGCGATCACATGCGTCTTGCCTGTCAGGTTTCTGTTAAGCAAGACATGAAAATTGAGATTGACCCAGAATTCTTTGATGTACAGAAGTGGGAATGTGAAGTGGTTTCTAACCACAACGTTGCTACCTTCATTAAAGAATTGGTATTGAAAATCCCTGAAGGCGAAGAAGTAAACTTCCGCGCCGGTGGTTATGTTCAGCTTGAAGCGCCACCGCACGAAGTTCACTACAAAGACTTTGATATTGATGAAGAATACCTGGAAGACTGGGAAAAGTTCAACATGTTCCGTTATGTGTCAAAAGTAGACGAAGAAGTGATTCGCGCCTACTCTATGGCAAACTACCCAGACGAAAAAGGTATCATCAAGTTCAACATTCGTATCGCAAGTCCACCTCCACGTGGTCCAGAAGGTATCCCACCAGGCAAAATGTCTTCTTGGGTATTTAACCTAAAACCAGGTGATAAAGTAACTGTTTCAGGTCCTTATGGTGAGTTCTTCGCCAAAGACACCAAAGCAGAAATGGTATTCATCGGTGGTGGTGCCGGTATGGCGCCAATGCGTTCACATATCTTCGACCAGCTAAAACGTCTAGAATCAGATCGTAAGATCAGCTTCTGGTATGGTGCACGCTCGGTTCGCGAGATGTTCTATGTTGAAGATTACGACATGCTACAAGATCAGTTCGATAACTTCGAATGGCACGTGGCCTTGTCTGATCCATTACCTGATGACAACTGGGATGGTTACACTGGATTCATTCACAACGTATTATACGAAGAGTATCTGAAAGATCATCCAAACCCAGAAGATTGTGAATACTACATGTGTGGGCCACCGGTGATGAACGCTGCCGTTATCGATATGTTACATAGCTTAGGCGTTGAAGATGAAAACATCTTACTTGATGACTTTGGTGGTTAATCCCTAATCCCATAACAGCAAGTCTCATAACAGTAATAAACTGTGATAAATTAAGAGTCTCAAACTGAGGCTCTTTTTTTATGCCCATTCAAAATGCGTATTCTTTATAATAAGAAAAAATCAAATACCCTAGCTGAATCGCTTTAAATTTTAGTAATTTGGATAAACAACTCAAATAAGAAAGGATGCTTATGACAACGAAAGCTAAGATTAAACATTTAACAGTCTGGATTACCGGTGCATCAAGTGGCTTAGGCGAAGCACTGGCCATCGAATTTGCCCGCCGTGGTGCCCGCGTGGTATTAAGTGGACGTAATACCGCAAAACTTGAAGCGGTAAAAAATAAATGCAAAAAGCCAAAAAAACATCACGTTGTTGCCTTTGACATCTTAGATGCTGAACAAACCAAAGCCGCTTATCATACGGTAATGTCTCAAGCCGGTCAGGTAGATTGGCTAATTAATAACGCAGGCGTCAGTCAACGCTCGCTAATTATGGACACAGAAGAAGCCGTTGAACGCCAGTTGATGGAAATTGATTATTTTGCCCAAACCAGACTAACGCGATTGCTATTGCCTGCGATGATTGAGCAAGGCGGCGGCAAAGTAGTAATGGTATCCAGTGTGGCTGGCCTACTCGGTACCCAATATCGTGGCGCATACGGCGCCGCCAAAGCAGCACTGCATATGTGGGCCAATAGTTTGCGGGCAGAATTAAGCGAACAAAATATTCAAGTCGCTACTATCTTCCCAGGCTTTATTCAAACCAATGTGTCTATTAATGCACTTACTGGTGATGGCAGCACTCAAGGTACGATGGATGAAGCCACTGACAAAGGCTTAAGCGCAGCAGCATTTGCAAAACAAGTGGTAAAAGCATTAGCAAAAGACAAAGAATATGTTATTGTCGCCGGTCAAAAAGAAAAACTGGCCACCGTGCTAAATCGAGTGTCACCATCTAAGTTGTATCAGGTTATTCGTAAGGCCAAAGTCACATAATCAATTGACTTAATACTGTCACTTAAATAAAAGCGCTTAATAAGCTGGTAATAAGAAACCCTGAATACAACTCAGCCAGACGGTGCAACTCGTATGTAAAATTGATGCAGGCCATATCAATCGTCTCATTCCCTCACTCATAAAAAAAAGGATGCCCTATGTCCCTTCCTACGCTTTCTATGAAAACAACCGTCACTACCAGTGCCGTGCTTGCCAGCGCTCTGGCTGTTAGCGCCTGCCAGCAAGCCCCTCAATATAACTATATCGAGGGAGAGACGATGGGCACCAGCTATCACATTACCTTTCAGCAGCCTAAAGATGTCGATGAAGAGCAGATTAAACAATCCATTGAGCAGCGCCTGCAAGCCATCAACGACAGCATGTCGACTTATCAAGAAGACAGTACCATCTCTAAGTTTAACCGCTTAGCTGCGGGTCAATCATTGACGGTCGATCCTTACTTTATAAAAGTCTTACAAGACTCAAAGCAGGTATATCAAAGCTCTGGCGGCGCTTTTGATCCAACCATCATGCCGTTAATTAACCTATGGGGTTTTGGCAGTGTGATGACGGTAGAGCGCTTGCAAAACCCGCCTTCTGAGGCCGATATTAATAGCGCAAAATCGTTGATAGACTTTGACAGTATTAAGCTTAGCGGTGATCAACTCAGCAAAAATAAAGAAGGCGTGCAGTTAGACTTCTCTGCCGTGGCCAAAGGCTATGGTGTCGATGTCATCGCTGACGTGTTAAAAAGTGAGTATAAAATCAATAACTATATGGTAGAAATTGGCGGCGAAGTGGCCACTTCAGGAGTCAATCAAAAAGCACACTCTTGGCAAATTGCCATTGATGCACCGATTATCGACAGCTCGGTCAGTGAGCGGGTCACTATTGCTGCCATTCGTCAGCCAAAATCAGTGGGTAACTTACATATTGCAACCTCTGGCAACTATCGTAACTCGGTTATTTTTGACGGTAAGCGCTACAGCCACACCATCGATCCAACGACCGGTCAGCCTATTGCCGGCGGCGCGCCATCGGTCACTGTCGCGGCAGAGTCGGTCTCTATCGCTGATGCTTGGGCAACCGCTCTGACTGCCATGAGCTATGAGCAAGCACTGAAATCAGCCACAGACAATGATGTTGCAGCGATGTTTATCATCCCTAAAGATGGCAAGATTCATGATGAAGTGGCCAGCGCCGATGACATTGCAAAAAACAAAGCCGATCCGCAGGCTTATTGGCAAATTGTCGAAACCCCAGCCATGCAAGCCATACGTGCAGATACAGGTCAGTAGTTTAACTTTTAAAATATCGCTTATAACTTGGGCTTAGAACACAACCCATAGCATTCCTTATAGCGCCACTTGCCGCTTATCTGCCGTTTAAATAAAGCGAGATAAATTGGCGGGTGTGCGCTAATTGCTACAGTCACCTTACAGGCTGTTATATTTTTTGTATATGCTTTAAAATAGTCGATTTGCATGTAGCAAGCGTGTATTAACACTAAGGATATACAATGATTTATTCATTGATGGCATTAGTATTTGTTTTGGGTTATATAGCGATTGCTCTGGAACATAATGTTCATGTGGATAAGGCAGCCTCTGCCCTATTGACCGCTATTATAATCTGGACACTCCTCGTCTTTGGCGCCGATACCCTCCTTGCCGAAGAACTGGCACAGTCAGGCAGCCTTCCGGTAACCGATCTATTAAACTCTGAGCTTCGACATCACCTCGCCGAGATTGCAGAAATTCTGTTCTTCTTAATGGGTGCGATGGTTATTGTGGAGCTTATCGATGCTCACGATGGCTTCTACGCCATTACCAGTCGTATCAGGACCACCAGCGCCATTAAGCTGCTTTGGACTATCGGTACCTTAACCTTCTTTTTCTCAGCATTATTAGATAACTTGACCACCACCATTGTGATGGTGTCGTTATTGCGTAAGCTGATTGAAGACAAGCAAATGCGATGGTGGTATGTGGGCATGGTCGTTGTCTGTGCCAACGCTGGCGGTGCTTGGTCACCGATTGGCGACGTTACCACCACCATGTTATGGATCGGTAGCCAAGTGACGGCAAGTAAGATCATTGTTGACTTAATTGTGCCAAGCTTGATTGCTGCTGTGGTGCCTTTGTCTATTCTAAGTATTATGTTTAGAGGCAAAAAGATTGTCCGACCCAAGCCGGTTAAACCGATTGCACCCTCATCAAGCAGTAACTATTTAGGTGATGATGGTAAGTCTAGTGGCATACCTGCGACCTATATGGAATCGCCCTTACCGAGTGCCCCTGAAGGCTCTTTACCAAAAAATGAAATCGCAGCTTTTGCACAACGCACCATCACTAACAAAATGCGAGTCAGTGTCTTAGCGCTCGGTCTGTCAGCATTGGCATTCGTACCAATCTTTAAGACAGTGACTCACTTGCCGCCTTATATGGGTATCTTATTTGGGGTTGGCGTACTGTGGATTTTCACCGAAGTGATCCACCGTCATCATGACTGGTATGTCAAAGAGCGTATGACGGTCGTTGGTGTGTTGACCCGTGTCGATATGCCCAGTATTTTATTCTTTTTGGGTATTCTATTGGCAGTGGCAGGCTTAGCAACCGCAGGGCATCTAACCGATGTGGCGTTATGGCTAGACAATACCTTTGGTAACTTATATGTGATTAACGTATTAATCGGTCTATTATCATCGTTGGTTGATAACGTCCCCTTGGTCGCTGGTGCGATGAAGATGTATCCACTATTAACCGATGCATCTGTTGCTCATTTATCTGGTGCTGAGTTAGCACGTCAAAGTCAGTTCTTACAAGACGGTGCTTTCTGGCACTTCTTAGCCTACTGTGCTGGTACTGGCGGTAGCTGCTTAATCATCGGTTCAGCAGCAGGTGTTGCTGCGATGGGTATGGAGAAAGTACCTTTCATGTGGTATCTAAAACGCATCAGTGGCTTGGCCTTAATTGGTTATTTGGCCGGTGCTGCTGCTTATATTTTAATCCACGTGGTTTAATATAGCTAAGTTGTTATAAAATATAGCATTAAGGGCAATCATTAAGCGGTTGCCCTTTTTTGTGATTGAAAAAAGGCGTTTTTTACACCTAACCTTACAGCCGCTTTTACAGCATTAATACCTCCTAACCTACCTAGGGCTAGCAATTGTGCTAAAATAGAGAGTCATAAACACATTAAAATTCAGCTTGTGCACTTATATTGATTTTAATAAGCCCTATAAACAAGCGCTTAAAGTGAGGTTATTATGCTCGCTCAACTTCTTCCTATGCTTGGCATTACCTTTGCCGTATTCGTCCTATTTTTCTTATTCATGGGCATCGGTTATATGGTCAAAAAAGAGCCACTACGTGGTTCATGTGGTCGTGTGGCCAATTTGATGGGTGATGAAACCTGCCAGTTCTGTGGCAATGATCCTAACCTGTGTGAACAGATCAACGATGAAAAAGCTTTTGATAGCAAAAAAGCCGCTGATTTAGGCAAATCTGCAATGTAATAAAAGCAATATTAACAGTACACTCTACTGACTTAAAGCAGACGATTGATTAAAAGCAGAAGACTGATTAATAACAGATAATTGGGTTATTTCATTCATCACATAACCAATTCTGATACATAGCCAAAATATTTTCGCTGTTTATTTGTTTCTGCTATTTTTCTATTTCTGCTATAGTTAAAACCATCGCTTCGGCGATGGTTTTTTATGACATCAACTTTTTGTTTTCAGTCATAGATTTTTTATCACAGCTTCTTTGTCACAGTTTTTTTGTCACAGCTCTTTTATCACAGATAAGTGGTCTATTATGGCAAGCTCAAGCTCAACCTCTCCGACTCCGCAACCCCCTCACCACCAGCCCGCTTCACGCGCAGTTTTTTGGTTGGTGTTAATTGCCATTTTATTAATGGCCAGCAATATGCGCTCGCCTATCGTCGCTTTAGGATCTATTGCACCGGTTGTGCAACAAGACTTAGGGCTGAAAGCCACGCATATCGGTTGGCTGGGTGCCATTCCGATGCTGATGTTTGCCCTAGGCGCCTTGGTTTCACCGGCTATTGGTAAGCGCTTTGGCTTAGAGAACACCTTAATTGCGGTAATTATCGCCATTACCTCCGGCATTATTATTCGCTCCACTTGGCTTGAATGGCATGGTTTCTTGTTTGGTACAGTATTACTGTCACTGGCGATTGGATTTGCCAATACCTTGGTAGCGCCTGTGATTAAGCAGCATACGCCCGGCAGTATCGCCCTAGTGACTAGTATGTTTAGCTTAACCATGTCTGTGATGGCAGGCATTGTCTCTGGTGTGGTATATCCGCTGTCTGAACACGTGGGTTGGCAGTGGGCGCTTGGCGGTTGGGGTGCTTTGAGTATTGCGGCGCTTGTGGTGTGGGTTGTGTTAAGAATAAAGCTTGGCTCATCACATAAGATGCCAGCGGCTGTATTGACAGAAAGTGAAGTGACTCAAGAAGCCACCTCTATTTGGAAGGCGCCTCTTGCGTGGCAGCTAGCGATTTTTATGGGGCTACAGTCGTTGCTGTTTTATACCATTGCCGCCTTTTTACCGTCTATCTGGATTGGTAAAGGGCTCACGGAAGTCAAAGCTGGTAGTATGGCCTCTGTGTTCCAGTTTATGGCGCCGATTGCCATCATTGGTATGACCTGGCTGATACGTAACCGAGGTATTAAATTGCAGTCGGTAGCCATTGCAGCGACCGTACTGAATGTCACGGGGCTGGTTGGCATCTCTTACCTGCCATTGGCGATGCCATTTGTGTGGACTGGAGCGATGGGCTTAGGCTGCGCCGCGATATTTACGCTGTGTATTATGCTGTTTTCACTGCGCACTTATACTCCAGGTCAGGCCAGTAAGTTATCTGGAATGGTACAAACCATCGCTTATCTGATTGCCTTTGCTGGTCCGTTTGGCGCCGGGTGGTTGTATGAACAAACCAGCAGCTGGGATGCGCCGTTATTATTTATTCTGATAGTGACCATCATCAATATCATTATTGCTTGGCTCGCCAGTCGTCCTATTATGATTGACGGCAAACCGGCATAACGATTATAGTCAATTAAAGGCTAAATGATTAAAGCAGAGGCACAAACAATTTTTAATTCGCTTTGATTAAAAAGCGGCAACAAAACAATGGAATCGGTACTGTTATGAAGTTTTCAAAATATGGGCAACAATTTACCAAGACCAGCGCCATCTCACAGCTTATGGACGATTTGGGTGATGCTTTAAAAAGTCCAACCCCAGTCAATATGTTAGGCGGCGGCAATCCCGCGCGTATTGATAAAGTGAACGACGCCTTTTTTTCAGTGTATCAATCATTAGAAGACGGTGGTCTTGATAGCGATGCCATTGAATCCATTGGTAACTACTCAAACCCGCAAGGCGATGCCAAATTTATCAATGCTTTGGTCGAATTTTTTAATCGTCATTACGACTGGAACCTAACCACAGACAATATCGCTTTAACCAATGGTTCGCAAAACGCCTTCTTTTATTTGTTCAACCTATTTGGCGGTGCGTTTGAAGATGAGCAAGGCAACACCAGTAACAAGTCTATCCTACTTCCGTTAGCGCCTGAGTATGTCGGCTACAGCGATGTTCAAATTGACGGTGAACACTTTATTTCAATTAAGCCAGAGATTGAAGAAGTCGAGCACGACGGTGATACTGGCTTTTTTAAATACTCGGTCGATTTTAAAGTATTAGAAAACTTGCCTGCGCTAAAAAATGGTGAGGTCGGCGCTATTTGTTGTTCACGCCCAACCAATCCAACTGGCAACGTGTTAACCGATGATGAAATGGCGCATCTTGCCCAAATCGCTAAACAGTATGACGTACCGCTGATTATTGATAACGCCTACGGTGAACCCTTCCCCAATATTATTTATCCTGATGTTAATTTGAATTGGGATAGCAACACCATTTTGTGCTTTAGCCTGTCAAAAATTGGCCTACCTGGTACCCGTACCGGCATCATCATTGCCGCACCAGAAGTGGTGAAGACCGTCAGTGCCATGAATGCGGTAGTCAATCTTGCCCCCACTCGTTTTGGGGCAGCTATTGTTGCGCCACTGCTTGAAAATGATCAATTAAAACAGCTGTGTGATGATACGATTCAGCCGTTTTATGCCAATAAAGCCAAGCTCGCCATTAGTCATATTAAATCTGAGCTGGGCGATTATCCAGTATTTATTCATAAGCCAGAGGGTGCGATTTTCTTATGGGTTTGGTTTAAAGATTTACCGATCAGCACCACCGAGCTATACGAACGCTTAAAGCAAAAAAATACACTAATTATCCCAAGCGAGCACTTCTATCCTGGCTTAGATACCAGCGATTATCCGCATGCATTTGAATGTATCCGTATGAGTATTGCCGCCAGTGATGAGACCTTAGAGTCGGGTATTAAAGTGATTGGTGAAGTGGTACGTGAGCTGTATGATAATAAGTAGTTGTGATAATCCATAACTAAATCCAACCACAACACTATCCCTACTTAATAGAATCAATGCCCAAGCTTGAACCTATCAAGATTGGGCATTTTTTTATTATTAGCGCATCTCTATACTATATATCAGATATACATATACACTGCCCTTCAGCTATCAACTGTCTACTCTCATCACCTCTTCCTTTCATTATCTTAAGGCTCTGCCATGACTGCCTCAACCCTTTTATTCTCAACCAAGATGGCCGATGTTCATCTTATTAACCATAAGTTTGCACAGCCACTGCAACAGTATTTAGTTGCTAATAAACAACGCCTAGCCCCATTTGAGCCAGCCAGAGATGCAGATTATTTCACACTGGATAGTATCAAAAACCGTATTGATGCCATGCTAGATGATTACCAGCAGCAGCGTGGAATATCAATGCTGATAACTCTATTAGACAGCTGTCAGGTCATAGGCAGCGTTAACTTTACCGGCTTTATGTATGGCGTATTTCAAGCAGGCTATTTGGGCTTTTCAATCGATAAAGACTTTGAAGGTCAGGGCATCATGAGAGCCGTATTAACCGACGCTCTACAGTATGTGCATGCGCAATACGGGCTACACCGCATTATGGCCAATCATCTGCCTGACAATAACCAAAGCGCACGTCTGCTTAAGAGACTGGGTTTTGAAAAAGAAGGCTATGCCAAATCGTATTTAAAAATTAACGGCCAATGGCGAGATCACGTTCTAAACTCGATAGTGTTTGAAGACAGTATTTGAAGACATTATGTGAAGATAGGGTTTAACAGTAAGCTTTGAAGATACTATTTGATAACACGGGGTTATAAGCGCGGATGACTATAACCATTCATAAACAGCTAAACCTCATGATCACTGCTAGTATATAAGCATCATTTTATTATTATCATTTGTTTAATTATTTTTAAAAACCATACCAATTTTTATTTGAGGTTCGTTATGTCCTTGGCATTCTTAAAGCCGTTAACCGCTCTGGTGGTTGCCAGTGCCATGCTGATAGGCTGTCAGCCCAACACCAATGACAGCAATGATGCAGAGACAGCTGACAATGCAGCAAGCAGCACTGAATCAACCACGGCAACCAACAATACAGCCGCACAACAACCCACTGACGCTGAAATAACTGCCCAAAATACCACATCAGAAGAAGTCATTGAACAGCCTGTGACCATCTTGGCATTGGGTGATTCATTGACCGAAGGCTTAGGTCTAGCAGAAGAAGACGCCTACCCTGCGCAGCTAGAGAAAGCTTTACAGCAAGCCGGTTACGTCAATGCCAAAGTGATTAACTCTGGCTTAAGTGGCGAGACCAGCACAGGCCTAGTGAACCGCTTGGACTGGGTATTAAAGACCAAACCTGATATTACTATCTTGACCATCGGCGCCAATGATGCGATGCGCGGTATCGATGTGGCGACTGTAGACAGTAACATTCGCACTGCCATACAACGCTTGCAAGACGAAGGCAGCGTGATCGTGTTAGGCGGGATGCAGATTTATGATAACTTGGGCGATGAATACGTAAAATCTTTTTCAGCGCTTTACCCGAAAATAGCCGAAGACACCGGCGTGGCCTTTATTCCTTTCTTTTTGGATGGGGTGGGCGGTGTGCCTGAGTTGAATCAAGCCGATGCCATTCATCCAACCGCTGAGGGCTATACCCGTATCGTGCAGAATAATATCCTGCCTGTGCTGAAGCCAACATTAGCTGAATTCGTTGATGAGCAAACAGCTGATAGCGCACAACCCTAACCTTGCCTGACTAAGCCTGACTATGAATGAGAGACCCGATGACCAACGTAAATCCTCCAACTAAGCCGTTATTACACGCGACCAATCTCAGCAAAAGCGTAATGATTGGCGATACCAAAACTGACATCATCAAAGGCGTGGATGTCGCCGTCAATGCCGGTGAGTTTGCAGTAATTATGGGTAAATCTGGCTCGGGTAAGTCGACCTTATTGGGTCTACTGGCGGGGCTTGATTATCCAGACAGCGGCGAGGTTTGGCTAGATGGTCAAAACCTGACTGCCCTATCAGAAGATGAGCTGGCACAAAAGCGTCAGCAACACATGGGTTTTGTGTTTCAGTCATTTCATCTGTTGCCAACACTGACCGTCGCTGAGAACATCGCCTTTCCACTAGATATTGCACGCCAGCCGGATGCTGAACGAGTGGAAGAATTGTTAGAAGCAGTGGGGCTAACCCATCGCCGTGATAGCCTACCGCATCAGCTTTCTGGCGGTGAGCAACAACGTACAGCCTTGGCTCGTGCCTTAGTTGCACGTCCAAAGATTATCTTTGCTGATGAACCCACTGGTAACCTTGATGAGCAAAACGCGCAGCAGGTAATGAGCTTACTGGTTGAGCTGCAGCAGCAATCTGGTACTGCCTTGGTAGTGGTCACCCATGATCCAGCAATGACCGAGCATGCCGATCAGGTCATTACCATCCATGATGGACGGGTTGAATGAACCTAGCATTATTCGACTTCGACGGCACCATTACCCATACAGATACCTTTACGCAATTTATGCTGTACGCGGTGCCTAAAAACAGATTGCGTCTCGGTAAACTGGTACTGCTACCCACGCTAATCAAATATAAATTAGGCTTTGAAAAAGGTCGTGATATCCGCGCAAAAATCTTACACTTTGCTTTTAAGGGCGTCGATGAGCACAGACTGCAAGCCAAAGGCCAAGCTTATGCCTATCATATTCTGCCCAAATTTTTGCGCCCTAGTGCCATGCAACGACTGCAATGGCACAAAGACAGAGGCGACACTGTGGTTATCGTTTCCGCTTCTTTGGATATATATCTAAAGCCTTGGTGCCAACGACATGGGCTGAAGCTGATATGCACCGAAGTGGATGCAAAAAATGGCGTTGTCACCGGCTTTAGCAAGCAAGGCGACTGCAGCTCTCAGCAGAAACAACAGCGTGTTATGCAACAATTTAAGCTGTCTGATTATCAGCATATTTATGCCTATGGCGACACGCCAGAAGATAATGAGCTGCTAGCAATGGCGTCGTCGGATGATAAGCGTTTTTATCAGTACTTTGATTAACCATCGACACCATCTGTACTGCTGTCTATGTCTGTGCTAATCACTTACCGCCTATTATGTACCACAGCCTGACTGCTCTACATTATTAAACTCTTACCCACATTAACCATCAATCAATAGCCCTGCCACTATGACCAAACCACATACGCCCGTTTCAACCAACACTTATAGCAACCTAGGTCGCAAGTCACTACAGCGCAGTTGGTGGCGCCATTGGATTTATCCATTGCTGTTTTTGGTGGCGATGGTGCTGTCGTTATCGACTTATTTGACCCTCGACTCTATTCAGCAGTCGGTACAAGATTATGTGGCGGACAATCAACGGGCATTGGTCGGTGGTGACTTGGTATTGCGCAGTCGCCAGCCTTGGCCTGAGTCTGTACTCGATGTGGCGACTGAGTTTGAGCCTGATGATGTGGTGTATGACTATCAGTTTAACGCCATGATTTCTGATATAGAAGGTGCTGATGTCACAGAGTCAGAATCTCTATCTTTAGAAAATAGAACGGCAGAACCTAGCTCTTTAGAAAATGCCACTATAGAAAACAGCAATTCAGAAGCGCTAGTTGGCGAACATACCTTACTGGCTCGTGTTAAAGGTGTGTCCTCTAATTATCCGCTATACGGCGAGGTAGAGTTGGCATCTGGCAAACCATTGTGGCAACAGCTGAAATCAGGTCATGTGGTGGTAGAAACCCAAGTGTTAACCGGACTTGAGCTCGACGTGGGTGATACGGTTAAAATCGGTGACGCTACCTTCGTTATCGCTGATGAACTGCTCGCTGAACCAGACCGACCATTAACCGCGTTTGGTTTTGGTGCTCGGGTACTGATGGCAGATACTGACTTAGACGCAACCAACCTGATGGGGCAACGCAGCCGTATCAGTTATCGCATTGAGTTGGCTAGCACTCCAGAAACCATTTTGGCTACCCAAACCAAACTGGAGCCTATCCTCGAAGCATTACCCCTATCGCAGGAGATTAAGGTTAGCACCGCTGATGAAGCCGATACCTCAGTGACAGAAATGTCTGATAACGTGCTGATGTTTTTGAAGTTATTAGTGATAGCGGTGCTGTTTTTATCTGCTGTGGCGCTACTAAGTGTGGTCAAAGCCTTTGTTAGCTTACAACAAACGGCCAATGCCATCCGTCGTGCTTTAGGCGAGTCAGTGACCGCCATTAAGCGCAGTTATTATCTATTATTTGTGCTGATGGCTGTGGTCGCTTGTGCCCTCTCCGCGGGTCTGAGTTTACTGATGCTCAATGTTGGTGCTCAATACTTAACCGCCATTTTGCCTGCCGATGTGCAACTGTCTATCAAGCTGGTGAGCCTGATTAAAATCAGCATTGTGGCGCTGGCCATCACCCTGCTGGTTGTTCAGCACAGCCTGTATGCAGTCACCCATACCAAGCCTTCTGCAGTGCTTAAGCAAGCGACAAGCAATGCCCGTCAACATCCGCCAGCGTACTGGTATTTGGCCGTACTGGTTGCCAGTTTTGGCTTGATGGCGTATGAGTTTGGCTCAGCCAAGGATGGACTACAAGTATTGGGCGGTATGCTGGTGCTGGCCGGTGGGTTCTGGCTATTGGGTAAAGGCTGGCTGTGGCTGTTATCAAGACTGGCCAATAAAGGCTTATTTGGCTTCAAGCTGCTGGGGAAACAGTCGAATTGGATGGCACGTATTGCCTTGCATAATCTTTCGCGTAAGGGCAATCAATCCGGTTTATTCTTTGTCACCCTAGCGCTGTCGGTAGCGGTACTGACCATGATTACCTTGCTTAATCACAGCTTAAATACTCAGTTTGTGCAAGCCTATCCTGAAGATGCGCCTAACTTATTTATGCTCGATGTACAAAGCAATCAACATGATGATTTAAATGCATTAGTCGATGCGCCCATCACTTATTATCCAGTGGTACGAGCTCGAGTCAGCGAAGCCGGCGGTGTGCCAGCAGCAGATATCGAAGTAGCACGTGGTGAAGGTGATGACCCGACGCGTATCTTTAATCTAAGCTATGCTGATACGGTAATGGAAACCGAATTTATCAAAAAATCGATTGAACCCAATCAGCTGTACGCCCCGCTTGATAAACAAGCCACTGATTCAGATGTGGTGCCCTTGTCTATCTTAGACAGTGCCGCCGATCTATTAAACGTGGGCATGGGTGACCAAATACGCTTTAACATCCAAGGCATCGAAATCGTCGGTCAAATCACCAGTATTCGTGAGCGCTATGAGCGTGGCCCTAGCCCATTCTTCTACTTCTTATTTGAGCCTGAAGTATTGGCCGATGCCCCTCAAATCCAGTTCGCGACTACCAAGGTTGATGCTGGCAGTATTCCACAATTACAAACCGATCTTGCGCGTCAGTTTCCTGCGATCACTACCATTGATGGCGGTGCGATTGCCAAACGCGTACAAGGCTTTGTGGCGCAAATGAGCCGCTTGGTGCAGTTATTCACTGTGCTTGCCATTATTACCGGACTGATGGTGCTCATTACCTCGCTACTATCGACTTCTCAAGACCGTTTGCGTGATAGCGCCTCGTTCCGATTGCTGGGTATGCAGACGGCTGATTTATATAAGATTAATATACTTGAGATTGGATTGTTAGGCATCAGTGCCGGTATGTTTGCGGTGGTGCTTGCTAGCGGTACGGCGTATGTGCTGATTACTGAGTGGTTTAATCTGCGCTTTAGTGTGCCGTGGGCAAGCTTTGGGCTTGGTGCGGTGATGCTAGTGGCGGTGTTATTGATTATCGCGGTGAGTTATGTGCGCTTGGTGATTGGCCGTGGGATTATGGCAAGGGTGAGAGGGATGGTATAGAAGGTTAGTTGTGATAGCTAATCCTACTTTTTACTGATATCTTGGCTGGCACTGCGGTAGGTACTAAGATTATGATCGTTCCTGACTCAGCGATAACGCCTCTAACCAAGTGCCTATACCGCCCTGGTGTGCCAAGTATATCCGCTTTAATCAGGGCTAAACCGCACTTCCAAATAAGATTCAAGATAAAACTAAAGAACTTAATAATAATTCACTTTTACATAATTAATATTGTAAGCATATGCTATGAAGGAGATTATCTTTATCGAAAAAAGTTTCTCTTTATTATATAAATTTGCCAACCAAAGACTCTTAATTAGTTTTATTGGAGCTTTCTTGTGTAAAAGCTATCATATAGTCTCCATGTTGTTCTAAGCGAACAATTTTTCTTGCTTTTCTAATAGTATCTTTTGAAGGTGCATTTTCTTTAGCTTTAACTAAAGAAGACCTAGGTTTAAATTCAGTTGGATTGATATTTATACGGATAGTCATTTCAAGTTTAATAAAAAACTCTTCAAATTACTGGTAATATTTTTATTCCTACCATTTTTAGTAATTTTAGGTTTTTCATCTCCTTTATTAAGGATCACAGAGTATTCCGAACCTGTATGATCTTTGCAAGTCCACTGTTGAGAGTTTCCACTAGAATTATAGTGCCAATCAAGCCCTACATAATCAATAGAGCTCAAGTCATTTAATATATCTCTAGTGTTACTATACCTTTTAGAAGTATCGTTTTCTAAACATCTCATTATCACTTTTTTTAGCTGCAACGGTATATGTATTGGTATAGCTTTTTCATCTGGAAAACTCCCAGCTTTTAAAGCTTCTACAAATTCATTAGTTTTCAACTCACCATTATCACTTAAGAAAACATTGTACTGTTCGTTGAATACATCATCTCCAACACACATCCTATAAATAGTTAATCCAATTTGATAAATATCAAATTGGATATTAACGAGGTTTTGTCTTGTAGAGTCACATAATTCTGGTGCAGAATGCTTTATATAGTGGCGAGTAAGCTGAAACCAACCATTATCATCAGTGTAATCTGAGAGACCAAAATCAGATAACAAAGCTTCGTTATTATCTGATAATAAAATATTATCTGGCTTAATATCTAGATGGACTAAATTTTTAGAATGAATATGAGATACACCATTAATAAACTGAATACTATATCTAATAATCTCTCTAGAAGTTAAATTCCTTTTAGACATGAGAGACTTCAATGACCCATTACTGTAGAAAGGCATAGCTATATAAAAGTTATCATCATCTTTACAGGCATATTGAATCTGCACAACGTTTGGATGAGAACTTGCATATAATATTTTTGCTTCTTTAGAGAGCTTATCAAGATCTGTTGAATATTGAGAAATCTCTTTAATAACTATCTTGGCATCCATGTGTTCATCATGTGCAAGAAATACTTTAGAATTTCTTCCCTCTTGTCCAATCTCATTTATTTTTCTAAAAGATACAATGGCAGGTGAATAAACTGGCTCAAAATTCATAATGTCATAACCACCGCTACTAGTATTGATTCTATTTGTTCTTTATTAAAATCTGCAACATTTATTTCAATTTCAGTGTCATTCTTCTCTTTGTTAATGAATTTCTTTAGCTCTTGAGCATTTGTACTTAATTTACTTGCCATACTCGAAAGAACTAGAGTTCTATAATCGCTAACAGAGCTACTTGCAAAAGTTTCCTGTATTACACCTTCTAAGTAGAATCTTTGTATACTTTTAGACTGAGCATTGCCTTCTGCAACTCTAATTCCAGCTCTAGATATTGAATACTCGCGAAGAATATCTAATATGTTGCTTCTAACGTACTTAAGTTGTTCTGGAATAGTAATTGCACACGGCACTTTAAGACTTTCAATATTAATAAAGCTATTACTTTTGCTATCATAGACTGAAAATATCACTTCCTTTGGTTTAACCCTTATCCCTAAAGTGTTCAATTTATACCCTCTTTTCAATTATAAAGTTAGACATCACTACTAAATCAGCGAAATCTATTTCATTATAATTATGGAAGTATAAAAGATTTATAGCAAGTTAATCATGACTATTTAGAATAGCAAGGTTACTATTTAACTAAACAAATTGTGATTCATAAACCAGACTATTAATCTTTTTAACCTTATTTGTAAAAAAGCTTTTATTTCAAACATCACCGAAAACCCCGCCTTAGAAGCGGTTTAGCCCTGATTGAAGCGGATATACTGACTGGCTGAACAGGATGCAGTGGTCAGGCTTGGGGTGGCGCGCGAAGCAAGCGACGCCACAAACTGAACCCACTGCCCTGTTCAGACTGGTAGATAGTAGCGAAAAGCAGGAAATAGCTTCATACCTACAATAATATTACCCGAGCTTTAACCATCCATATCACCCAGTGACCTCCTAACGCGCCTTGACAAAGCCAACCATTCGCTCAATACTGGAACAAGTGTCAGCTAAGGATAGCTGAACGAGAATACCGTTACACGTTGAGCTAACTCTTGAACTAAATCAGCGACAACTCAACGGACTGGAAAAGGATGTCACATGGATATACTGCAATATTGGGCAGGGTTTTATAACGACCCTTGGTTTTGGACGTTCCCAATGGCAACGCTTGCCATCAGTATGACTGCCTTTCTTGCGCTCGCCATTCCTTGGACCATCATCGCTTGGCTCGACCCCGTCTCCCTACGCAAATATAAAATCCAACAAAAACCGTTTGAGATGAAGAAGTTTCTATTGCCCTCAATCGGTCGAATTGTCATCAATAATATTATTCTTGCCAGCTTACTGGTTCTCGTTTGGCCATTACTTAAGCTCACTGGCGTGCATGATGGTGCATTGCCTGCGTGGTATATCATCATCGCTCAGCTTTTATTCTTCGTGCTACTCGATGATTTCTTGTACTACCTTGTGCATCGCAAAATGCACGAAAACAAGTGGCTGATGAAGCACATCCATAGCGTACATCACCGTATTCACAATACCTGCGCCATTAGCGGCAACTACATGCACTGGGTGGAATACACCATCACTGCATCGCTGACTTTAGTGGGTCCTATTTTGCTTGGCGCGCATATTTATGTGGTTTGGCTGTGGGTGATTATCCGTCAGATTGAAGGGGCGGATGGGCATATCGGCTATGATATCCCGTGGAATCCTGCTCATTTATTACCTATTTATGAAGGCCCTGTGTATCACGACTTTCATCATGCCAAATTCAAAGGTAATTACGCAGGCTTTCTCCCCTATCTTGATAAATATCTTGGCAAAACGCATATACCCGCCTATCTAAACTACGTAAAAGCCAGACGTCAGGGATTAAATCCAGATGAAATCGAGCGTCTGGCAACGGAAGCAAAGCAAACAGCAAAGCGGTTAAAACGTCAGCAGGCCTTGAATCAGAATTAACCCAACTTGATAGCTTTAGCTCAAAATCTATAAGAGTTAAACGCCCACAAAAAAAGCCAGATAACAAATATCTGGCTTTTTCTTATTTTATAACGCTAAATTGTCGTTTTGAGGATTACTCTAACGTCCTAAACTTATTTTTTCTTCCAAGTTTGGCTGCGTGAGAATCGAGCTAAATGACCTTTAAGCTGTTGCCGTTTTCTGGCTTTAAATCAAACTTATTGCTCAAGTTTAAAATGCAACCAATCACAACTCTGTAGATTCAACAGCCTGCCCTTCCATGCAGTCCTCGAAGCTTTCTACCCCTTCAACGATACCATCATAACTGTTAACGTTTTGCCCCGAAAAATACAGTTCTTCATCCCAATACGCACACACTTCTTCTTCAAAAGAGCTCCATACTCTTATGGTGTTGCCGTTATCATCGGTTAATCCACTGTAGATCTTACCGGTTTCTGTAAATAACACATAAGGAAAGCCCGAGTAAGGCTGATCATAGTCATCTACTACCGTAAACGCTAAATTATTTTTAAAAATATCGTATTTTTTAGGTGTCTCACTGACTTGTTTTGACGCTATTTTATTTTTAGTGGCTTGTTTTAAAGTAGTTTCTTGTTGTGTTGCTGCGTTAGGTGAAACATGCAATAGCTGCGTGCAGCCAGCAGTTAAGCAGAGGCTAAAAATAAGAATGAATCGCTTCATTGACTGTCCTGTTAGTTATTAAAGGCTTTAGATTTTGACAAAAGTCAGAACAGCTTAACGTTCTCCAGACTCATGTAATAGCTTACACTGATTAAAACTAACGGTTATAACAAGAAATAAACTCTCTTATCGCCCAACCCCAATAGCGATACTCGCCTTTATAGTTGCCTTCTAAATACACCCACACCCGACCTTTATTGTCATAACTAGAATTAGTAATCAACACTTCGCGACCATTACGTAACTGATTAATGACCTTGCCATTAGGTGCATTACGAATATTTAACGGCGTACCCGTAGGATCCGTTACCTTGCAAACAGTCGCTGCTTGCGCTAATGAGGTGCCCGCAATAAATGTTGTTAACGCTAAAATCATATTACAAGTCAGTTTTTTCATAGTAGACCTTGGTAAATTTAAAGGGTTAATAGAATATTTATAAGTGTTGATAATAAGATAATCATTTTATTTTAGACTAATTTAATATGATATTTAAGTAAAAAACAACAAAAAGAGCCAGACACTTAAGTATCTGGCTCTTTTTTATTTCACTTTTGAATAATCGGCTATGGTTTTGAGGGTTACTCAAACGCGCTTAACTTATTTTTTCTTCCAAGTTTGGCTGCGTGAGAATGGACCTAAATGACCTTTTAGCTTTAAGCTGTTGCCGCTTAATTCAGCGGTCAAACGGTAAGTTTTGCCGTTTTCTGGGTCAGTGATTTTACCGCCGCTGTATTTGCCGCCGCCATCAGCTTTTAAGCCTGAGATAACAGTACGACCAACGAATTTTTTGCCTTCTGGGCGAACGGTAGATAGGATTTTACCAGTTAGCGTACCGCCAGACTCTGTAATTTTAACAACTGCTTTTGGCTCGCCGTCGTCATAAGTCTGCCAAGTAGTATTGGCTAATGGATCTGCGGCCATTGCTACAGTGGCAAGACCTAAAGCTGATAGTGCTAGAACTGATTGGTTAAGTAATTTCATGATGCGATTCCTTTCGAAAGGTTAACTAGAATGCTTGTACTGTTTATAAGATACGATTTATAGAATCTAATACTTATAACCACAAGGTACTTAGGATAGTAATCTATTTAGCCCTTATGAAAGGAGCTATGTTCAATGTCACTGTATTCAATGTTAGCGTGTTTGGCTAACTCAATGTGTAACGATGAACCCTAAGATTGTGTTAAAAATAACTTATATTTTAATAAGTTACAAGTATTTTAATAAACGACAAGTCAGTTTTTTTAATTGTTAATCAAGAATAAGTGTTGATCCTTGACTGCCATAACTTGATTATAAGGGTTAATTGATAAAAAAAAAGGTTTAATTTGATGAAGTATTACTACAGTCTTATTTAATCGTAAGAGTTATGAAAACGGGTTGTCTACCATCTTACTGGTTTGCGTCTGTTCGCTTACATTAACCCCTTTTGTTACCGCTTTATCAAGGGTTCCATTAGATTGTGCACTCTGCAACTCGTCAACAATGGCATTAAATACGTGTTGTAGCTTTAATGCCTGCTCCAGCCCTTTTTCATTTTTATAGATATCAATATCACCATAAACAATCACTTTATCAGTTTGGTTCTCAAACACCAGCTCACCGATTTGCATGCTTTGATGGTCGTTTTTGTAAGGCGCAAATGCCATTGTTTCGGGGTGCTGCTCGCTATCTTGCGACAGTTGCGCATCATTTTCATGATCAGATTGAGTCATAATAAACGCATCCTTAGTTATTATTGTCTGTATAAAATAGGGCCTGCTGCTAACCGTACTGAGTAAAACTGCTAAATAAAAGGTTCTAAACAAAACTGAGTTTATTATTAACGAAAATTACTACTTTGACAAAAAGTTATTCACAAACCAGCGTAAAATCTCAATTAATATAAGATACCACAACGGTTCATCATCCTGCCCATTGGATTGAGTGGTGTTATTACTGTCCGGATGACTTTTGCCTGATGGATAATGACGTGTCACCTCAGGCATCTCATCAATACTGGTCGCCAACACCATAGTGCCGGCCTTTGCTTCCGGTGAAATACCTGGAAAAGCATCGATACCAGAGCGCAATGCCAACTCATCAACACTGATAACTTCAACACGATCGCTGTCATCATTGGGGGCGTAATAGACCCCAGCTTCGCCAGTTTGCGGTACATACACTGCTTTAAACACATGGCTTGGCACTAACACGCGCCCGTTTAATTGAGTGACCTTTCGCCCCTTGAACGCCACGCCAGTGACGACATAGGCCTCGCCATACTGCTTGGTCAAATAGCGGGTGACCGACTCAATATTACGCCAACTGTAGCGGTTATTCCGAGGGTCTTGCGGGACAATATTGGCCAAGCTAAAGCTGTCATATTGCTGCTGCTTATTGGCCATATCACCATTGGGTGCAAGATGGCCCCTGTCATAGCCTGAGCCCTTATAGTCAGAAAGCTCAGCACGCATCGACTCAGGTACTCTACTCTCGCTATGAAAGCTGTCCTCTCTGGGAATCTCTTCTGCCTGTAACAGTCGGTCTCGAGTCAAATGCTCCGCTGACCATAACGGCGTGCGTGACAGCCCAGAGTACATGGTCGCAAAGCCATTAAAGCAAAGCGGCACGCTTTTAGTTAGTAGTTTGGTATCGACATAATCCGGTGCCGTGCCAGCATAGAAGTTGTGGGCACATTGACTGAAATCTGCGCCCAACGCACTGACCGATAATAAGCAAATGCCCGCCAGCAAACTCAAAGAGCGCAATGCTTTGATGCCAACATTGCTTGGTCTATCAGTTAGATTGCGCTGTGTTCGTTTATTATTTACCGATCCAATAGCAGTCTGTGTTTGCGCCACTTGGTACTGCTTAACCTGACTGCGCCGAAACCCTGTAACCTGAGACCACTGATTGTATTTTTGGTCACTTTTATTTACCACTATTACCGCCTTACTGTGACTGATCTTTATTACTTAAATCTAAATTGCTCAAATCTAAGCCAAATGCCTGTTGTAAGCCATGACTAAGCTAAGTCGCCTAAGCCAAGTAGCTATCTCTAAATCAAGCAACCATCTCTAAGCCAAACACCGAGCATGACTTGTGCTTATTAATAGGGTTAACAAAGGGCTGACAACTGGGACTAATGCATGCACGTTGACAAAATAGGCTCATGCTAGCAATGTCATTCACCCCTGTAAAGCACTTAGCGGAATAATACGACAATAAGTGACGCTCAGCAGTAATGTTCTAGCGAATGGTGACAAACTGCCTGCCTTTGAGTATACTATACGCCTTTATTGGTGAAGTGGCCGAGTGGCTGAAGGCGCACGCCTGGAAAGTGTGTATACGTTAATAGCGTATCGAGGGTTCGAATCCCTCCTTCACCGCCATTATTATTTTTACTGACTTTTAGTTTAATAAGTTTTATCTGGGCCTCACTGGCCTTTTTTTGTGCCTGATGTTTAGCGGCTGTTATTTAATAATTACCGCCTAAAAACAAGCCTGCTCTATCCCCTTTTCGCAAGCCTTATCAAAATAGCTTTTTGCTAAATCTTGGTCTTCAGCAACGCCATTACCATGGGCATAGACCACACCTAAGTTATAGTAGGCTGGTGCAAACTCCTGCTGCGCTGCTTGTTGATACCAGTCAATGGCCTTAGCAAAATCCTGCTCAACACCGGTGCCGTTATAATAAAAATTACCTAAGTTATATTGCGCCTGCGCATGCCCTTGTGACGCAGCCTTTTGATACCAATGGGCAGCCTTAACCGCGTCTTGAGCCACACCGCTACCACTATCATAGATAGCAGCTACCGTAAATTGAGCTCGGGCATCGCCTTGTTCAGCCGCTTGGGTATACCAGTGCAAAGCTTGGGTGTAATCTTGCTCGACACCTCGACCATTTTCATATAACACACCTAGGTTATTTTGCGCCATAGCATGACCTTGATTCGCTGCTTTGGCATACCAGTCAAGCTAATATCACACCCTCCCTACTTATCTACCCTCAAGCCTTAGTTATTATTGGCTATTTGGTTATTAAACATCTTATCACTAGAGCCTGCTCTCACATTTTATGTTTGTTTTATTTCTACCATGATTTTTTCAAGATAAGTAGTGTCCCTAGACTCTACTCTTTACTGTGGTACTTAGCAGCTTCGTCAATATAGCCTGTTATATAAACTATCTAAGCAAACTACTCTAAAGATATTTATTACTTAAATACCACAAAAAAAACACAACAAATGTTGACTGAGTTTTGAAATCTATTGGATAATATCGCTGTAAGAAGAATTCCACTTAATCTTTGTGGGTTTATTTGTTTTTGCTTTCGGAGCAATAAGCCATGCTTAACAAATCATTTGTCGTTCTACCTTTAGTCTCTATGGTCTCAGTTTTAACAGCTTGTAGTAGTGGTGGTAGCCATAGCCGTATTGATAAGATCTTAGATGTACCGTTAGCCTCTAAAACTTTGGACACAAATGGCTTAGTAACCAACGCTAAGTCAGATAATAACGGTGTTCCATGGATTGTTAAAAATCAATTGAATGGTAATGATAAAGAGTTCGATATCGAAGATTATGAAATTACCATCGATAATAAAACTTATAAGAAAGGCGATAAGATTGACTTAAAAGACTTAGGTGCTAATCCTGGAATAGCCCCAACTGTTACTATTACCGATATTCAAGAAAATTTTAATGTTATAGACAAAAATGGCAAAAAACTCGGTAATATTGAAACCAATCGTAAAGCTTATTTGTACCAGCAACAACATTCTATTATTGGATCGCTTGGTTCTATCAGCCATAAAGTGAATGGTGAAGATTTTAACTTTGCTTCTTGTGATAAAAATTGTGACACGCCTTTATTTATGGGTGAATCTACAAAAAATCTGCCCAATGCAGGACGTGCAAATTATAAAGGTGTGGCTTGGACG
Source organism: Psychrobacter sp. FDAARGOS_221 (assembly GCF_002313155.2). Classification (NCBI taxonomy): domain Bacteria; kingdom Pseudomonadati; phylum Pseudomonadota; class Gammaproteobacteria; order Moraxellales; family Moraxellaceae; genus Psychrobacter; species Psychrobacter sp. FDAARGOS_221. The sequence goes on from NZ_NWFK02000001.1 coordinate 1,704,779, forward strand.
ACCAAAACCAATGGTGAAGCACCTTATACCCTTGGTAGTTTAGACTATACAGTTGATTTTGAGGCTAAAAACGGATCTGGAAATATTAAGTTTTCTGGTAAAGACAACGATATTCGATTAGAAAGCTCAAAAATTGAAGCATTATCTGGACAAAATAAGAATGCTCTTGATGGTTCTGCTATGCCAGGTCATGGTATTTCTGGAAAAGCAATTCAAGGTGATAGCAAAGGTCAATATGATTTGAGATTCTTTGGGCCATCTGCTGAAGAAGTCGCCGGTTACGTTGATATAGAAGGTACTGATAAAAATGTTGACGTTGGATTTAGTGGTGTAAAAGACGCTAAATAGCTTTACGAAGGCTTTAGGACATTAATATAGTCTGGAATACTACTGACAATTTATCAGTCAAATAAAAAGCCATCTGCTTTTGATACAGCAGATGGCTTTTATTCTGTCTTTTGCTAATTTAAGGTGTGTGATGTCTACATATAGATATGCATTGATAGCCTGTTGTATAAGCAGTACCTTCGGCATTACTGCTCGAGCTGTCGCCAATGTGCAAGTGATTACTAATGATAATTTTGCTATCGCAGACACACTGTCTGACAAAGAACCTATCTCTTTTAATACCCCATTCGAAATTAATTTACCTGTCAAGCCTATCAAACCTGATGCTGATTCTATTGATGAGGTAATCAGCAGTACCACTCAATCATTACCCTCTCAGCGCTCTAATGATGATTCTAAAATAACCGACGCAGATTCTAATAAGACAACACTTACTGAGCAATACTCACAACAAAATAACCTGTTGGTTTTGGAAGACGCCATCAATGACGCTATAAAAAGCAGACAATGGCAAGCGCTTCAACACTTACTGCCCGCATATAAGCAGCAGCCCGATCATGACTTATTATTATATTACTATGCTTTAGGTGGTATTTATCGCTCTCAGAATCGTCATAAAGAGGCCATTGCAGCATATCAAACCATTATTGATGCTGAGCCTGAGTTGGTATATCCACGTTTTGACTTGGGTGTTATGCTATTTGAGAATAAACAGTATCAACAAGCTGAGTATGAGATACAAAGAGCTCGTTCTGGCTTAGACTCTCAAATGCAGCAACTAGCAGACTCCTATTTAGAGTATATCAAGCAGCGTCAACGTTGGCAGTTCGATGCAAGCATAAATTATGAAGCTACAGATAATGTTAATAATGCCTCAAGTACCCGTGTGATCAATTGGGGCGGCAAACAGTGGCGTAAAACAGAAGATAGCTTACCTCAGAGTGCTCATGGTATTCGCTATGCATTAGAGGCATCTCGCGATGTTAATATCACTGGCAATCATTTTGGACATATGAATGTTGATATCAACGGTGTTCATTATTGGGATAACAGCGATTATAGTGAACAGAGTACACGCTTAGCAGCAGGTTATGAATATCGAGACATAAAAACCACCTTTTCATTGACGCCCTTTGTAGAACATAACTGGTTAGGTGGTGATAGCTATAATCAAATGTTAGGAATCAATACCTACTCACGCTATCAGTTGAATGATAAATGGCAAACCTCGGCAGGACTGGGATATTCTAAAAAAGAGTATCGACAACCTTCTCTATCGGCAAAATATGATGGTCATATCTTATCAACAAATGGAACTCTACTTTATACTATTGATCCGACTTGGCTGGTTTACGGTAGTCTAAACTGGAGTGATGATAGAACCGAAGATGCAGAAAAAGCTTCGATAAGACGTGGCATATCATTGGGTACAACTAAGTTACTACAAAATGGGCTTGGCGTACGTTTTGGTACTCAATATGCAAAACGAGACTTTAAAGCAGCAGGCACACTGGTTTACCCTTTCATACGTGAGGACAAAGAATACCGATTACAGAGCGAACTTTGGCATAATAAATTGTCTTATAAAGGGCTAGTACCACACCTTAATATCAGCTATCTCAATATTGATAGCAATATGCCGGGCTTTTATTCAAGAGATGAGTTCCAGTGGCTTATCAGCTTGCAAAAATCGTTTTAATTAATTTGCTTTAGCAAAATCCTGCTCAACACCGGTGCCATTATAATAAAAATTACCCAAGTTATATTGCGCCTGCGGATGTCCTTGTGCCGCAGCCTTTTGATACCAATGCGCCGCTTTGACAAAATCTTGAGCCACACCGCTACCACTATCATAGATAGCAGCAACCGTAAATTGAGCTCGGGCATTGCCTTGTTCAGCCGCTTGGGTATACCAGTGCAAAGCTTGGGTGTAATCTTGCTCGACACCTTGACCATTCTCATATAACACACCTAGGTTATTTTGCGCCATAGCATGACCTTGATTCGCTGCTTTGGCATACCAATGCGCAGCTTTGGCATAGTCCTGAGCAGTGCCCCGAGCATATTCATACATCACGCCCAGTTGAAACTGTGACGTCGCATGACCCTGATTGGCCGCTTTAGCATACCAATCAAGCGATTTAGTATAATCCTGTTTAATACCCTCACCGCCATCATATAGAGCACCTAGATTGTATTGCGCCATGATAAAGTCTTGCTGTGCTGACTTTTCAAGCCAATAAAGTGCCTGATTATAATTTTGCTGCACCCCATTACCATAAAGGTACATCTGACCAAGATTAAACTGCGCCTCCGCAACCCCTTGATTAGCAGCCTTTTGATACCAATTTTTTGCTTGGGCTAAGTCTTGCTCTGTGTCTATGCCAAATTGATAATATCCACCAAGACTAAACTGAGCCATGGCATCACCCTCATGAGCCAACACATAAATCTTTTCAAAAGTTGTTGCTAATGCTGTTAATGAGAGTGATAACGAAAACAGAATAATAGCGAGTTTTGATGAAATTTCTCTCAAACTGGTTGAGAGTTTTTTATTGAAAGTTGTCATAGGAAAGACTCAGGGGTTGTATCAGATAGATCTATTAAGCATACCACGCTGTCAGCAACGAAGGTGTCATATTGTCTGGATGGCTGATATCTATTGATCGATTCGTTATGCGTTATGCGTTTGCTTTGCCGCTTATTCTGATTGTTAAATCGACTATCTATCTGACAAAACCAATGGCACAATAAAAGCCATCCACTCATTGAATAACCAACCCCATGACCACACACCCAATTGCCCATTACAATAAATCTGAACGCCTGTTCGCGTTATATCAGCGCCTGCCCCGTAGCAAAGACAAGGCGATATCGCTAACCGAGTTAATGGCAGGTTATGGCACCGATCCCAACAAGTTTAGCAGCCAACGCAAAAACTTAGAAAATGATCTGAATAGCTTACATCAGATATTTAATACTATTTTTTATAGCGATGCATTACAGCGCATACCCGACTGGGGGCTGAATATCAGTGGCCAAACCGCACGCTTTTATATCGAATCTAGCTTTAGTATTGATGTTATTGACGAGCACAACTTATTTTTTTGGGAGATGCTCAACAACTATACGGCAAGCTATCTACCCATTGCTGTTCAGCAAACTATCAGCGACAAGCTGACTCAAGTGCGCAAACAAGATAAGGCTAAGTTTAATAACTCACCACTTGGGCAATGGCACACCCATTTAATGACGCTGCCCAGTGTTATCAAAGCACCAACCCTAAATACTGAGGTGCTTAGTGCCATTCATCAGGCCTTATTAAGTAACCGTCAACTATCCATTCGCTATGTCAAAAAGTGGACTGAGACCGCAACCGAGCGTTTGGTTTATCCTAAAGGCTTGGTATTTATCGATAATATGCTATACCTGACTGGATTTAATCCTATCGCAGATAGTATTGATGATGACAAGCTATTAACCGCGCACCGCAACTTTACCGTCTCTCGTATCGTAACGGCTGATGTGCTCAATGACGCCAACCCTAGTTGGATACACCGAGATGCGTTTACGCTGAGCAATCTACATCAATTGGGCAGATTGGAGCCCACGCAACAGACTCAAATTACGCTGGTATTAAAGGTGCAAAAATATGCCTGCCAGCATCTTTACGAGCGGCCACTATCTTATAATCAAAGCATCATTGAACTCGATAATACTTGGAATCAGGTTACCGCCACAGTGGCTAATACTCAGCGCTTAGAAGACTGGCTAGTGAGCATGTCACAATTGGCAGTGGTGATTAAGCCTACATCGTTAAAGCAAGCGGTTCTTAAGCGCCTACAAAGTGCGATAGCGTTGTATGTTGATAATGACTAATCACCGTTGATCGCTTGGTTTAATCGCATACACGGCTCCAATCCAAAAGCGATGATTTTTTTCAGCACTATGAGTACGATCACTGTTTGTGCAATATATATAGTTAACCCTTTCACTTAAGTCCTGCTCCACGATTTGGGTTACTAAACTAAGCTCTTCTAAGCGCCATCTGGGTGCAGACTCCATAACTAATAGATACTCTGTCACCTGAGATGGAGCAACGCCCTGCTTGGCTAACCGTCGCACAACCTTATGGCTTGCTTGGATTGCTCGTTGAGGCTGTTGCTTGCCCTTTACCTGCGCTTGTATAAATAAAAACTGCAGACCACTTTGCATCAGCGCGCGCACATCAAATAGGTGACCTCGCATCTCACCTCGGACTAAGGCTATCTCAAACAGTGCTAATAGTGCATCGAAATCATCGGCATCACATTGAATGACAGCATCGACTACATCCGGCTTAGTTGTGACAGCTTGTCTTGCCAAATCTGCGCTGTCGGTGATGCCGATTAATAATTCAGCGCCTGACTGTGCTTTTAGTTGCGCAAGAGAGTCAGTATTCCAAAGAGGGTAGTTTTTAATATCACTGTCATTGTTCTGAAAATAATTGTCGAAATTAAAAAAAGCTATCAGTGCCGGTGCATACTCGGAGGCAGGCTGTTGATACAGTCTAATGCTATGGGTGGTCATATCTACTCTCACTTAATAACTTGGTTAGCTATTTATTGTTCATCTAAAGCATAAAAATAGCGCATAAAACAGGTGATAATCACCACTATAGACACTCTCCTAGAAGAATAGTTTCTAGCTAATAAACAGGCTAACCTGAGACATATACCACTCAATCATTTTTTTTACTTTCTATCTGATTTAGATAGTGGCACAATAACCTTCATTGCAAATGATGCATTCAACTTCTTGATTTTGCGTTAAGTTTATATAAATTGATATCAACTTAGCGATCAAGTAATTGTCACTAAAAAGGATTTTTTATGCCCGCCAGCCCACTTTCTGCCCTAAAAACATTATCACCAAGTACCTTAAGCCACGCCGGCTACTTAGCGGTCGCCAAGACCCGCGCCAAAGCATTACACGCTTTATCATTAGTTATTACTGTTCCTAGACCTCAATTATTTATTGGTGAGCAGTCGTGCTATGAATTATGCGATATGATGATTAATGAAGGCGCAACCAACATCTTGATTGTTACCGATGCGGTGTTAAACAAATTGGGTGTCCCTGAAAAAGTTACCACTTATCTTGAACAAAAAAACATCAGCTATCACTTATTTGATGGCATCACGCCAGATCCCACTTTTAGTGTGGTTGAAGAAGGCTTAAGCCGCTCTGTTGAAAATAACTGTGATGCGATATTGGCACTGGGCGGGGGCTCTGTGATTGACGCGTCAAAAATCATTGCTATCAGTCAAGCCACTGGCCGCAAACCTAAAAAACTGATGGGGATTTTGAAGGCCACTGAATGTATGCCGCTATATTGTATCCCAACCACTGCTGGTACTGGCTCAGAAGCCACGTTGGGCGCGGTAATTTCAGACGATAAAACTCACCAAAAATCATTGTCTATTGACCCAAGAATGGTGCCTTTAGCGTCAGCAGTAGACCCTAGCATCATGCAAGGTATGCCGCCACGTATCACCGCAGACACTGGTATTGACGTATTAACCCATGCCCTAGAAGCGTGGATGAGTGCGACGGCCAACAGTGAAACTGATTATTACGCCGCCTCTGCTACTCGCGCAGTCATGCAGTACCTACCGGTTGCGTACCAAAACGGTTCAGACCTAAAAGCTCGCGAACAAATGGGCATCGCCGCTCATTATGGTGGTATCGCCTTTAACAAGGCAGGTCTAGGCTATGTGCATGGCATCGCACACCAATTGGGCGCTTTTTACGGCATCCCGCACGGCCGCGCGAATGCCATCGTCTTACCTTATATCCTAGATGCCAACCGTGATGTTAGCAAAGAAAGACTGGCAGCATTAGCCAGAAAAACCGGCGTTGTGAACCCTGACCAGCCTCAAGCTGACGATGATGACGCTGCTGATTATTTAATCGCTCAGGTGAAGCGTTTGATCGAAGAGGTCAATATTGATCGCACGGTTGATGGTATTAACCCAGCTGACTTTAAGAAGATAGCAAAAGGCGCCGCCAAAGAAGTCAGAGACACTTACACCGTGCCTCAGTACTTTACCACGGCTCAGATTGTTGCCATTTTGAATAAAATTAAAGCGGCTAGCGATTCACTGAGCGCTCAGTAGCATTTAGCTCGTTATACCTAAAAAGCCATAGTCGGTCTAACTGACTATGGCTTTTTATTTGTTAGGTCTAAACTCTGCCTCTATAGTCAGCGAACTACTAAACAGTTACGGTGTTAACCTCGCTAAGCCTACATTTGTAGTACTTGCGCTCGATTGCCTTGTAACCACTTTAGACTTCTTTGACTATATTAAAAATTAGCCCTTAAAAGCTCAGCTGTTTAGCTTATAGTATAGCGGCCTGCTGCAAGCGCTGATCCCAGTAAGGATTGTCGCCAATTTGTTCAATAATAAAGTCAATAAAAAAGCGACAGCGCTGAGACACATAACGGTTCTTTGGATAAACCGCATAGGCATTGATAGTGGGCAACTCATAGTCGGTCATCAAAGGTATCAAGGTGCCGTCCAACAAAGCTTCATAAGCAATAAAAGTGGGAATAAAGGCGATACCATGACCTTTTGCCGCCATTTTTACCAAAAAATCTCCGTTATTGGCTTTAATACTCGAGGTTGTATTGAGTCGGTGTTGCTGCTGATCACTATCAATTAATAGCAAACTGCTTTGCTTGGCTAGTCCATACTGCAGAAAATCATGCGTTTGCAACGTCTCCAAACTGGTTGGCATACCCGCTTTAGCAATATAATCAGGGCTGGCACACAGTACATAGCGAATCTCAGTCAAGCGTCTGGCTTGATAACTCGAATCCTTGAGCTCCCCAATACGTATGCCAAGCTCATAGCCCTCCTCTACCAGATCGACATGACGGTCAGAAAAATCAAGCTCAAAGGCTAAGTTCGGATGCTGCTTAGCATAACGATCAATCAAATCACTTAAATGCATCAAGCCAAATGATAATGGCGCGGTCATCTTTAGTGTGCCCTCAATATGCGCCTTTACCCCGCTGATTTCCTCATTGAGAATATCAACGTCACTTAATATATTACGAGCTTGCTCATAATACTGACGGCCAGCATCTGTCAGGGTTGAGTTACGTGTGGTACGGCTGATTAGCTGCGCATTTAATCGGGTTTCCAACTCTTTTAAACGACGACTGGCAGCTGATTTGGCAATGTCTAGTTGTTCAGCGGCTTTGGTAATACTGCCGGCTTCAACAATACGAATAAATAGGCACATATCTTCAAACTGTCCCATTAGTGGTCTCCCTTTCTTCCAGCTGTCATGATTGATTTGTATACTTGCATATGTTTGGATATAGATAATTGTTTTTGTTGATTATTTTTTATTGATTGTGTGCTTAATGAGCGACTCTCTCAACCCTTGGCCCACACATCCAGATAAGTTATTCTGCATCATTGTTCTCATAAAGAGAACTATTATTTGCAATAATCAGGGTTTAATTTATATTCGTCAACAATTAACATATGCCCATTGTTAAACGCTATTAAATATAAACACTTTTTTATTAATTATTTTTTTTGGAGAACATTATGGATAAGTTTTACGATATCAGCGCACCAATTGGCCGTTTTTTATTAACCGCTATTTTCATTTATTCAGGTCTTGGTAAAATTTCTAGCTATGCGGCGACTCAAGGCTATATGGAAGCAATGAACATACCTGGCTTTATCTTACCGTTGGTAATCATCTTAGAAGTATTTGGTGGTCTAGCAGTTCTAGTTGGCTTTAAAGCCCGTGCTATCGCTTTCTTATTGGCTGGTTTTAGTATCCTATCAGCGATTATTTTCCACCCATTCAGCGATCCAGAACAGCAAAACCACTTCTTGAAAAACATTGCAATGGCAGGTGGTTTCTTAATGATTGTTGCTCATGGCCCAGGTCCATTATCATTTGACGCACGTCATAAGTAAGCTGCTTTGAGGGGTGATTTGATGGATGATGCATAGGTTCACTATCAGACTTTAACACCCCCTCAATCATTGGCCGCTTAATTGTCACTGAACGCTTAATTTAAGTCCTACAGCCTCTACCCTTATTAAGGTGTATGAGGCTGTATTGTTTTAGGTATCAACAAATCAATCATTAAGTGCTGCTACGCCAAACAGCCCTTACTATTAGTTTCTTTTATTAACTGAATAACAACCCAAATGAGTTATCAGTTAATGCATAATAATCGCCATAATTTAATGTTGACAATATAAACCTGCCCACAAGCAACACAGTGCCGATTATGCCTAGCGCATAACCCATTGATTGAGCTGGTGCACAGGTTTATTTTTATTTTATTTGTGCCGTTTTGCACCTTTGCTTTGCGTTATTATTAATAGTTTGTAACCATAGTCCTATTTATATTTACAACCATAACCTCTAATAACAAGGGTATCTCTAACGTTAATTAAGATCGAACAAGATAAGCATTCATTAATAAGAATAAGCGCCTCCCTGTGAGGTCTTATTTAAACCTGAATAAGGACTGTTGCTCATCTTTTTCGCTTAACGTTAGTATTATTGATAGAGCACTTATAAAACTTATAAATGTTAAAGCTTTTATCTAATTTATCCACTTACCTATTTATCATGACAATGAATAAGGAGTTATTGGGTTATGCAATCAAAGAAACTGGCGTTAATTATTGGCAGTTTGCGTAAACAGTCTATCAACCGTCAAGTGGCTGAGTATATCTGCTCGCAGTTGCCGGCGCATATTGAAGTTGAAGAGATTAATATCGCGACACTACCGCTATACAATCAAGATTATGATCAACAGCAAATTGACAGCTATGATGCAGTGCGTAAGCAAATTAAAAATGCCGATGCCATCTTAATCGTCACCCCTGAGCACAACCGTACGCTACCGGCTGCACTAAAAAATATCATTGATATCGGCTCTCGCCCGCATGGTGATAGCGCCTGGGATAATAAAAAAATAGCCATAGCCACCGCGTCACCTGGTAGATATGGGGCCATTAACTGCGGCGTTGATCTACGAAAAGTCATGCACAGCTTACATACTAGAGTGATGAATCAGCCAGAAGTTTATTTAAACAATGCCGATAAGAGTTTGAGTAATGGTGCGGTTAGTGACGAACACACTCAGGCATTTTTACAAAAATTTTCTGCTGCATTAACTCAGTTTATAGAGGAATAATATGAGTGATAACACCAATACTGATGAGAATAAGCCAATCTCAGAGAAGCCTTTGTGGAAACGCTATGAAGCAACCATCTTACTGACCATGGTCGGAGGCGCCATTAACACCATCGGTTTTGTGGCGTTATTGGGCTTCTTCACCAACCACGTCACGGGAAACTTGGTAATGGCCGGTGGTGGGCTGGTCAAAGACGATAAGGGTTTATGGATTAAACTTGGGGCATTACCCGTGTTCATCCTGACCGTTATTATTACCCAGCGTATTATTAATACCAGACGCGAAGGTCAGCCTATTCTCAGCCAATTACTATTTACCGAGGCGCTGTTTTTAACTGCGTTTATGATTTCGGCATTGGCTTTTGGTCCATTTAATACGGCTGGTGCTATTGACGTTGCCATCACAGGCTTTTTGGGCTTAATGGCATTTGCGATTCGTAACACTGCCAGCCGTGGCGTGATGGGCAAATCTCGTCCAACGCTACTGATGACCGGTAACACCACTCAGTTGGGTATCGACTTATCTGATTATGTGTTTAACCGTACTAAGTGTAATATGGAGAGCTTAAAGTACAGCTCGACGGTTGTGCTTAGCTTCGTATTTGGTGCCTTCATCGGTGCTGTGTTCTATTTGCACACGGGCTTCTGGTCGATCGCACCTTTTGTTGTGGCGGTTTTATACTTAGCATTTAAAGCGCGTGATACCGAGTATTTAAAGCAGCAAAATATGTACACCAAATAAGTGTCTGTGTTTTAAATAACCCGTTAAATAAAAAGCCCTTTGCTATCCACTAGCAAAGGGCTTTTTGTTTAGGGTCTAGATGACGCTGTAGACGTAAAGCAGATACCTGCCTGCATTATAATTTACATTACTTACAAAGCATAACTAAACAATAGCAAGCCATAGATAGCATTTAGCTGTCTAGCTGCTATTCTAATAGATGGAATATGAGGCATGCTCTAAGCGAACAGGCATTGACCTCCTCCGAGCGGAACTTATTTCTAATAGCTTAGTGCTAATAACTTAGTATTAGTATTAGTATTAGTATTAGTTTTAGTATTAGTTAAAAAAGAAGAATCCATCAGAAAAAAAGGAATAGAGTAATATGTTTAAGCCAAAACTCAAAAAAGACAAATCAAAAAAAATGGATCCAAAACTAAAAACTGATGACAAACTATATAACCGCTTATCAGTAGATGACGCTGTTGTACTATTGGTTGATCACCAAACCGGTCTGCTATCACTGGCGCGTGATATGCCAGCAGCTGATTTTCAAAACAACGTATTAGGCTTAGCAAAAGCAGCGAAATACTTTGATCTACCAACCATCTTAACCACTAGCTTTGAAGATGGTCCAAATGGTCCATTAATGCCTCAGATTAAAGATATGTTCCCTGATGCGGACTACATTGCTCGTCCAGGTCAGATTAATGCTTGGGATAATGAAGAATTTGTTAAAGCTATTGAAAAAACAGGCCGTAAGCAGCTGATTATCGCTGGTATCGTTACCGAAGTCTGTGTTGCTTTCCCAGCTCTAGCAGCTGCAAAAGCAGGCTATGATGTATTCGTAGTAACCGATGCGTCTGGTACCTTTAATAATGTGACTCGCGATGCCGCTTGGATGCGTATGCAAAAAGAAGGTATCGAGCTGATGTCATGGTTCGCGGTTGCCTGTGAGCTAGCACGTGACTGGCGTGTGGATATGGAAGGATTAGCCAATCTATTCCACGACTCAATCCCAGAGTATGGTCCACTAATGGACAGCTATAGCGCAGCTCAAGGTGCTAAAAAATAAGCACCAAAACTAAACCTTTTGGCTATTAAGCGCAATAAAAAATGCCCGATTATTTAATCGGGCATTTTTTTGATGTCTTGTTTTACGTCTTATTTTATGTTTTATCACTGATACCTTTATTAGATAGCTAACTTTTAATGGCTAGCATCGTCTAAAGCATATCTGTTTAAAGCTCAATAAATATTAAAGCTTAGCACTTATGGCGTAGCATTGTGGAATACTGAGTTGTCTTGATACTCAGGATGCTTATCAATGTAAGACTTCACAAATGGACAGATTGGCTTCACGCGTAAGTTCTTCGCTGCCGCATCATCTAACAAATACTTCACAAAGTATCCAGCAATACCACGTCCGCCTAACTCTTTAGGAACAAACGTGTGTAGATAGGCAATGCCCTTCTCGCCTTGGCTAGTAGTAAAGTATTCATAGTCTTCAAAAGCAACGTGACCGTCGACATGAATTTCAAAACGGCTTTCTTCTTTATTATCAATGACGTCATAATTTGGTTGTGGTTTGTCTGACATAATATCCTCTCTTGTTATTTAATTTTGGATTGAAATATTTATTTTAAATAAATGTGGCTTAATGAGTGGGCAGACACTTATGTTTGTCAATGTCATGACCACCAACATCACAGCTATCATAGCCAGTCATAGGCTTGTCGTCTAGTTTCACTGTGTACAGAAGCTTAACCATTTGTTACTTGAATTTTTTTATAAAGATATTATTATGTAGTTACATTAAATCTATATAGCTCTTTATGAAGGAGAGTTTATGAAAACCGTTTATCATGCTGCAGGGTCTCGAGGTGGGTCTCACCATGGATGGCTAAAGAGTAAGCATACTTTTAGCTTTGCCGACTATTACAACCCACAACGAGTCGGCTTTGGTGCCTTACGCGTAATCAATGACGACCATGTCGATGGCGGTACAGGTTTTGGTGATCACTCGCATGCCAATATGGAGATTATCAGTATCCCTTTATCTGGCAAGCTGATGCATGGCGACAGCATGGGCAACCATGGGGTGATTGAAAGTGGTGAAATTCAGGTCATGTCTGCTGGTACCGGTATCGTTCATTCTGAGATGAATGGTGATGATGAGAAACCGGTTAAGTTTTTGCAGATATGGGTTGTGCCCAACACCTTAGATGTTGAGCCGCGTTATCAGCAAAAGTGCTTGCGTGACTTATTGCAGCGCAACCAATTTAATCAAGTGCTGTCACCAGACCCTGAAGATGCAGGTGTCTGGATCTATCAAAACGCTTGGTTCAGTATTGGTGAGTTTGATAAAGGCATCACCACCACTTATGCATTACGCAGCCCATTAAATGGGGTCTACGTCTTTGTCATCTCAGGCTCAGTGGTGATCAACGGTCACACCTTAGAAGGACGTGATGGTCTGGGTATTACCGATACCAAAAACTTTACGATGGATGTGATTGAAAATGCTCAGGTGCTGCTAATGGATGTACCAATGAGCTTTTAGCTCAGCCGCTTGAGCTTATCATCAAAACTGATATAGTTTTAATAGTGATGACTGTTAACAGAGCATAAACAAATTCTTACTCAGTCATCCATCTAAATATCGACCAAATAGGCTACTGTAATACCTGATTTTGATCGCCTGTTTTTGTGGATATTTTTTGATAGTATTTATTGATAATAGAAGATAAATTATTAGTAATACAAATAATTAGTAATATAAGACAGACTATAATTAATTTAATACAAATATCACAACGCTAATTTAAACTTAACCATTAGAGGTAACTTATGAAAACTGAAACACTTAAACCACGTATTGCAGATGTTGGTGGTATTCCTATCGCGCGCTTATTACCTAATAAAGGCAAGCAACCAATCGGCGCTTGGTGCTTTATGGACCATGCCGGCCCTGCTGAATTCGGTGATGATGAGGCCGGTATGCAAGTAGGCAGACACCCACACACCAACTTACAGACGTTTAGTTGGATGATTGATGGTGAAGTGTTGCACAAAGACAGTATTGGTAACGAGCAAGTTATTACCAAATATCAAGTGAACGTAATGACAGCCGGTACGGGTAACGATCAAGGTATTAGTCATACTGAACAAAGTGTTTTCCCAGACACAGGCGGTTCACCTGAAGCATGGCGTGGCATGAACATGGTTCAACTATGGATTGCCCTACCAACTGATCAAAAGATTGAGCGTAACTTCCACCACTATCCAGAGCTACCAAGCTGGAAAGAAGGCGATGCTGAATTTGTATTAACCACAGGCAGCTACACCACACCAGGTGGCGACAGCTACGAAGCACCTACTATCCAATACTCAAAACTGCTTGGTTTAGATGTTAATTTAGTTGAAGACACTGAAGTCTCTTTAGTATTAGAGCCTGGCATGGAATACGGTATCCTGATGGTGGTTGATGGTATCGAATATCAAGGCGAACAGTTCGAACAAAACGATTTAATCCGCTTTGATGACATCGAAGAGCAAACCGTCGTGAAAGTTAAAGGTAAAAAAGGCACTCGCTTTATGCTATTAGGCGGTGAACCTTTAAACCAAAAAGTATTGCTATGGTGGAACTTCGTTGCTGATAACAAAGAAGACATTGAGCAAGCGATTATTGACTGGAATAATAACCACCCTCGCTTTGGTAATGTTGACTCTGAGTTAAAACGCTTAGAAGCACCAGAATTACCTGAAGGCTTTAAAGAGTAACGTTTCACGTTAAATTAAAAAATAGCACTGTTTATAACAGATTGATGAAAGTAGGCTATTGTTAAAATATATTTACAAAAAAACAATAGCCGTTTTTGCCAAATCTTTTATAATAGCGTCATGTTATTTAGACCCACGTTAATTAAACAAGTGTTATATAAACAATCGGATTATACAAACAACAGGATAGATTAAATCTGTGTTTGTGTTACCCAACCTTGTTATATAAAACCATACAATAATGGAGAACTGTTATGTCAGACTTACAAACATTCCAAAAACTTGCTGAAGCTCGTCGTTCTGTTTATGCACTAAACGATCAACTACCAGTCTCAAAAGAAGAAGTTATCAAGCTAGTTGAGCACGCTGTGCTACACACACCATCAGCGTTCAACTCTCAATCAACTCGTTTGGTTGTATTAATGGGTGAAGATCACAAAAAATTGTGGCAAATCACTGAAGACGAACTACGTAAAATCGTAAAAGATGACACTCAGTTCGAAGCAACTAAGCAAAAGCTTGAAGGCTTTAAAGCAGGCGCTGGTACTGTATTATTCTTCGAAGACAACGCTGTTGTAGAGCATCTACAAGACCAGTTCGCTTTATACGCAGACCGTTTCCCAGTATGGGCAGAGCACACAAGCGCTATGCATCAGTACGTTATCTGGACTGCACTAGCTAGCCTAAACATTGGTGCTAACCTACAGCATTACAGCCCAATCATCGATGAGCCAGTAGCTAAAGCTTGGAACATTGATTCTGACTGGAAACTAATCGCTCAGATGGTATTCGGCGGTATTTCAGAGCCAGCAGGCGACAAGCAGTATGCGCCACTTGAAACTCGCTTAAAAGTATACGGCAACTAATTATTGCTGATATAGCGTATCAACATACTACTTAGTAAACTCTACTGGTAGTATGTTAGTAGATAAAAAAGCAGCCCTGAGAAATCAGGGCTGCTTTTTTGTGTATTCGGCTTAATATCAAATTCGGCTTAATATCAAATAAAACCAGATAGAGCTAACTGTCTAAGCTAACTCTTTGCCTGACGCTTAGCGCCTTGTTTACGGAAGAAGTCAACATAATTGCCGGTAGTCTGTGGGAACATATTCGCTACTTTAGCGACCACGCCTCGGCTTGCCGGCAATACTACCTCTAATGGGCGCTTACTGATGATAGGACCGACAATCGCATCAACCACTTCATCCACGCTCAAGGTACGATTACCTGAGAAGGTTAGCGCTGCCTGCTCCTTATCCTTTTGCTGATCTAGCATAGGAGTTTGCACTGCATCAGGACACACGGTTGTGACCGCAATGCCATACTGTCCAAGCTCCATACCTGCAGCCAATGAATAAGAACGTACCGCAAACTTACTGGCACTATATAGCGATAGCCCAGGTACCGGAGATAACGCTGCCAATGAGGCCACATTAATGATATGACCGGCGCCTTGCTTGCGCATCACCTCAATCACATTTTGAGTACCAAAAATGGTGCCTTTGACATTGATATCAAAGTGCAAGTCGACCTCGTCAGGCACCACAATATCAGCAACCCAGTTCTCTTTTAGTACCCCTGCGATATTGCACAGCACATCAACCCGCCCCCAGTGCTCGATAACTTCTGAGACCACGGCCTGCCAAGCCTCTACGCGGCGCACATCGAGTGTTTGGAGTAATAGGTTGCCACCGTCTGTGACCGACTTGTGATCGCCAAAGCTTGCTTGCAGCGCTTCGGTATTAATGTCGCAAGCACACACCTGATGGTTGTCTGCTAGCAAACGCTGGCACAAGGCATGGCCAATACCAGATGCCGCACCAGTTACGATATAAGTTTGCGCCATATGCCACCTCTCTTTTTGTTATTAGCGGATTGTGATACCGATGTAAATGTACCAAACTCAAGCTCACCCATACGCACGGTTGGCGCAGTACCTGGGAATAGATAATATCCCGCAGACTCAGAAGACAACGCCATATTATAGAAGCGCTCATCTTTTGGATAAGGGCCTGCTACTGTCTTTTCTTGAATCATAGATAGGTACTGATCGACACCGAACTCTAAGGTATTACCATTTAATATCACCTCTGAGCCTGTCATTTCGGCATACTCAGCAAGCCCTTTAATGGTTGAGTGTTGCGGTGCGTAAGAGTCCATACTGACGCCGTTTTCTGAAGTCACTAATAGACCTTGATCGGTATGCGCCACAATTGAGTGGTTACCTTCGGTGTGACCTTTGGTATGCATTAGAGCTACCGAGCCATCACCCAAAAATACATCGCCATCAATCAGCTCAATACGGCTATCGTCTATCCCATCGATACCACCTGGGCAATACCACTGATTTTGCCAAGGCAATAACGCTTGCGTACTTTCCCACTCTTCACGCATCACCAATAGCTTGGCATTAGGGAAAATAGCCGCTTGACCATTACCGCCTAACCAGCGCGTAATATTCTGGGTATGCAAGTGATCGTAGGTTATGTAATCGACATCTTCTGGCGCCAGTCCTAGCTTCTCCAGTGCTTGTAGTACTGTATTCTTAGGTTTCACAATAAGGGCTTCAACAGGCTTAGAGAAGACACCAACGTCTTCAAGCATGTGATAGAAATAAGGCGTATCGCGCTGATTTTCCCAATCAGAAGGACTCACCAACAAGGTCTTTAAACCTTCATCACTATCAAACTGAATCACAAACAGCTTATTACAAATGTGGATGTAAGGCGTGGGAAGTGAGAAGGCGTTGAGATAGCCGTATTTGGTAGGATAAGGAATGCGAATTAACTCAAAGGTTTTATAAAACTTAACCTTAGGGTTGCTTAGCATGGCTTTACGAAAGTCTGTAGCGGCGGCTCTCACATCTTCCACTCTATCGAGTGGTTTAGCCGCATCACGGGCTGATTTGAAGTGAGAGACCGATTGAATGATACTCATATGACAATCCTTGTGTGGTAGTAACTTGTTAACATCCCTTCATAACATACTACTTGAGCTAACAAAATAAAAGTGCTTTATTCAGGCGCTACAGTTCTGTTTTTATTGATATAAACCTCTTAAGTAAGGCTGACAACAAAATCTAAAACGGCATTTGGATCTAAAAGCACCTGGCTCTAAAAAGGCACCTCACTTTCCCATGCCATCCAAGTATTCATAGTCGGATGCTTTAGTCTCAGCTTATGCGCATGCAAATTCAGGCGTGGTGCTATCGATAACGCCTCGCCTTCAGCATAAATCGGGTCGCCAATAATGACATGCCCTAAGTGCTGCATGTGTACTCGCAGCTGATGACTACGACCCGTTATCGGGTGTAGTGCCACTCGAGTCACTGCCTTACCTTCTCTTAGCTCATGATGTAACACTTCATAGTGGGTCAGCGCGTGTTTTTTCCAATCAGGATCAGCGACATGCTTTGGCTTAATAGTCGGCTCATAGCGCACAGGAATGTTAATCTCACCTTTTTTGCCAGGCACCGCTAAAGTACCCATGACAACCGCCTGATATTCTTTTTGAGGAATACGCTCAATGAACTGCTTACTGATATGAGTCTGAGCCGGTTTGTTTTTTGCAAAGATCATCAGCCCTGAAGTGTCCATGTCCAATCGATGAATCAATTTGATATCGGGATTGGCTTTTTCTAAGCGTGATAACAGGCTGACCTTCAAGTCCTTACCGTCAATGCTGAGCAGCCCAGCTGGCTTATCGACCAGCAGGATATCGTCATCTTCATAGACCGTAATATCAGCGGCAAATTGTTTAAAAAATTCAGAATCGTACTGAGATTCTTGTGAATTTAATTGATTCACAGTCTCTATTGATATTGGCATAATATGTCACAATATTAGTTAAGTGTATGGATTTAAAGCGCTAAGAGTATATCATCAATCTAACTCATACTAATTATTAACCTTACTTAACGGGGTTAAAACAAAAAATCAGAACAATAAATGGTAAGATACACACCATGATGGTTGATGGCATGGTATAAGCTTTGGCTATTTATATCACTTCTATTCAAACACCTTATCTTTAACCAATCCAATTTAGATATCTAAATTAAAACATTTCGAATTTAAACACCCATAAAAGGAATCTATTATGTCAGATTTAATTATCAATACTTCAGACGCTAACTTTGAGCAAGACGTTGCAAAATCAGAACTGCCTGTTCTATTAGACTTCTGGGCAGCTTGGTGTGGTCCATGTAAAGCGATTGCGCCTATCTTAGAAGAGATTGCTGAAGAATATAAAGGCAAAGTACAGGTTGTAAAAATTGATGTAGACGACAACCCAGAAACTGCCAGCCGCTTTGGTATCCGTAGCATCCCAACGCTAATGGTATTCAAAAACGGTGAGAAAGTAGATACGGCAATGGGCCTACAGCCTAAAGCAGACCTAGCTGCATTGCTTGATAAGCACCTATAGTTCTAAGTATCTATAGCTCTAAGCACCTATAATGCTATCGCTGATGATAAGTCAGTCAGCAGTTAAATATTGTAGGTATTGATTCTGCAATGACAATTCCGCTACAAAGATTCTGTCTTGGTAGCGGTATTTTTATGGGTAGCCCTATTAGCCAAACTATGTTGTTAGTAAAAAGCAGCTTGTTAGTAAAACTGCTTCTAAGTAAAAACTGCATGTTAGCTAAAATAGCAGTTAAACACTAAAAATAGAGCTAAAAGCTTATCAATTTTTAGCTTTAAAGCAACAAAATCATTGACATGACACGGGTAAACACCGTATAGTTTGAACTCTAGAGAATACCTATTGTCAACTTGTGTCAATTTGCGCCCTGCCAAAGCCATTAGCAGTATTATTATTCACTGTTAATCTTTTAGTCCGCAGTCAACGCTATCTGCACACAACCTTTGCTTAATCATTTTTGTAACAGAGCTTCTATCATTATTGCGCCTCCCAGTTGTGCTCAATACTATTGAGTTTGTGTTGAATCTTATTGTGTTCGACGCATTGTTAGCAGCTGTGCATTGCCCCAATACATGATTTACTGCTCTACACGCTGTGTATGAACTCCTAATTTGCTTGCAAATATTTGTTTAATACAGGGTTAGCAACCTCAATAATGATACGAAGTCAAACACTGACAATCATAAAATCTTTTCTCATTTTCTTGCATAACCGTACATCCCATCTGTACCTGATAACAATATATACATATACCACCTTGTTTTAAATTTGTCTGCTCGGTTAATTTGGTCATGAGCTGTTATTAACCTAGTGATTATGATGAATAACGGTGAACGGATATATAGCAAGTGCTCTTCTTATTTTGAGTACCTATTTCTGAGTAACTATCCACTGACTATTGAATACTTATCTACCCCATTGTGTAAGGTTCTAAACGGATATCAACATACTCCTTAAGCAAGTCTGGATGACGTCTTAATTGAGCTAAGTAAATTTCTTCATGCTATGACATTGATATTTTCCTATCTTAATTTCTTGTTAAACCTACCTGAGTATGACGCAGGCTCCTTGCCACTAATGCGTATATCTCAATAACTTATTTTGCATGTACCCAAATCTAGGTGTATTGGCAGCTGACTATGACTCAACAACCATCAAACGAAACCTCTATGAATCTGACTGAACTGAAAAAGAACTCTGTTTCTGAATTGCTAAACATTGCAAAAGAAATGGGGCTTGATAACCTGGCACGTAGCCGCAAACAAGACATCATTTTTGCGATATTAAAAAAACATGCCAAAAATGGAGAAGCCATCTACGGTGATGGCGTTCTTGAAGTCCTCCCAGACGGTTTTGGCTTCTTGCGCTCATCGGAAGGCTCTTATCTTGCCGGTCCTGACGATATTTATGTCAGCCCCAGTCAGATTCGCCGCTTTAGCCTAAAAACAGGTGACTCAATCGCCGGTACCATCCGACCACCTAAAGATTCTGAACGCTACTTTGCCCTATTAAAAGTAGGCGAAATCAACTTTGATACCCCAGATCGTTCTCGTCACAAGCTTATCTTTGAAAACCTCACCCCTTTATTCCCAACTGAGCAATTAAGACTTGAGATGGGAAATGGCACATCAGAAGATTTAACTGGTCGCGTAATTGACTTAATTGCCCCTATCGGTAAAGGCCAGCGCTCTATTATTGTTGCACCGCCAAAAGCCGGTAAAACCGTATTATTACAGACCATTGCTCAATCGATCACCCGCAATAACCCAGAGTGTTACGTCATCGTATTGTTAATTGACGAACGTCCGGAAGAAGTGACCGAAATGCAGCGCACCGTACGCGGTGAAGTGGTTGCTTCAACCTTTGATGAGCCGCCACAACGTCACGTACAAGTGGCAGAAATGGTGATCGAAAAAGCCAAGCGCTTAGTTGAACATAAGCAAGATGTGGTGATTTTACTTGACTCTATTACTCGTCTTGCTCGTGCCTACAACATTGTCGCACCCTCTTCTGGCAAGGTATTAACCGGTGGTGTTGACGCCAACGCCCTGGCACAGCCAAAACGTTTCTTCGGTGCGGCGCGTAATATCGAAGAAGGCGGCAGCTTAACCATTATTTCTACGGCATTGATTGATACCGGCAGTAAAATGGACAGCGTGATCTTTGAAGAATTCAAAGGAACCGGTAACCAAGAAATTACGCTTGAGCGTGACTTGGCCGAAAAACGCGTATTCCCTGCCATTAATATCAAAAAATCAGGTACTCGCCGCGAAGAGCGTTTGCTAGATGAAGATACGTTGCGCAAAGTTTGGATCTTACGCAAACTGCTACAGCCAATGGATGGTGTGCAAGCTACTGAGTTCTTGTTAGACCGCTTAAAAGAAGCCAAAACCAACGATGACTTCTTTGATCAAATGAAGCGTAAATCACAAAACTAATGCTGCACTTATTACGCTCATAGCAGCTTTAATAAGATGCTATTACCGAAAGACCCCCTATTTAGTCCAATAAATAGGGGGTCTTTTTAATGCTTTAATATAACTGACATCAAAACGATACATCTTTGTAACAACCGTTACGTACCTATGATAAAGACTTGCTATATCGATACACCTAAATATTAAGTCGTGCTCTACAATAGATTATAGAAATAAATAGTAGCTAAAGTTTACTTATATCATATATCTAAAGACATACTCACTCATCTAGTGACATAAAGGAAGGGACTATGAAACTTACTAAATCTATCGCATTAGCAACCATGACTAGCTCAGCTCTTTTGATGGCTGGCTGTAACACAACGACAGGTACTTTTGATCCAAATAACATGAGCACTACTGCAAAAGGTGCGACTGCCGGTGCTGCCGCAGGTGCATTAATCCGTAGTGGCGGTGATTCAAAAGATATCGCTCGTGGCGCTATTGCAGGTGCTGCATTGGGTGGTGCTGGTGGTTATGCGCTTGAGAAGCATAGAGAAAACCAAAATAACCAGCAATATCAAAATCAGCAGTACCAAAACCAACAGTATCAAAGACAGCGTTAATCACTAATACTTACTAAGTGTTAGAAAAAAAGGAGCCTATTATTTATAGGCTCCTTTTTTTGTTGCTATGTTTTATAAGACTGCTTTTAACTCTAATTGAGTCGTTAATTAAATATTACCGCTAAAAGTGTCACAACGATTGATGTCACCGCTTTCTAAGCCGGCAGTAAACCAATTAACACGTTGTTGACTACTACCATGGGTAAAGTTATCAGGTACTGCTGCTCGACCACTGGCTTTCGCTAAGCGATCATCACCAATCTGACTGGCGGCGTGTAGCGCCTCATCAATGTCACCTTCTTCTAAGAACTGAACACGCTGCTGATTTCTATTGGCCCAAACGCCAGCGAAACAGTCGGCTTGCAGTTCTTGGCGCACTGACAGCTCATTACCTTGGGTTTGACTTAACTGACGACGTGCTTCATTGACCTTTTGAGAAATGCCTAACAAGGTTTGAACATGATGGCCAACTTCATGCGCGACCACATAAGCTTGCGCAAAGTCACCGGCTTTGTCACGGTTCTCAGCATCACCTGACGCTTGTTGGTCACCAGTAATACCTAGGTTATTGCGCATCTCAGCAAAGAATGAGGTATCCAGATAAACTCGCTGATCGCCAGGACAATAGAAAGGACCGGTTGCTGAGGTTGCACTGCCGCAAGCCGATTGAACGCTACCACTAAATAGAATCAACTCTGGCTCTTTATAGGTTTGACCCATTTCATTAAAAATTTGGCTCCAAACCGCTTCGGTATCCGCTAAGACAACTGAGACAAACTGTGTGTCACGATCTGCATCTTCTTCGGAGATAGGTTGCACCGAGCCATTGCCGTCACCCGCAGTCACTGATTGCGCCGTTTGGTAAGCAGTCATTGGGTTCATATCAAACACCAACCACAACACCCCGGCAATAATAATACCTAAAATACCACCGCCAGCGACTTTACCACCACTTTTGCGTACATTACTACTGCCGCGTCTACCTTGCCATTTCATTTATATTTGCCTCAATATCTAATAAAAGTACTCAAATTATAGATGTCGCTTGATAAATTAGTAAATTAGAAAGTTGTAATAGGTCAGGATAACCATTTAACAGGTCAAAATTATACCGGTCGAATTAACGATGAGCTGACCCAATGACACACATTGAATAGGATTAAAATTTGCAATCCAACTGAGCACAATATAATAAATGAATGGCAAAGCGCAAATGACGATTCGAAAAAATCGGGCTCTAAACAGGATAATTGCCGACTTTATGGTGAAAATAACATATTTTGTTACATTTTTTGGTGCTTTTGGTCACTACTCTGTCAAACTCGTTACTGACTTTTTCATAACAACCCTTTATTATATCTAATCATAGAGCGATGATTTGCGTCACTCAAGTGTCATTGTTAACATTTCACAACTTTGTACCTAAGTAACTAATATACTTATCATTAAAAATACAGTATATATTAGGGTTATCTAGTTTTTTCGCTGGTTATTGATACATTATTTGGTCTATTGACCCAATTTATGTGCTGACAATCAGATGAACGGAAAAAAAATGCAGGCAATGTTTCGTTAAAAATTGTATCTAAATATAATGTTTAATGAGATTTACTTTAACTTGTAATATTAGTGATGTATAATCGCTAACGAATTCTGACTCTACGAGTTTTGATTATAATTAGTTAATCGACAGTAAACCCTTTATCTGCGTAACTTAATTATATGATGTTGTGTCAGTTATATTTCACTTTTTGGAGAAAATTATGAATCTTAAGCTAATCGCACTTTCAGGTATTATGGCTGCTTCTTTAGGTCTAGCTGCTTGTGACAGCAACAAAGAAGACGCTGTTGAAGACATCAACGATGCTCAAGAAGAGCTACAAGACGCTTCAGCTGAGCTTGATCAAGCTGCTGCTGAAGGCGAAGTTGTTGCTGACGAACAAGCTCAAGTAGCTGACGCTGAAGCTGCTGCTGCTGAAGCTGAAACTGCTGCTGCTGCTGGCGATGCTGAAGCTGCTGAAGAAGCTAACAACATCGACACTGACGCTGCTGACGCTACTGCGAACGACGCAATGGAAGCTGCTGATGACGTAACTGAAGCTACTGGCGAAGCTGCTGCTGACGCAGAAGCTGAAGTAACTGCTCAGTAATCAGTTATTTAGCAAAGATAATTGCCAGGTAGATGATTGCTTAATCAGTAATCCCTACTTTGCAAAACATAAAAAAGAGAGCCGTATGGCTCTCTTTTTTTTGCTTTGATTTTAATATCGGTCAAAAAAAATAGCGTCAGGACCTGTCTGAGACAACCAGATTCCTAAACGCTATCTGCTCTTCTGCTATCTATCCTTCTTACCTTATGTGAACGGTTATGAGCAATTATAAATGGTTTAATTGAACGGCTTCATTTAAAAATGAATTTAGGTGGCCATCTGAAGCTGCTTCTCATCCACTTGACGACGTAGCTTTTGACCGGCTTTGAAAGTAACCACACGACGTGCGCTTATTTCAACTTCTTCCCCTGTTTTAGGGTTACGGCCAGGACGGCTCTTTTTATCTTTCAATAAAAAGTTGCCAAATCCTGAAAGCTTAACTTCTCTACCCTCTACTAAGTGGGCATAAATTTCGTCAAAAAATGAATCGACCAGCAATCTTCCTTGTTGACGTGTAAACCCGAACGTATCGACTAAATGGTCGATGATGTCCGCTTTGGTTAGTGTTTCTGATTTTAATAATGTCATGACGGCTTCCTTATCGTGTAGAATCCTTTGGTGGTTATAAAAACCGGTATAGCTTATAGAGTGTGCTGAACACACTCTATAAGCTTTATTTTATAATTATAATAACTAACTTTTATACATTATGCTAAATTAAACGCACAATATCCATTTTTTATTGGCTTTTTTAATACTAGCTGTCTCTTAGCTGAGCACCGCGCTCGGATTCTAGTGCCTGAATAACTTGATCCATCACCTTATTCACCACGTCATCCGATAGGGTTTGTGCCACATCTTGCCAAATTAAAGCAAACGCAACCGAACGCTTACCGTCTGGTGTATGCTCACCTTGGTAAACATCAAATAGCCAGTGCTGCTGCAACAAGGTTCCGCCCGCTTTACGGATGGTATCCGATAACGCTTGGCGCGGAATCTCAGCATCGACTAACAGTGCGATATCGCGGCGAACTTGTGGGAATTTTGACAAGCTCTGAACCGCTTGAAGCGCACGAGCTTCTTTTAAGATTGGTGCTAAGCTTAATTGTGCTACCCAAGTCGTTGGTAGGTCAAGCTGTTGTGCCACGCTAGGGTGCAATTGTCCCAACCAACCCACAGCAACATCGTCAATTAACAAGGTCGCACTTTGACCTGGGTGCAAAAATGCTAAGTCACTGCGCTGATAACGGATACGCGAGTCATCCACTGCCAATGGCAATAACTGCTCAATGTCACGTTTTAGATCAAAAAAGTCCATCGCACGGTTGGCGTGTGCCTGCTCTGGATAGGCATCACCGGTCGCAACAATGGCTAGGCTTGGTGTTTGCACCAACTCAGAAACCGTTGCACCAACGAAGCTTAAACCTGTCTCAAAGAAACGGACGCGTGACTGCTGACGATTTAGGTTGTATTGTACACAAGGAATCAAGCTCGATAACAGTGTACGGCGCATCACAGCCAAGTCTGACGAAATTGGATTGGCAAGCGCTAACAGGTTACCCAGTTTTCGATCATCAAGCACTTTCTCAATTTTTTCATCACTGAAGCTAAAGCTAATCGCTTCCATATAGCCGGCATCAACCATCGACAGTTTTAAACGATGGGTTAAATCAGCGGTGTCATCATAACGCATATCGACGCCAAGCTTAGGCAAGGTGCTTGGAATGTTGTCGTAGCCATAAATACGCGCGATTTCTTCAATCAAATCTTCTTTGATTTCAATATCATAGCGATGGCTAGGCGGTACGCAACTTAACACCACTTGATCGTCTTTTTCGGTTTCGGTCACTTCAATTTCAAGCGCTGTTAAAATCTTAACAATGCGGTCTTTGTCGATATCAATACCGATAACTTCTGCTACTTTGTTTAACGGTAAGTTCACCGTTTGACGGCTAGGCAGTTTATCCGTACTTTCAACCGTAGTAATCTGTCCTGCCTGACCGTGGGCCACGTCACTGATTAGGTTAACCGCACGGTTCAGCGCCGTTAATGGCAACTCAAAGTCGACCCCACGCTCGAAGCGCTGTGACGCATCTGTATGTAAACCAAAGCGACGAGCACGTCCTGCAATAGCCAGAGGGCTAAAGAACGCACTTTCTAGTACGATATTAGTGGTTTCATCAGTAACACTGCTGCGCATGCCGCCCATGATACCGGCCAATGCTAGGATACCCTCATCATCGGCAATCACCAACTCATCACCTTTTAAGGTAACGGTCTGCTCATTTAATAGCTCAACGCTCTCGCCTTCATTGGCCAGACGCACTTGAATATCACCAACAATTTTGTCTGCATCAAAGGCATGCAGTGGTTGACCCAGTTCTAGCAGCACATAGTTAGTGACATCTACTAAGAAGTTATGCAAACGCTGACCACTTTGTAGCAGTGCTTTTTGCATCCAATCTGGCGTCTCTACCTGACGATCGATATTTAATACAGGTTGTGCCAAGTAGCGAGGACACGCATCAGTTGCGACAACCTTAACCGCTTGGCTCGCATCTACTTCTGCTTGTTGTGACTGAATGTCTGGCGCGGTGCAGCTCATCGCATTAATAACCGCAATTTCACGCGCAATACCACGTACGCTAAAGCAATCACCACGGTTTGGGGTAATAGAAATGTCTAGGATTTTATTATCTAGGCCCAAATACTCACGAATGTCAGTGCCGACAGGCGCATCATCTGGTAGCTCAAGCAAACCATCAACCACATCCGGCAAGTCAATCTCAGAAGCGCCGCACAGCATACCTTGAGACTCTACACCACGTAGCTTGCTTTTTTTAATCTTAAAGCCTTTGCCATCTTCTGTCGGTAACTTAGCACCGATAGTCGCTACAGGCGCTCGCATACCGACGCGCACATTTGGCGCACCACAGACGATTTGTAGAGGTGCTTCGCCATTAATGTTGACTTGTGTCACGCGTAATTTATCGGCATCAGGATGTGGCTCAACCGATATAACCTCGCCCACAACCACGCCACTAAAATCGGCAGCAACCGCTTCGATGTCATCAATTTCTAAACCGGCCATGGTCAGCTGATCAGCCAGTTGCTCAGTATTATTGTTAGGGTTTACCCATTCACGTAACCACTGTTCGCTAATTTTCATAGAGTTCTCAAAAGAATATCAATTTATTGTATTTTGTCGTGTCGTATAGAATAGGCCAACTTTATGAGCCTAATATAAACCTAGTGCTGCATTAACCAAACTGGCGTAAGAAACGCACATCGTTTTGGAAGAACAAACGCAAGTCATCAATGCCATAATAAAGCATCGCAAAGCGTTCAATGCCCATACCAAAAGCAAAGCCGGTAAACTTGTCCGAGTCTATACCACAATTTTCTAATACTTTTGGATGCACCATGCCGCAGCCCATCACTTCTAACCACTTGCCATTATCTGCCAAAATATCTACCTCAGCAGATGGCTCAGTAAACGGGAAGAAAGAAGGACGGAAACGTACGGTCAGTTGACGACCAAAGAAAGCTTCTAAAAACTCATTAATCAGACCTTTTAATTCTGCAAAAGTCGTATGCTCAGTCACCATTAACCCTTCTAACTGATGGAACATCGGTGAGTGAGTTTGGTCAGAGTCATTACGGTAAACGCGGCCTGGACAAATAATACGAATCGGCGGCTCACCCGCTTCCATCGTACGAATCTGAACCGGGCTGGTGTGCGTACGCAATAAGTAGTGTGCGTCAAAATAGAAGGTATCATGCATCGCACGTGCAGGGTGATGTGACGGAATATTAAGCGCTTCAAAATTGTAATAATCACTTTCAACTTCAGGGCCAGTCGCCACGTTGAAGCCTGCTTGCATAAAGAACTGCTGCATGCGCTGAGCCGTCATGGTCACTGGATGTAGCTGACCTTTTTGTTGACCACGTGCTGGTAAAGTAATATCAATGCGCTCAGCAGCTAACTTGGCTTCTAGTGCCGCTTTTTCGATGGCTTGTTGTTGACTGTTTAAAGCCTCATTAATCTGAGTACGTACCTGATGCAACCAGCCGCCCTTGGTCTTTTTATCATCGGCATCTAGCTTGCCCATTTGCTTCGACCACTGGGTAAGCGCACTTTTTTTACCGGTCAAATTAACCCGCATTTGCTGTAAATCTGCGCTGGCTAAAATCTTAGCAATCGCTGACTGTGCGGCTTGCGTATAGCTTTGCAACTGATCTTGTGTCAGTTCACTTAACATCTCAGATAAGGTAGGTAAGCTTGCAATCAGCTCGTTGATGCTAGGTTGTGGCTCAGAGCTATGATCGTGTTGAGTGTTTGATGTGCTGTCAGATTGAGTCATGTAAGCATTCTCAGATAGTTGTTGGCTATGGGCAACCTGTCTCAAACAAGGTGCCTTAAAATAGGATGTTAAAAGTATAGAATTAAACTATGGAACTAAAATATTGAGATATCGAGGGATAATGGGAATTGTACGATTGAATGGGATGATTTAATCAGATTATAAATCACGCCGTTTGTTATCCACTCATATCCGTTTGTGTGTCAGTAATTGTAAGCAAATTAAACAAAAAAAGCCATCGATATGCGATGGCTTCTTTTTTTACGATAACTACTTATAGTTTAATTAATGCTAATTAAGCCAAAGCAGCTTTTGCTTTTTCAGTCAAAGCAGTGAATGCAGCAGCATCATGCATAGCGATGTCAGCTAGTACGCGACGATCGATTTCGATGTTTGCTTTCTTCAGACCGTTGATGAAACGGCTATAGCTTAAACCATTTAAACGTGCACCAGCGTTAATACGAGCAATCCAAAGACGACGGAAAGTACGTTTTTTGTTGCGACGGTCACGGTACGCATACTGACCAGCTTTAGTTACAGCTTGTACTGCTACACGATATACACGTGAACGAGCGCCGTAATAACCTTTAGCGCGCTTTAAGATTTTTTTGTGACGACGGTTTGCTTGAACACCACGTTTTACACGGGCCATAAGATACTCCTAATAAATTGATTTGCCTGAACTTATACTGTTAATAAGTAAAATAATATAAGAACAATAGAAATTAAGTGGGTTTATAAATAAGGGCACATACGGCGAACCGCAGCTACATCAGCAACGTGCACCAGTTTCGTACCACGTAATTGGCGAATACGTTTAGGAGACTTTTTGGTCAGAATGTGACGTTTGAACGCTTGTTTGCGCTTGAAGCCGTTAGCAGTTTTTTTGAAACGCTTAGCAGCACCACGTTTTGTTTTCATTTTAACTTTCATAAGAACCTCTTATTCTTTGTTGTTAGCGTCGGTGAATCTAAAAAGATAACACTTAGCTTAACAGCCAAGGGAAAACCTGTTCGTCAGTGTGTTTATCTTATTTAGTGATTCATAAAATAGAATAAATAAATCAGATTCCAGCACTGCCTTGAGGTGGGAAGCGCGCATTATATCAGAATAGGCGCTGTTAACCAAACCTATTTAGCAAAAACTTGTGTCAAATTTGACCAAAATTACGCTGTTTTGACAAAAAATAGCGAAACTTGATGGTTTATGACCCATGCCTAAAAAAGTTAGCCATAAATTGTTAACAATCTCATCATGATTGCTGATGATGATTAGCCGATAAACCTATATACTAGAGACGACCTTATTGTATTAAATATAGAGTATGCTTCATGTCTTATTCAGATCAAACCAATCCAGCAAATCAAGCTAACTTGTCAGATCAGTCTAGTGAGCGTCTTGATACCGCTTCTATGCCCGCCGGCAGTTGGCTAGATGAGGTTCAGTTTAATTCAGATGGTTTAATCCCAGCCATTGCTCAGGATAAAGAAACTGGCGAGATATTAATGATGGCGTGGATGAATCGTGAGTCGTTACAATTAACGGCTGACACCAAAACCGCGGTCTATTTTTCACGCTCACGCAATAAGCTGTGGCATAAAGGCGAAAGCTCAGGTCACACCCAAATTGTGCACAATTTATACTTAGATTGTGATGCTGATGTGATCGTGCTAGAGATTACCCAAATAGGTAATATAGCCTGTCACACTGGCCGCAAATCTTGCTTTTATCGTCAACTCGATCTGAGTAATCCAGAGGCACCAAGCTGGAAAGCGGTATTACCGGTATTAAAAGACCCAGACGCTATTTATGGTAATAGCAGCAATGATATAATAGCGGCAACAGATAACAGTGCTGCCTCTGCTGCAACTGGCTCTGGCTCTGAACAGCTATCGAACACCGACGGTCGTGCCAGCGCCATCCTAAAGCAACTCGACCAAGTGTTGATTGAGCGCAAGCAAGCGGATGCGGATAGCTCTTATGTGGCTAGCCTGTACGCCAAAGGTATTAATAAAATTTTAGAAAAAGTGGGTGAAGAAGCGGTAGAAAGCATTATTGCTGCCAAAGACTTAGCGCACTATAACGATCAGCCTTCCAAGCAGTCTGCCGACCAGCAAGCCCTAATAGACGATTTAATTTATGAAACAGCAGATGTCTGGTTTCATACCTTGGTCACGTTAGCTTGGTTTAATATCGGCTCTGAGCAAATATTAGCAGAGTTAGCAAGACGCTTTGGGCTATCGGGTATCGAAGAAAAGAACAGACGCACCCAATAGTAATGCTCCCTAATTTTTAAAAATATATTTTTCTATCAATGACTTCTGCAACATCATAAAAGGACAAGACTATGAGCTTATCTCCAATGCAGTTATTAATTATCCTAGGTATTGCCCTGCTTATCTTTGGTACTTCAAAGTTAAAAAACGCCGGAAAAGATCTGGGCGGCGCGGTAAAAGGCTTTAAAGATGCGGTAAAAGATGAAGAAGAAGCGCATGCCAAAAAGCAGCACAAAGTGATTGATCATGATGGCAATGCGAATAACAAAGTAAATAGCAGCAACATTGATGACGCCAAAGTAAAAGAAGACACGCATCAGTCCTAATGATTGGCTTTTAAACACCTGCCTTTAATAGGTTTAGATTAATAGCTTTCAGAGTAAACCATCAAAACAGTCAGCGGCAGTGCCTGATCGGCTTTGCTTGCTATTTATACAGTCATAGGACAAAAAGCGGTTATGTTTGACTTTAGTTTTTATGAGCTCTTGGTATTTGGTGTCATTGCACTGATTGTGCTGGGCCCAGAAAAGTTGCCGCAAGCAGTGCGCACTATGGGTACCTATTACGCCAAATTCCGCCGTACTGTGGGTACGATAAAGGCAGAAATGGAAGCAGAGCTTGATTTGGCCGAAACTCGACAGCTGATGCAGCAAGAGTTGGCCAAAATACGTCAGACTGAAGCGCAAATGAAGCAAGAGATGGATCAGTTGCGTGACAGCATGCAGGAGTTTGAGCAGCAGCAAAACTCACAGTTAAAGCAAACGCTGAATGCAGATGGCAGCACGTCTGAGAACGGTCTAACTACGGATACGGCTGCTACTGACAGCCACAGCCTCGAGTACAGTAATGTTGATAGCAGCAAGGTTGATGACGTCAATAACGATAAGCCACATCATGTTAGTGCGCACCGCAATTATGAAGACAGTTGGGTGCATCCAGTGGCTGGGGCAAACCCTGTCACCGCAACCACTGCGGCTGGACTGACGACAGCTGCTGCAACAGATTCCGAAGCAGTAACAGAAGACCACGTATCCGCTGCGTCGAATAGCGCGCAATCTACTCGCTATCAACACAACACCGCTGACGACTGGCAACTGCCGATGACCCGCCCTTGGGAAAATATGTGGTTCTTGTTGGGTGAATATGATCGCGTCAGACGCTTGCCGCCAGCGCCTTTTTTGCCTAATTATAAAGCCAATCCGCTGCTGTATATGCTGCCTAAAAACAGCAACGTTCAAAGCGCTACTGAGCAAGCTAACAACAGTACAGATACGGACAGCAGCACGCCCCTATCGACCGCTAGCTCTGAGGCCAAATCATGAGTTTGTTTAAGAAAAAGAAAGCTCGTTTTGCCTCAGACAACAGTAATGACCCCGAAAACCCCACTAACAATAGCGCAAGTGAGACTATGGCTAATAAGGATGACAACAGTCTGGCTGATATGCCGTTAACCGAGCATTTGGTTGAGCTAAGATCGCATTTAATTAAGATTATGGCCGTGGTTGCTGTTATCTTTTTGGGTTTAGTCGGCTTTTCACGTGAGCTTTATGACTTTATCTCTGAGCCTTTGGTTGAGATATTGCCTACCGCTTCGACCATGATTGCTATTGATCCTGTGGCCAACTTCATGGCGCCGATACGCCTAACCTTGCTGACTTCTGCGTTTATTGCGATGCCTTTTATCTTATATCAGATTTGGTCGTTTATCGCGCCAGGGCTATATAAGCATGAAAAGCGCATTGCGGTTCCTATCTTGTTGTCGTCAATCGTTTTATTTTATACCGGTGTGGCATTTGCCTACTTTATTGTACTGAAGCGGGCACTCAGCTTTTTAATCACCTTCTCGCCCTCTAGCGTCGTGCCTATGACAGACATTGAGAGCTATCTGAGCTTTGTCACTAAGCTATTAATGCTATTTGGTATTACCTTTGAGATACCTGTGGTCGTGCTTATTTTAGTGATTACTGGTATTGTATCGGTCGCAACGTTGGCTGAAAAACGCCGCTACGTGATTGTCGCTTGCTTTGCTGCAGCGGGTGTAATGTCACCGCCTGATGTACCGTCTATGTTTTTATTGGCACTGCCCATGATATTGCTGTTTGAATTTGGACTATTGATGGCGCGCCTTTTGATAAAAGAGAAAAAGGCAGCACTGGCCGAAAAAGAAAGCTAAACGCTCGGCAGGTTACTGGGTACATTGAGCCTCTGATTGAGCAAACGCTTAGCAACAGTATCGCTAACAAAAACACGCCATAGACCATAAGATAGGGTCGTTTGAAAGCGCCCTTATCTGCTAGTAACTGGCCGCTTAAAAGCGTCTAATTAAAGCGCTTAATTAAAAGGTGCTATCAACGCCAACCTAACCGCATTGCTTTAAATCCTCTGCTTTATCTGCATCACTCATTGCTATTTACTATCACACCCTCATATTTAACATTGTTCACTTTTCATTTTTATCACAATAGGTAACTGTCCATGTCCGTCACTGATTATTCGTCTGATTCTATGCCTGCTTATATGAGCGATCCGACCGATGAGCAGCTAGCAGCGCTAAATATGGCCATGGATGGCAAAACCTTTAAAGTCGTGGCCTACGCTGGTGCCGGTAAAACAACCACATTGAAGCTTATCAGCGAGCGCTTGCGTGGTCGTGGCTTGTATTTGGCATTTAACAAAGGCATTGCGACTGAAGCTAAGCAAAAATTCCCAGGCCATGTCGATTGCCGCACCTTCCACTCGTTAGCTTATCGCCATGTACCGCGTGACATCACCGCCAAGCTGTCATTACCACGATTTTCACCCAAACGCTTGGGCGATGATTTGGGACTGCGAACCGTACAAGTGCGCCGTCAAATCGAAGGCAAAACCAATTACGTTAACCTGACACCAGCGCGCCAAGCACGATTTGTCAGTGACGCGGTCAGCTATTTTTGTAGTACTCATGCCAGCTACCCTGCCCCGCGCCACTTGCAGTTTCCAAGCTGGGTCAATGAATCCGATGCTGAGCAGCTGCGTGAGATGCTATATCCAGCGGTAGAAAGACGCTGGCTACAATCCATTGATGCCCGTCATCCGGCCGGTATTGGCCATGATATTTATCTCAAGCTATGGGCCTTATCAAAGCCGAGCATTCCTGCCGACTTTATTTTGTTTGATGAGGCGCAGGATGCCGATCCGTTAATGATGGGAATCTTGACCCAGCAGCCTCGACAGGTGATTTATGTCGGTGATGCACATCAGCAGATTTATGAATGGCGCGGCGCGGTTAATGCCATGAAAAAGTTACCACTACCGCAAACCTTGCTGACTCAGTCATTTCGCTTTGGTGAAGACATTGCCGATGTCGCCAACTTGCTATTAAAAGCGCTGCAAGAAGAAGTACCGCTAAAAGGCAACCCTAAAAAGAAATCATCAACCTCTAAAATCTCAGCTCAAGGTAAAAAAGACGCTATTTTATGCCGTACTAATGCGGCGGCCATGACTCAACTGTTAGCCGGCTTAAAAAGTGGTCATAAAGTAGCCTTGCAAGCAGATGCTGATAGAATGCTCAAATTCTGTAAAGCGGCAGAGAGCTTAAAAGCGGGTAAATCAGCCTATGGCGTGCCTGAGCTGGCCTATTTTTATCAGTGGAGTGATGTACAAGACTATGCTGAGACCAATGAAGGCAGTGACCTGAAAACTTTAGTCAAACTGGTCGATGACCATGGCACTGACGTATTGAGCCAAGCGGTGAATAGCTTAACCGATGTCAAAGATGCCGATTATGTGATCTCAACCGCGCATAAAGCCAAAGGTCTTGAATGGGGCAAAGTTCAACTTGATGATGACTTTTATTATGACGTCACCCCGCATGGGTTAAAAATTAACCCAGAAGAGTTGCGTCTGTTATATGTCGCTTGTACCCGTGCCAAAGACACGTTAGATATTCAACATATTCAAGACCTTATCTCAGGCTTAAAAACCGGTAAAAAAGTCATGTATGGATCGTAATACTCCGCGAGCAATTGTCACTGTACTGACCATTTGCGAGAGCCAAGCGACGTTTTAATTATTATATAAGTTTAGAGTTATGAGCCAACACCCCCACTCTGCGCACCCTGCCACAGCACAGCTGTTCTCAAATCCAGTGCGCCTGCTTGCCCCGATGGAAGGCTTAACCGATCCGTTGATGCGTCAGATATTGACCCAAATCGCCAGTGACTTGGGCCGACCTTATGATTGGTCAGTCAGTGAGTTTATCCGGGTTACCCATCATGTGTTACCGGCTCATGTGTTTTACCGCTTTGTGCCTGAGTTGAATCATCAATGCAAAACTGCCAGCGGTACCCCGATTCACATTCAGCTGCTCGGTAGCGAGCCTGAATTAATGGCTCAAAATGCATTAGCCGCTTGTGAATTGGGCGCACCTGCCATTGACTTAAATTTTGGTTGCCCGGCTAAAACAGTTAACAATCATCGCGGTGGCAGCGTGTTACTCGATGAGCCGAGTCTGATGCGAGACATCATCTCTGCAGTGCGTGACACCGTGCCTAGCCACATTCCGGTGTCGGCTAAGATTCGTTTGGGTTATACCGATACCAGCAATCTTGATGATATTCGAAAAGCCATCGCAGACAGTGGTGCAAACTGGCTGACCATTCATGCACGTACCAAGACCCAAGGCTATAAACCACCGGCGTATTGGGAAAAGATTGTTGGATTTACTGAGCTTGCGATGCCAGTGATTGCCAATGGTGAAATTTGGAACAATCAACACGCGCAGCGCTGTTGTGAACAGGCCAATACTCCACACCTAATGCTTGGTCGCGGTGCGGTCACTCGCCCAGATCTGATTGCACAAGTGGATAACCCAGATACTGAGCTGGATTGGCAGGCATTGATTACTCATCAACTGGCATTTTTGCATGGCGATGCCAAAACTGAAATGGCTTTGATTGGGCGTTATAAACAGTGGTTGGCCATGCTGAGTAAGGGTTATGCTGAGGCCAAAGTATTATGGGATGACATAAAAAAGCTGCGCGATAAACAAGCGATTATCGAGCAGCTACAGGCACAACGTGACGAGGTTTAGCGTTTGGCTTTAGGCTGACTTATATTTAAAGTCGGTGTTTAAAACGCCATGCGTAATGACAAGTAAAACAGCATAAAACAACACACCATCGACAAACCCCAAACGATGGAGCGGAATGTGGGCATATTAATCACATAGGCGATGCCATACACAATGCGCAAAGCGATATACATCACTGCCAAATAGTTAACCACTATTTGCGGTACGAAAAACAGCATCGAAGTAATCACAGCCGCCAAAAAGATAGGCAAACCTTCAAAGCTGTTTTGCTGCGCCGCATTGGCACGGGCAGCGGCACCAGTTAGTTTGGCCAGCGACTCACGAGGATGGGCATTGTCTGCCAGACGAAACCCGCCCAACGCTTTGGCTAATAAGGCAAACACAATAGGCAGTGCACTGGCAATGATCATGGTCCAAATGGCCACGCTCGATGACTCCGGAATTAAGGCAAAAAACCAACTCATCTTATCTCTCTTTACCGCTTATGGGATTATCATATTTAGGATCTAGTCATTAGTATCTAGTGGCGCGTTGCACACCATTAGCCAGCGACCACTTCAAAGCTATGCGTAATATGCACACCGCCGTCTGCCAGCATCTTACTGGCTGAGCAGTATTTATCCGCTGACAGTGCAACCGCTTTCTCTACCTGCTTCTGTTTGACATCATTACCGGTGACCACAAAGTGCAGATGAATATCAGTATATACCGCTGGTACCGTATCGGCACGAACCGCTGATAATTCACAACGCACATCTTTAATATCTTGACGGCTTTTTTCTAAAATACCGACCACATCATAGCTGGCACAACCGCCAAGACCGAGTAACACCAGCTCCATTGGGCTAGCGCCTTTCTCTTTATTGGCATCAATATCAACCGTCTTACCGGATGGCGCTGTACCGATAAAATGTCTGTCTTGTTTCCAAGTCACATCGCCTTGAAGCGGCATGGTTTTTGGATCTAATCTTGGGGCGTCAGTGCTCATGTCTGCGTACTCCTGAAGGCTATCTTTTTTTGTAAGGTTGAGACTGTATTTTTATAAAGATTGTATTTTAATAGAGACTGCTGCTAATCCTAGCATGACAACGACCCAATGCAAATGACCTTTGGGTAATTTGCTGCGGCTGACGATAACTTTAGCTGCTACCCTCTATATTGATACTAAAAAGCCAGTGTCGATTGGCACTGGCTTAAACATTTAATATAAGCGATGACTTAAACACCATGCTTACCCATACCGCCCAGAAAGAATAGGAACTGCAAAGGTAGCGTAATCACATCCACACCAACCGCCACTGGCGTCAGAAGCTTTAATGCCTGACGGCCTTGGTTATCGTGCTCAATGGTTTCAGTTACCGTTAACTTGACTGGTTGCTTTAACGGATAGGATAAGCGGTCAGTATTATTGATGCCTTCGATTAAATGAATCTGAAGCGCCACTTCTCGTGAACATTGCACTGTATTATAGCCACTGTTTAACTGGGTAGAAGTTGGCTCAAAGCACCTAAAGCCTAACGACTCCATCTGTGCTACCTCACCATCTTTAATCAGATTAAGGGGTTTATAAAAGTTAATCTTGGTTGTCGCACACCACTTATTGTCTTTATAACATTCATTATTAACATCTATATTTAACGACGTGTTTGGCTGTTGTTTCATATAACTGCCGCCAGCGTCATAAAAATCCAAATACAGATAGTCGGTATCGGCTTTGGTAAAAATATCTTCTAGCAACTGTGGTCTTTTGGCATAATCACTGGTCAATAAGTAACCATTCTGCTGACCGACCAATACCAAGGCATGCTCATAACCACGGATAGGTTGAGCCGGCTTTCCCATGTGGGTAATGGTATCAGATAAGTGAACGATGACCTCTTTGTCCTTTTTATCGGCGGCATCACTAACCATCGCCGTCATACAAGACGATAACCACAGTGGTGACAGAAGCGTTCCTGCCATCAATGCTACTTTTAAAGCCTGATGTTTGATAGCTTTACTATTTATGGCTTTATCATTCATAGCCTGTGCCATTAACAACCTCTCCCACTGTTCATCGTCCACTCATTATTATCTGCAATAATTTAGCTTGGCATACAACGGTTAAAACTTGCTACTAAGACCCACAAAGACGCTGGTCATATCGTCGTCATCACCTGTGCTGTGTGACACACCCGCATTAGCCGTCATTGCACCGAACTCACGTGAGATACCCAGGCTCATGCCAAAGCTGTCATCATCGATATCAAACTTAGGTGTTGTAAATGGCATATCAGGCTGAGTGTTTAAACGTGCCGTGACTTGCTTTTGATTGTCATCCAGCTGTTTTTGATAATGTACATCACCGAAAATATGAGTACGATCGCTTAAACGGGTATTGGCTTTTAGACCCAACGTGCCATACGTGGTGTTGTACTTTTGCTTATCAAACTGCATGGCGATACCAGTCATCTCTTTTTCTTCGATGGCATCAAGTTTGACTTGGTTGAACGTCGCTGCCAGATAAGGAGTCACACTGGTTTGACTAAACTGGGCAAAATCACCAAATTGGATCGGATAGCCCGCCTGAAGCGTCGCATAGTAGCGCTTACCATCAATTTCTGATTCAAACTGCTGCTGCAAGTCATCTAGGCTGACCACTCGGTTAATATCCATATCAATTTTGCCATAACCAACGGCGCCATTGAGCTGTACGTTACCCACTTTGTTGCTGTGATACAGGCCGATACCTATTTCGTCGTGATCTACTTTATTGATGCCACTACGAATACTTTTGTCCAATTCTGCTTGGCTGATATGACCATAAATACCAGTCACCGCATCTGCAGAGCCCGCATAATCATAATCTAAACCCAATAATACTTGGGTGTTACCACTGCTATCAAATCCTGCCACATCCATTGAATTGACATCAACAGAAGCCCAAACTGAAGGGCCTGAGTAAGGCTGTGTTGGCTTAATATCTTGACGCTGATTGATATGATTTTGTAGGCGCTGAGTGGTTGCCAGTCCAGACTGAGTCGCGATGTGTGGTAATAGACCCACCTGACTCGGCGCAGTCGTCACTGCATTGGCGTAGTCTGCAATCATGCGGTGTGCACGGCCTGTAGGGTGAATGCTGTCAGCAAAGAAGTAGCTGTTTTCAGCACCTACTTCCTTCAAGTTATCTCGACCACATTCAAGCGAGCTGGTATCACCACAGGCTTTTGTTGAGACATCTTTATAACCATACGCAGCAGGATCTGCGGCTACTTGCTGTAATAAGCTAAACGTATCAAGTGGGATAATATTGGCGCCTGATTGCTGTAACTTTTGGTACAAAGCATCATTGTAGGCAGCTGCTAATCTATTCCCAGTTTTCTTAAAAACATCCTTGCCCAGTTTCTCCTCTAGGAATGCATTTCCCTCAATTGCCTCATCTGCTTGAATAGTCTCAGGTGTCAGTCCAACATCAGGTATATTCGGAACTAAAATATATTCAGCACCATTAGTGTGTAATCTACTAACTGTAGCAATTTGATCTTCTACTGCTGGAAGAATATAACCATCAATTGCTTTCTGAATAGTTCCCTCTTTATTGGAGATAAAGCTCCCAATATTTTTTTGTATGTAATCTGAAGCAGCAAACAAATCATTAGCACCGATCCAGACCGAATATAGGCCATTTGAATCCACATTGTTATTGGCCAGATAAGTGTCTAACTGAGTTTTTGCAGAAGCAACAGGCAGCCCTTCTCTTTCGACATCCTGACCGGCTCTTGCGCCGCCAATGGCATAGTTATTACCCGAATTATCACCGCCCAAAGTATTGGCTGTCGAATTCAATCCTAAGCTTTCTGCAAATGAGGTTGCCCACGTATTGTCTGGGTTGGTCGTAAATTGGCCTGATTCTTCTTTATCTAATACCGGCTTAAAATAACCACCATCGGTCAAACTGTCACCAAAAAAGGTCACGCTGCTGTAGTCGCTGTTATAGCCACTGGCATAAGCTGTACCGGTAGTGGCCAAGCTGATTGCTAAAATTGCTTTGGTTAAGGTTTTTAATGCTTGTGGCGTTTTGGTGTTTGAAGAGGCTACCGGGGTGTACAGATGAGAGTTCGACATCTTGACTTCCTTGTTATAAAAATAGGTAATGCTAAAGGGGGAATAGTGAACAATTGTATACGCTTTGCTAAAAGCAGGCAATGATTTTGCAAATTCTAATCGTAATCAATTGCCTAGCTGCTATTTTTGCATAACTGCTACCACAATTGCGACTAATTATTTCTTGCTATAACACTGCAGTGGATTTCAAGCAGCTGAGTGCCTAAATCACCTTTAACAGGTTGCTTTAACAGCGCTGAGACCCTATATATACAGTATAGAGAGGGCTTTATTATTAGGGCCCATCACAGTGACAGCATACTTAATTTGTTACCCTGATGATTATAAGTGCATGCCTTATTAAACAGTGAAACATTTTATATCAAAATATTATTACCATTTAACTCGATTTACTGGTTTAATAGAAGCAACGATAATCAACCTATTAATCCTTTGTTTTGATTGCAGATTCAACTGCAGGTTTACCTGCCTATTAAAATGATAAAAGATGCAAGATAATAAAGAGTAATAGATTGATCTACTTAAACATTTAATAATTTTAAGGTTATAGTCATGATTGATGCAGACGGCTTTAGAGCCAATGTCGGTATCATCTTGGCAAATACACAAGGACAAGTACTATGGGCAAAACGAGTTGGTCATGATTCTTGGCAGTTCCCGCAGGGGGGCATTGATGCAGGCGAAACGCCTGTTGATGCTATGTACCGTGAGCTGTGGGAGGAAGTAGGCCTATATCCTCGACACGTTCAGCTTTTAGCCTCAACTGATAACTGGCTAAGGTATCGCTTACCTAAGCGTTATATACGCCATGGTCAGCAACCTTTGTGTATTGGACAAAAACAAAAGTGGTTTTTGCTCCGGCTAGATGAGCCGAATACTGAACATATCCGCTTTGATACAGCAAAACCAGAATTTGACCATTGGGAATGGGTTAGCTACTGGTATCCACTGGGTCAAGTGGTTCATTTTAAGCGAGGCGTTTATCGCCGTGCATTGCGAGAGTTAGCACGTGAGTTACCGCTAAAAAAAGAGTTGATTTTACCTGAGACCACAAACCACTTGTTACAGGTTTGAGCCTCAATAAAAGCAACTTCTGCTTAAATATATTGATGTATTTAGATTAAAAAAGCCCGTATCTGAGTGATGCGGGCTTTTTTTGTGGGTATTTATATTATCGGGGCTTTTTTATATTTATGAGCATTTATAGTCCATTCGTTATCGTCCATTAACTGCGCCGCTGATATTCACGGCTCTCTAACACCAGTAGCAGTCGTTTATCTATGCCGGCTTCATTTGACGGCTGCAATCGCAACGTCAAAATACTCTGGGTACGCGTACCATAATTGGGTAATTCAGGCGTATCGATACAAATAGAGGACAACGACTGCTCTAATTGCTCGGGCATCCCCGTATCTGGCAGCTGATTACTCGGTGCCTGCACCCTATCTTGTAATACTTGCCAAGCCGCAGATTGCCAATAACTCATATCACCGTTATAAAACTCAAAACTCTCGGCAATCAGCGGCAGCACTTCTTGGCGCACACGCCCACGTAATTTTTCAGACTTAAACCAAGGATCATTGGGTTGACCATTTGAGATAACATGTAGCCCGCTGTGCAATGGCGTTGGCGGATAGCCTCGATTATTAACCACAACTGCTTGCCTCTGGTCTCCCACTATTAAATTAAAACCGGCATAGTCTTGCAGCTTAATCTGACGTGCAAAAACCAATGGTGATAAGTCACTGGTTAAAAAGTGAGTGACCAACTCACCCCGAGAGCGCTGATCTGGCGAGGATTGTCGCCCATCGCGAAAGTTAAGCACCACTGCCCAGCGACCATTTTGAGTGACTTGCTGTTGCAAATCAGTGTGCTCATTTAAACTAAGCTGCGAAGATATCTGATGTAATCCCAACCAAGTGCCGCCACTTTGCTGATCACGTCCTGCATAGATAGGTGACTCTTGCCACTGATGCGCCGCTAAGGTCGGACGAGCCAAAAACTCATCGCGATTAGACAACAGTACTAAAGGCATCTCGTCAAATAACTGCCACGCAATGGCAACAATACACATAATTTACTCTTCTTTGGTTGTTATCAGTTTATGGATTAAAGCAAGACTGTTGGTGAGCAAGCATAGCCTATTTTTGTGGCCAGCATCAATGATTTGTCTGTGGCTAAATGTGGCCGTTTTCAGTCTGCCAGTATTCGACACTGCCAAATTTTGCTATCATGAGCCACACCACATAACTACGTAGATTTCACTCATGATGATTCATCCCCAATTTGATCCGATTGCATTGTCACTTGGCCCTGTCCAAGTACATTGGTATGGCTTTATGTATCTAC
Source organism: Psychrobacter sp. FDAARGOS_221 (assembly GCF_002313155.2). Lineage (NCBI taxonomy): Bacteria > Pseudomonadati > Pseudomonadota > Gammaproteobacteria > Moraxellales > Moraxellaceae > Psychrobacter > Psychrobacter sp. FDAARGOS_221. The sequence goes on from NZ_NWFK02000001.1 coordinate 1,746,636, forward strand.
TGGCTTTTGCCGCTGCCTATGGCTTGGCCTGGTATCGTAGTAGCAAACGCGAAGGTTGGACCACCGAGATGGTCTCCGACTTAGTCTTTTACGGTGCACTTGGTGTGATTTTAGGCGGCCGTATTGGTTACGTCTTCTTATATCAATTTGGCGAACTACTGGCCGACCCCACTTATATCTTCAGAGTATGGGAAGGCGGCATGTCATTCCATGGCGGCTTTATTGGCGTTGCTTTGGCGATGATTTATTTTGCCCGCAAATACAAAAAGCCCATCTTTAATGTGCTCGATTTCATCGTACCTTGTGTTCCAACGGGACTGCTATTTGGGCGTATTGGTAACTATATCAACGGTGAGCTATGGGGCCGAGTTTCTGATGGCGGTTATAATTGGCTGACGTATTTCCCACAAGCCGCACGCTTTGATGCAGAGCTACTCAACAGCACGCCAGCGCTTCAGTCATTAGCCATGCAGGTCAATGAAGTCGCGCTACTACCGCGCCATCCTTCACAGCTTTACGAAGCCTTTGCCGAAGGGTTATTAACCTTTATTTTAGTTTGGTGGTTTTCTTCTAAGCCACGCCCACGCATGGCGGTATCTGCTTTATTTATGCTGTGCTACGGCATCAGCCGCTTTACCATTGAATTCTTCCGTCAGCCTGACGCTGGCTATGATCTGATTTTTGGTTGGATGAGTAAGGGTCAGTTATATACCCTGCCAATGATTTTAATTGGCTTGTTATTAATGGTATTGGCCTATCGCAATCAAGTCTATGACTGGGGCAAATACGCGAATAATGCACCTCAAAGTCGTTAAACCTGAGAGTCGTTAAATGCGTTAGCCATTAACACATTAAATCAGATAGTAAAAATCATATTGAACATTAGGACAGCGCGCTAAGCCGCTTTAACCAAACAAGATAGAGCAACTGACTATGACACCTGTTAAAAACGAAGCCGCTTACTTGGATCTCATTCGTTATGTACGTGACCACGGTACACCAAAAGGTGACCGCACTGGTACCGGAACGTTAAGCCACTTTGGCGCCCAAATGCGCTTTGATTTAAAAGATGGGTTCCCCCTACTCACTACCAAAAAGGTACACATGAAGTCGATCACCTATGAGCTGTTTTGGTTCTTAAAGGGTGATACCAATGTTCAGTACCTCCAAGATCATGGGGTACGTATCTGGAATGAGTGGTCAACTGCTGAGCAGACTGCCCGCTTTGGTCGTCCTGAAGGCGAGCTGGGTCCTATTTATGGTCACCAATGGCGTAACTATGGCGCCAGCCAAAGTGATGATGGTGGCTTCAATAAAGACGGGGTGGACCAAATTACCCAAGTTATTGATCAAATTAAAAACAACCCCAATTCACGCCGCTTAATCGTATCGGGCTGGAACCCAGCCGAAGCCAACTTAGTGGCGCTGCCGCCTTGCCATACTCTATTTCAATTCTTTGTCGCTGACGGTAAGCTCTCTTGCCAACTGTATCAGCGCTCAGCAGACTTATTCTTGGGAGTACCGTTTAACATCGCCAGCTACTCGCTACTGACGCATATGATTGCCCAAGTGTGTGACTTGGAAGTGGGTGAGTTCATTTGGTCAGGCGGTGATTGCCATCTGTATCAAAACCACTTAGAGCAGGTGAATGAGCAGTTATCACGCACGCCTTACGAGCTGCCGACCTTATGGCTGAACCCTGAAGTTACCGATATTTTTGACTTTACTTTTGATGATATTCGAGTTGAAAACTATCAAACACACCCTGCGATTAAAGCACCTGTGGCGGTTTAGCAAAATGGGTTATATCAAAACCCTCGAGTATTTTTCAGTATTTAAGGACATCACATGAGTTACGCCGGTACCCAAGTTGCCCAAATCGCTGCTATCAGCAACAACCGTTGCATTGGCAAAGGTAATGACTTACCTTGGCACATCCCAAATGATTTAAAGCACTTCAAAGCGTTGACCACCTCAGAAACCGATACCTATGCTGACAGCAGCGTTAAAGGTATCGTTATCATGGGCCGCAAAACATTTGAGTCAATGGGCAGCAAGCCGTTGCCGAAACGGGTTAACTTTATCGTTACAACCCAAATGGACTATGAACAGCAGCACAATCTCGTCGATAACAAAAACGTGTATGTGATGCACAATCTTGATGACGCCCTGACCCAAGCGGCGAATATTGCGCACGGTCTCAAGTTCGATACGATTTGGGTGATTGGCGGCGAGAAGATATTCAAAAGCGCCATGATATTCACCGACCGCATTGAGCTGACGCTAGTGGACACAGACATTGAAAACGGTGATGCCTTCTTCCCTGAGATTCCAGGCGGATTTGAACAGACCGAAATATCTGACTCATTTAGCGATGAAAAAAGCGGCTTAAGCTATAAGTTTGTGACTTATCGCCTTAAAGATGGTGAATAATAGCGCATCGTCCTCTAGTCACAGTAAGACTAAACAGGTCGTTTTTACACTGCTAAAAGTCACCAAAACCGTCTTCGTTATTCTTATTGTGCTGATTGCTAGCTTAGCACTGTTGGCTATTATCAGTCACCAGTCACTGCCTGACAATCAGCAGCGCACGATATCCACCTCCCTTCCTTTCAACCCTCAAAGCGCATTGGCTCAGCAGCTATTGCCAGACATAGAGGCACACCCACAGCAAAGTGGCTTGTACCTGCTAGACGACAGTCATGAAGCTTTTTTAGCTCGTCTAGCGTTGGCATCTTCAGCCGAAGATACGCTCGATGTGCAATATTATATTTGGCATGACGACACCACCGGCCATCTGCTGATGCAAAGCTTGTATCAAGCTGCTGAACGTGGCGTGCGCGTGCGACTGCTACTTGATGACAACAACACCGGCGGCATGGACGCCCTACTCGCTAGCGTCAATGCCCATCCTAATATTGAAGTACGACTGTTTAACCCGTTTATGCAGCGCCGTTTGCGTCCGTTGGGCTACTTAAGTGACTTTTTTCGCTTAAACCGACGCATGCACAATAAATCCTTTACTGCTGATGGCTTAGTGACCATTGCAGGCGGACGCAATGTCGGCGATGAGTATTTTGGTTTTGGTAGTGGCGTGATGTTCGCTGACTTGGATATGGCCGCTGTTGGGCCCGCTGCTCAGCAAGTAGAACAAGACTTTGATCGCTATTGGGCCAGTGATTCCAGCTACCCTGCTGAAAATATTATATCGATTAACAATCCTGAGCCTTTTGATACTCAACCAGCAACCGATGAAGAGACTCAGCAATTTTTGACCGAGTTAATCCACTCTAAGTTTGTCACTCAGCTCAAATCAGGCGAGTTACCATTGATTTGGACCAACACCGAATTAATCAGTGATGATCCTGCCAAAGGCTTGAGTAAACCCAAACAAAGTGATTCCGTCCTGGCTCATATTGCGCCATTAATGACGCAGACCAAAGAAGAATTACTGGTCATTTCACCCTACTTTGTGCCGACTCAAAAAGGTACGCAGCTGTTTGCTGACCTAGCCGATCAGGGTAAACAGGTTGGCATCTTGACCAACTCGCTGGCCGCTACCGATGTTATTCCTGTCCACGCCGGCTATGCCAAGTATCGCAAACCGCTATTAAATGCTGGTATAGAGCTATATGAGCTAAAGCCAATGGCCACCATCAGCACCAAAGATCATGGCGGCATTATCAAAAGCAGCGGTGCCAGCTTGCACGCCAAAACCTTTATTATTGATAGCAACACCTTGTTTGTCGGCTCCTTTAATATGGACCCGCGATCGGCTGCGCTGAATACTGAAATGGGCTTTGTGTTTGACAGCCCTGAGATTGCCAATTACTTGGTTGATAATATGAAGCAAAAGCAGATGCAGTACAGCTATGCTGTCACTAAAACTGCTGAGGGCAAGCTATACTGGCAAACCGAAGAAGACGGTGACATCATTGAGTTCAACAACGAGCCACACAGCAGCTGGCTATCTCGCTTCGGCGTCTGGGTGTGTTCATTACTGCCCATTGAGTGGCTATTATAGCCGTTTATTTGCACAGCTACACAGCGTCCTTATTTGTCAGCCTCTCTATCTTAAGCATCCTTATTTTTCAACATTGATATTTTCAAGCAATCCTATTTATCAGCAATCAGGGTTATCACATCTGTGGTAAACGAGCCGTCTGCTTGTACCTGAAAATAATCTGTCGCTTCTTGACCAATGCTTTGTTGCAGCGCACGAATCGCTTTTACATAGTGCTCAGGCGTGCGCATGCGGGTCACCCAGCTATTAAATTCTAACAGCAACTTATGGGTCTGCATTCGATTCACCTTCAGCCCTGCCTGACTGAACATGTTCTGCCATTCAGCAACAGAATAATCACGCACGTGACTGTTGTCACGCAGTATCTCAATGGTCTGCAAAAAGGTATCACACACTGGGTTTGGCGGTGCCATCACATCAATCATCATCACTGTTCCATTGGGCTGACACACACGGCGCATCTCTCGTAAAGCTTGTGGTACATCCTGCCAATGGTGTGCTGAAAAGCGGCTAACCACTACATCAAAATGGTTGTCCTTAAAAGGCAGGAACTCTGCAACACCTTGTTGAGTACTGATGTTATTCAGCCCTTTTTGCTCAGCAGAATCAGCCACTACCTTGAGCATATCTTGCGACAAATCGTAAGCGATAACGCTCTCGGCATGTGGCGCCGCATAAAAGCTGATGTGCCCTGCACCACTGCCTAAATCCAGCACCTTAGCATGATCATATTGCGCTACTATCTCTTCTACTAACGCGAACTCTTGACCTTGGGCATGCACGCTGCTGTTTAAGTAGGCTGTTGCTTGCGAGCCAAATTGATTGTCGACCACTTGGTTATGGGTCATAGTTTTAGAATTGGATTGAGTCATCGTTATTCCCTTTTTATATTTTGTCATTATCGTGCGTGGTGTGATGTTAATTGCAACAATAATTAATGCGGTTGGATTTAATAAAATTAGCGGTAATGAAATTGGAGTTCGTAAAATCAGAGTTGAATCAGCTTTAATAAAAAACCCTCCTTTAGCTGCCTAAAAGAGGGTTTTAAATCAATAGCTATACCATGTAGACCCGTACTAGATGGCTTTGGTACGTTCAGTTAACCAGTCTAACGCCTCACCTTCAACACGGTCTTTTAGCTCGTTATAGACGTGGCTGTGGTAGTCGTTTAACCAGTCGATTTCTTCTTGGTTTAACACGCTCGGGTCAACCAAACGGGTGTCGATTGGGCATAGAGTAACCGTTTCGAAGTTGAGGTAGTGGCCAAATTCACTCTCTTCTGGGGTTGGAACCGGTTGATTCACCACTAGGTTTTCGATACGAATACCCCAGCGACCTTCACGGTATAGACCAGGCTCATTACTGGTAATCATACCCACTTTCATCGCACGCTCTGGCGGTGTGGTCGCGCTGTAGGCGATCACTTGCGGGCCTTCGTGGACGTTTAAGAAGTAGCCCACGCCATGACCGGTGCCATGTCCATAATCACGCTGCGCTTGCCATAATGGGGCACGGCAAATGGCGTCAATAAGCGGTGAAGCAATACCGTCTGGGAAGCAAGCTCTGGCAAGGGCGATGTGCGCTTTTAGAACAATGCTAAAGTCACGTTTTTGTGCAGCATTGACGTTACCAATGCCGACCACACGGGTGATGTCTGTGGTGCCGTTTTGGTACTGAGCGCCTGAGTCGATTAACAATAAGCCATCGCCTTCAATGTAGCTAAACTTGTCTTCTGTGGCACGGTAATGTGGCAATGCACCGTTTTCATTGAAGCCGGCAATGGTTGGGAAGCTAGGTGATACATAGTGTGGCTGCTTGCTACGTACGTCAATCAGCATGCTGTCGACATCTAGCTCGCTTAAGCGCTCGCCTTGGTTTAGACGGTTTTCAAACTCACTAAAGAACTGACATAAAGCAGCCCCGTCTTGACGCATGGCTTCACGGATGTGCTCGATGTCTTGGTCTGTTTTGACTGATTTTAACAAGCTGCTTGGGGCAATGCTTTCAATCATGCCAATGTCATCGGCTAAGTCGTTTAAGGTGCCCACCGCCACTTTATTTGGATCCAATAGTAGCAAGTCTTCTGGCGTCAACTGACCCAGCGCTGCTTGTACTTGATCGTATTCAGCAACCTCAATACCGGCATCGGCAAGTAACTTAGCGATATCAGCACTCACCTTCTGAGTGTCCACATATAAGGTAGCGCTGTCAGCACTGATTAACATGTGTGCCAAAAATACTGGGTTATAGTCGACATCGTTACCACGTAAGTTAGTCAACCACGCGATGTCATCTAAGCTTGAAATCAGATGATGCGTCACTTCAAGCTGTTGCATCTGAGCACGCACTTCGGCCAGCTTTTCTTTTGCTGATTGTGATAAAAACTGCTCATCATGCGCATATAGGGGTGCACTTGGCAGCGCTGGACGGTCTTCCCAAATTTGATTTAATAAGTCTTCTTCTGTGATCAGACGGATGCCGTACTCTTCGTCATCATTGTCGTCTTCATCTGCGACATCTGCAAAAGCAGCTAACAATCTGTCCTGCTCAGCCAACGACAACACATTGCCGTCAATGGCAACACTGTCACCTGCTTTTAGATTCGCAGCCAACCAGTCGGCGTGATTAGGTGCTCCTTTTTGCAGCTTTTGTAATTCAATACCCGTACCATCAAGCTGATCAGCCGCTTGTACCCAGTAACGGCTGTCGGCCCATAGTCCCGCAAAATCTGCCGTTACTACTAAAGTGCCCACTGAGCCGGTAAAGCCAGATAGCCACTGACGACCTTGCCAATATTCAGGTAAATATTCTGATAAATGTGGGTCTGCTGATGGCACCACAATGGCATTGATATCATTGTCCTGCATCACCTGACGTAGGTTATTAATGCGTTGTTGGATGGTACTCATAATATCCTCTTTTTGTCTTGTCTGTATTTTGTCGATGTTTTTTATTTATAAGATTGTTTATTACGCTATTAAAAGCTAAAAACGTGCTACCAGAATTATGGTAACACGTTTTGTTTTTTGAACCGTTTTCAGTTAGTAAGTGTATCAACCAAATACTGACTGCCAACGATTAAAAAGATTCATGGCTCAGACCATTAAGCATTGTTTTTGAGCTTATCTTCAGCTTCACTGCGATCCAACATGGCTCTCACTGGCTTAGCCACTGCCAATAAAATAAGCGCAGTGACCACTAAGAAAATAACCATGGTCTTGAACAAGCCTGGCAAGCCATTGATGGTATCAGCAGACACATGCCCGCCAAAGAAGGCAGCCACTAAGTTACCCATGGCATAAGAGGTAAAGAACAGCCCCATCATCTGACCCTGCATACCGGTTGGCGCCAGCTTAGTCATAGACGATAAGCCAACTGGACTAAGTGCCAGCTCACCTAAAGTTAAAAGCAACAAACTACCGGTCAACCATAAAGGCGATACCAAAGTACCTGGGTTGTTCACTACCGCTTGAGCAGCAAAAATCATCACCCCAAAACCAGCAGCGGCCAATAACATACCAATGGCAAACTTAGTCATACTGTTTGGCTCAAGACCACGGCTGCCCAACTTCACCCAAATGATGCTGACAATCGGTGCCAATAGCAAAATAAAGATTGGGTTTAATGACTGAAACCAAATACTTGGGATGCTAAAGCCCATCACATCCAAATCGGTATAACGATCGGCAAATAAGTTAAACGAAGTCGGTTGTTGTTCAAAGCTTGACCAGAACAGCGTCGAGCCAATGATAAGTAAGAAACAAATGAACAAACGCAGCTTGTCGGTTTTATCCAACTTGGGGGCGATGAACATATAAGCAAAATATAAAATCACCATGCCGGCAATAATATAGGTCATGTACTCTGCAACCATTGCCGGATTAAATGGCATGATGCCAGTCGCAATCAATACAATCAGCGCAATCAAAACCGCCATAGACACCGCGACCCAGCGCCCTATGTTCTGGTACTGACTGTTAGGAATTTCCCATTCAGGCGTTATGCCTTTTGCTTGAGCATAGCGCTTTAAGTTTTTGCGTGCCGCAAAACGATACACCAGTAATGAGATTAGCATCCCGATACCACCAACGCCAAAGCCGATGTGCCACATTTGACGCTCTTGGAAAATACCAACGATTAATGCCGCAACCAATGCCCCAATATTAATACCCATATAAAACAAGGTAAAACCACCATCACGGCGGCTGTCGCCTTCTGGATATAGCGCCCCAACCATCACCGAAATACAGGTCTTAAATAACCCTGAACCCAGCACAATAAAGGTGAGACCAATAAAGAACAGTGACATACCCATAAAAGCAGATAAGGCGATGCTCAAATGACCTAAGCCAATAATAATACTGCCCCACCATAAAGCGCGCTCTTGTCCTAGCCAGTTATCAGCTAGCCAGCCACCTGGCACCGCTGCCAAATACAAAGTACCGGCGAAAATACCGTAAATAGCAGAGGCAGTGGCATCATCAAAGCCAAAACCGCCATTACTTACCGAAGCGACCATAAATAATACCAATAAAGGGCGAATACTATAATAAGAAAAACGCTCCCACATTTCGGTAAAAAACAACGATCGCAATGGCTGCGGATGCCCCATAAAACTATTATCTAACGCCTCAAACTCCGCTGAGGGCTTAGAGGGTCGTGACTCTATACTCATACATTTCGTTCCTTAACTGTCGATACTTTAATAGTAAAAAAACCAGCCCATCAATGCGCCAATACTGATAACAGCCATTACTGATGTCAAAAATGATTTACCACCGATATCGGTCTGTACGATGACAGTGATGGTATAAAAAAAAGCTGTTGTGGCGGTAATGCTCGCCCCTGCATGACGACAGTGGGTTGGTTGATTACGACAAATAAAATAGAATAAAAAATACAAAAAGCCCGCTTAATCCTTCGATTAAACGGGCTAACTGATACAGCTTATATCAGCTTCAAAGCTGGCTTTAGAGTTGGCTTAACGGTTAGTTGCGGCTGCAGCTGTGTCGTAGCTTTTGACAACACTGGTGACAAAGTTGATGACAAAACTGAGCCAATTTGAGCGTGGTTACGCTCAAACTGATGCTGAGAATCTAGGTAGCCGATGCTATGGCAAACGTTGATTGCCACAAAGCGTGCTACTGTGCCTGCCAGCTCATTAAATATCAAACCAACAACTACTGAGCGGTTGCTTCTTCAGTAGCATCAGCGTCTGCTGATTCAGATGCTTCATCTTCAGCAACTGTTGTGCTATCAGCGGCGACACCAGTAGTAACTTCAGTGGTCGCTTCCACCGCTTCTGCTGTTTCTTGTGCGGCTTCAGAAGCAGCATTTTCTTCAACAGCTGTTGCGATATCAGTCTCTTCTGCCGCTTCCGCTGTGCCTTCTTCAGACTCTGCTGCTTCTGCAGTGGCCTCTTCAGTGGTAGACGCTTCAGGTGCTGCCGCTTCTGCTGTTGCTTCCTCAGTTGTCTCTGCTGCAGACGCCTCAGGGTCTGCATGATTACCTGCTGGGCGTAAGAAGGCTGAAATAGCAATGATAAGTACGATAGCCAAAAAAGCAACAGTACCAACTAGAGCGTAGGCAAATTCTTTCTTCGGTTTATTTTGGCTTGCATCTGCCATAGGTCACCTATCCGTATAGTTTAGTTATAGCCAAAATGATAGCAAATAATCACTGTTATCGCTTATTTTGGACTATCAATAAAAGTTAAAGGGAAATGGTTCGTTGTCGTTATCCGCTTCAGAACCAGTTACAGTTGTCGCTATTATATCGCAATTTAATGCGTTTTGTGAAAATGCCCTATCCTATTTGTGGATTAGTAGTACATTTTATTTAAAATTTATTTAAAAACAGTCCCATTTATTGTGGCTGATCAATATTTGAGTCACTGCTGGATGTTAAATAGCAATGTTAACACACATTGATTGAGACCGCTTTTGGACCGCATTTAGCCGACATTCGGGCGGCTAATTTAACATATCACGCGCGTCTTGCGCCTCGTTTGGCAAACACACTCAACAATAATAACAGTCCTATCACAATCAATATAGGATAGTTACCAAAACGCACATAAGGGGTCATGCCGGTTCTTGATTGCACCTCACCACGCAACACCGTACGCTCAAACTGAGGCGCGCGCTCAACAATACGACCTTTGTGATCGATAATGGCAGTCACCCCGGTATTGGTTGCCCGCATAAACCAGCGACCGGTCTCAAGGGAGCGCATCTGTACCATTTGCAAGTGCTGTAAAGGACCGGCGGAAGTGCCAAACCAAGCATCATTAGAGATGGTTAACAAAAAGTCGGTGTCTTTGGCATTGCGGCGTGTGGTGTCTGGATAAGCCACTTCATAACAAATGGCGGTGCCTAAGTTGTGACCACGCACCTGCAGCGGCACTTGATTGGCATCACCGCGGCTGTAGCTCAGAATATCTGGGCTACCCGCCAGCTTTGGAAACAGATCCAGCGCGCCCTCTAACGGAATATATTCACCAAAGGGTACCAAGCGCTGCTTTTTGTATATCCCTTCAGAGTCAGCGCCTAATGCCATCACACTGTTATAGAACGGCGCATATTTGTCCGTTTCCGGATTATAAGCGGCATCGTCTTTAAAAGGCACACCAGTCAACCAAGCAGTATCAGTTTGCTTGGCAATTTTGTCCACTTCAGAGATAAAGCTCCAAGCCTTAGTTTGGAACATAGGAATAGAAGACTCAGGCCAAACCACAACATCTTGATCCCACTCGGTACTGGTTAAGCTGGCATAGATTTCTAAGGTTTTATACTGATAATCGGTCAACCATTTTAAATCTTGTGGGATGTTGCCTTGAATTAACGACACTTTTAGATTGTCACTGCCTGCTTTTGGCTGTGTCCAAGCGGGATTGGTCAGCCACAGACCAATACTGATTGCCATCAATATCGCAGTCACTACCAAATAGCCAGCACGCTTGCGAAACACATCTACCAGACTTGCCGCCAATAATATGGCAACGAAAGATACCGCAAATACGCCAGCTACTGGTGCCAGTGACGACAGCCAATACTGCTCGGTAAACGCATAACCGACGAACAACCACGGAAATCCAGTAAATAGCCAAGTTTTAAGCCACTCTTGTAATACCCACAGCGCAGCAAAAGCCAATGGCTGCTTACCCACAAAACGGTTAAATATCACCGCCATAAAGGCATGAAACAACCCCATTCCGAGTCCCATCACCGCAATCGCTAATAACGACAGCGGCATGGATACATAGCCATATTCATGAATAGAGGTGTATAACCAAAAGGCACCGACGCACCACAGCCCCATGCCATACGCTTCACCGATGATAAAGGCACGTTTATTGGTCATCGGGCCCAGTAGTAAGGCATAAAGCAGCGCTGGTGATAGCAAGGCAATAATCCAATAACCATATGGCGCCAGTGACAACATAAACATCGCACCGGCCAGCCAAGCGACGATCACTGCCAGTCCTATGGGTAATTGTGAGGCTTGCTCAGAGACGGCAGATGCGTTAAGTCGTTTTTGCAGATGTTGGGTTGAGGCTCGCATGACAGCTCCGGTAACTGATGTTTAGGACGTATTGCTATCCTATTTAACCTGCAATAATTAGCAGTACATTAAATAGGACAATAACATTCAATAAGACAATAAATAGAACAAAGGGATTACATGAGATTGGTGGTTTTAATAGGCGTATCATAACAGCCTAACCGCAAAAAATCTCAAAGCTGATATAGTATAAGCAATAAGTGCAAAGATAAAGAGAGACCCAACCAATAGACAGCAAAATAGGATATAACGCTAAACACAAACAGAAGTTCACATTGCCAATCATTCACGCTATTATTTGCTGATACTGCAACTTATTGATAGCGTTATATTGTGATAGCGTTATTCGATCACGCCCACCGTTTATCAAGAGGCTGACCATGCCCGATACTGCCCATCCAAACTCTAGCTCGATGCCGCCAACCAGTGCCGTTGATCTGCCGGTCAATGTCCTAGCCGGTGTCGGTAGCAAAATTGAAGGCCAACTTGAGCAGTTGAGCGTGGTACGTTTGTTTGATTTGCTACTGCATCTGCCCCGCGATTATGAAGACCGCAGTCGCTTAGTGAATATTCGCGACTTACAAGACGGTCAGTCTGCGTTAATTGAAGGTCAGGTGACTTTTGTCGATAACAAGCGCAGTGGCATGACCGTAGTGGTTGAAGATGCCACTGGCGCGTTGCAACTGCGCTTTTTTAAAGTCTATGCCAGCTTGGCGCAGACCATGACCTTAGGCACTCAACTACGTCTGTTTGGTGAGGTCAAATACAGCCGTTATGGCATCCAAATGGCACATCCTGAATATACGGTCGTGACGCCTGGTGCGCCTGTGGTCAATACTGGGTTGCAGCCAATTTACCCGATCGTTAAAGGCTTGCATCAAAATAAGCTACGCACTCTGGTCAAGTTAGCTTTACAAACCGTCTATCAGCAAGGCTTGCCGTTAAGCGTGTTTAACGCCTCCGACTGGGAAGCAGTCAATCATTTGCCGGCGCCGTTACCGACCAATTCGTATGGCTTGCCTATAACGCCCACTGCCGGCGCTGCATCACCACAACCAATAGATAACAGCATTCCCAGTTGGCAAGGCTTAAGCTTATTTGAAGCGCTGACTTTAATTCACACCCCTCCGATGCACACCGATATCAGCTTGCAAGTGGCACAGCTTGAGCAATTAAAAGAGCGTACCCACCCTGCCTGCCAGCGTCTGATTGTCGAAGAGTTAACGGCACATCAGTTAAGCATGCTATATCGCCGTAAGCAGCTGCATCAGCACAAAGCACCCAAATGTGACAGTGACAGCCCATTGGCCAAGCAGCTACTCGACAACCTACCGTTTAGCTTAACCGGTGCTCAAGACAGAGTGGTAAAAGAAATCACCAGCGATATGGCAACCTCTATTCCGATGCTGCGTCTGGTGCAAGGCGATGTCGGTGCTGGTAAGACCTTAGTGGCGGCATTGGCGGCTTGTTATGCACTTGATAGTGGCTGGCAAGTGGCGGTGATGGCACCGACAGAAATCTTAGCTGAGCAGCATCTGATTAACTTTAAAGCTTGGTTTGAGCCATTAGGTATTGGTGTGGGTTGGCTCGCCGGTAAGCAAACGGCCAAGCAGCGCCGAGAGTCATTAGAGCAAGTCGCAGAAAATGAAGTGCAAATCGTGGTCGGTACCCATGCCCTATTCCAAGAGTCGGTAGTGTTTGCCAAACTGGGCTTGGCCATTATTGACGAACAGCACCGCTTTGGGGTTGAGCAGCGCATGGCGTTGACTGATAAAGGCGTCGCTGACAGCACCCCGCATCAGCTGATTATGACCGCCACCCCTATTCCACGTACGCTAGCGATGAGTGCCTATGGCGACATGGACACGTCTATTATTGATGAGTTACCGCCAGGACGTACGCCGATTACTACAGTCACCATTGACCGTGCCCGCCGCGATGAGGTGATTGAACGCATTGCCGCTAACTGTAAAGAAGGCAAGCAAGCGTATTGGGTTTGTCCACTAGTCGATGACTCAAGCACCTTAAACGCACAAGCCGCTGAAGCCACTTTTGCTGATCTAAGTGAGCGCTTGGACATCCGCATCGGCATGGTACATGGCAAAATGAAGTCAAAAGAAAAGCAGCAAATCATGGCGGCGTTCAAAAATGCTGAATTGGATTTGTTGGTCGCAACAACGGTCATTGAGGTCGGGGTTGATGTGCCCAATGCCTCCTTGATGGTGATTGAAAATGCTGAACGCTTGGGCTTATCACAGCTACATCAGCTGCGCGGCCGTGTTGGCCGTGGCTCGACCAAAAGCTTTTGTGTATTGCTGTACCAAACTCCCTTATCCGAGACGGGGATTGAACGTCTTAACGTGTTGCGTGACAGCAACGACGGCTTTGTGATTGCCCAAAAGGACTTACAACTGCGTGGTCCCGGCGAGCTACTTGGCAAGCGCCAAACCGGTAATGTGGGCTATTATGTGTCGGATTTAACCCGAGATGAAAACTTACTGATGATTGCCAGTCATCTGGCCAAACGCTTGATTAATGATGACTCGCGCAAAACGGAAGTTACCCAGCTAATTCACCGCTGGATGCCAGAAGCAAGCAAATATACCAATGTGTAGCTGGTTGTACGGCGTATTAAATACGGAGCATTAAAATAGTTAATCTTAAACCAAGCAATCTATTCATTAATGCTGGCTTGCTTTCTTTTATAAATACGTCTGTCTTGCTTGATAAACCAAAATGGAATCAAGCCGAATAACACAAATGACCAAAACCATTCCCTGCGCTTTTGCTGCTGAATCTGTCGATATTTAGCATATTGCGTTTCGAAGTCATATAGCGTATCGCTACCGACCTCAATCTGATATGCCAAATTACCAAATCCACCCAACTTCTGATATTGAGCCGTCATAATCTGACCACGATAACCCTCATCTACAAATAAATCTGCACAGCCATCATAGGTGCTGTAATCACAATGCAAATGCACTTTATTGATAACCAAATATTTAGTCGCCGATGTTCTTCTACCGCTTGGATAAGTCATGGGTCGATATGGGGTCAGGCCCGATACTTGCTGTAGCTGCGATGGATCTGTGGCAAGCCTAGTGAACAATATAGGGCTGTCCATCAATGTATACAGAAGCAAAGGTATCCAGATTAAGCTGATTAACTTATTACCCTTAAACGCTTTAGGTAATGATGGTTTTAAATAAACCCTAGAAATTACGGCACAGAGCAACAAGATGAACAGCGCCATAAGTGAAGTCACCATATCAGCGATATAGAGGCCTATCATAGGTGCCACCACAGCATATACCCAGCTAATTATCACAAATTGCTTGGCTGTTGGTCGTGTTAACCGTTGTTTTAGAGTGGGTTTTGGCATAACAAGTTGGCTTCGGCTGCTGCGTTTTTGTTGTTGTCTATCCTGTTGTCTATGATACTTTAATCCAATATACCCAGTGGTTTAAAGTTTTGATACCGACACACTAACACTGTGATTTTATAACTCAGCTTTCTTTCAGCCATAAAAAAACGCCTCAGTGCAAACTGAAGCGCTTTAACAGGATATTAAGGTATTTTATAACGTGTCTTTTACAGGAAGTTTATCGTAGCAAGGGCGCTTAGATAGTCTTATAGTATTTTACAGTCCAAACCAAATAACTATTCAAATCAAACCATTCAAATTAAATAGCTATTAAAACTAAATGCTATCCAAATCAACACCCTTGCTAACGTATCTCACGTGTTGCTTGTCACTTGTTACTTATGATGCATGACTTATGACGCGTTACGCGTTGCATTTCTAGTCGCTCTATTCGCTTGACGCTCGGTTTGAATCTTTTCAAGCTGTGCAAGCTGCTCAGGAGTCAGAATGCTTGCTAGAGCCTGTTGCATTTGCTGACGCTTCGCTTGACGCTCTTCGGGAGTTAACTGTTTACCCTGTGGGTTTTGGCTACGATGCGCTTCTTTTAACGCCTCAATTTGACTTTTTTGAGTGTCAGTTAAGTTTAAGCTGTCGTAAAGCGCTTGCATACCGCCACGCTTGCCTTGTTGCTGACCTTGCTGTTGGTGGCGTTGCTGATGCTGACCTTGTTGACGCTGACCTTGCTGGTTCTGCTGATTGCCATCAATTCTTCTTATTTGTCTGGCTTCATTGATTTGTGCGCCTTGAGCGACTTGTTGGTTTTGCGCCTGTGCAGTCGCCGTTGTGGTTGGTGTTGCTGTAGTCGCAGCGGTTGCTTGGGTGACACCTGCCATAGCGAATAAACTAGAAGCGGCGACCAGTGAACTCATTGCAAACTTTTTCATGTTATTTCCTTTATGGGTTGTCATTTATTTATTTTGCATCGTCTGTTGCGACGACTGAATAGATAACAGCACTGCCATTTAGAACCTGACATTCAAAACTTGTCATTCAAAAAAGCTCATTGAAAAACAGCACTGAGGATAAGGGCTACTACTGTTTAGCTTACGGTTAGCTCTTTATACCCATGTATTCGATACAATATCTAATGCATTCGATACAGGTTTGGCTAAGCGCCTCATATCCAACGACATCCATCATAATCAACTTTTCTATTGCATAGGTTTATGAAGTTTTAAGAAGCGTAACAACTGTGTCTCAATTGCTTTTTGTTATACTGCTATGTTGTTGAATATAAGAACATTTACCTAAGATGCACAACCAAAGCCGTATCTTTCTGTTAAATAACACCGCGTAGAAAAAAACGTTATTTTTGTGAGCTGCCGCTATAACTGATTCTATAAAAGGATGAACTGTAAAAGTTAAAAGTATCGATATAACACATTGTTTTCTTTGATATATTCAAAAGCGCTTCTCACTTATTATTAAAAACAACTGCTTTTATTCAGCCACTGCGCTATGCTTTATTAAAACAACCTCATTATTTGTCCTATTTTATATACCGCCTCTTGTTTCAAGGAAGAATCATGCCTGACAGCAGCAATACCAAATCTAAAACCAATTCTGATTCCAACTCAATAAAACCAATGGTACCGCTATCAACCAAGCTGCCACAATTGCCGGCATTGCCTAACTTGCGCAAACGTGCAGCGGCCTCTGCTCGGCGCCGCTTACCACGCCTTCCGCTGATCAGCAAACAACCCAAGCTAGATGTGCTTATCATCGGGGCGGGTCTATCGGGTATAGACATGGCCAGTCACATCAAACGCGATAAAGTTTTGTCAAAATCAATAAAAAAAGGACGCGTGGCTATTGTAGAGAAGCGCGCAGCCATTGGCGGTACTTGGGACTTGTTCAAATACCCAGGGATTCGCTCTGACTCTGACATGACGACCTTTGGCTTTGCACATCGACCTTGGCTAGGCAATAAGACATTGGCCGATGCCGACTCGATTAAGCGATATATTGAGCAAACCGCTCAAGATGAGTCGATTACATCACTGATAAGCTTTAATACCAATGTCGTTCGTCTCGATTGGTCGAGTAAGCATCAGTATTGGACAGTAACCCTAGCTGATGTGAATAGCGGCAAGCAGCGAAAAGTAACCACTCGATTTGTGGTTGGTGCCACTGGTTATTATGACTATGACCAAGGTTATCAGCCCCAGTTTGAAGGTGAAAAAGACTTTAAAGGGTTAATTGTGCATCCCCAACAATGGGATGAGCAGATTGATTATCAGGACAAGCGTGTGGTTGTCATTGGGAGTGGCGCAACGGCGGTAACCTTGGTACCCGCTTTGGTCAAGCCATTGATTGATCCGAGCAGCAGTCAAAGCCACGCTAAGCAGCAAGCGGCGGCGCACGTAACCATGCTACAACGCACACCCACTTATATCGGCAGTGTGCCCAGTGAGGATAACAGTGTGCAGACATTATCGAGCCGCTTTAAGCTCAAGCCTCAGACCGCATATCGATTAGTGCGTGGCAGAAATATCTTATTACAGCAAGGGGTTTACCAGCTATCAAGAATAGCGCCGGATACGTTGAAAAAGGGATTGATTACTCGAGCCAAAAAGGAGCTGGGCGCTAGTAAGGATAAGCTGAAGCACTTTACGCCGGATTATCAGCCGTGGGATGAGCGTCTGTGCGCTGTACCTGACGGTGATTTGTTCAAAGCGGTACGCTCTGGACATGCCGATGTAGTGACAGACCGTATTGATCACTTTACAGCAGAAGGTATTCAACTGGCTTCAGGGCATCATTTGCCTGCTGATATTATCATCACTGCCACTGGGCTTAAGCTACAGATGCTTGGCGGTGCGCAGGTGTATCTCGACGGTCAACTCGAAGAGGTAAGCAAAAAGATGACCTATAAAGCGGTGATGGTAGAGGATGTGCCCAACATAGCTGTGCTATATGGCTATACCAATGCCTCTTGGACATTGAAGATAGATCTGGCTTGTGGCTATATCACGCGCCTGCTGCGTCACATGCATCATTATGGTTATCAGATGGTAACGCCTAAGCCTACTGCAACCGATGGCGAGCAAGCACATATCCAGCCTGACACCATTATGGGATCACTAACTGCCGGCTATATTCGCCGCGCACAACATGTGTTGCCAAAACAGGGCGACCGCTACCCTTGGTTTGTGACCAATAATTATTTTAGCGATGTGATTATGCTTAAATACCGCCGCGTTGAAGACAAATGGCTACACTTTAAACGTTAGCGTTTAACGGCTAATCCATTAAATTAACACATTAAAAAAGAGGACAGTGGTTACTGTCCTCTTTTTTTTATGTCTATCGATCATGACATCTTATAAACCATTAAGGTAACGGCTTATTTTTTCTTTTTGTTTTTCTTTTGCTTCTTAGACTGTTTTTTGTCTTTTTTAAGCTGCTTTTTTAGCTTCTTAATTTCTTTTTTCTTTTGCTTCACTTCTTTCTTGGCTTCTTTTTTAGCCTGTTTGATGTCTTTTTTAAGATCTTTAATATCTGACTTCTTAGCCATATTCAACTCCTTGATTGGTTACTTCATTAATAAAATGATTAAAAACAAATCCATTAAAAATAATAAAGCGATAAATATTTAAATTGTATCCCTTTCACCATCTATTTCACTAGCATTTATTCAACTTAATAGCTGTTTCACGTGAAACCTATCTCACTAACATGACTCAAACTACTTATTTAAAAATACAGAAGAATCATAAGTAATAAATAGTTAGTTAGCCATTAGCGTCGATGGCAAAAGTGTTAACTTAATAGTAGCAAACCTAGGATTTAACTCAAGCGTGTCCTGTATGCGCTGTGTAATATTAAGTAAGCAAACATTTATAATGAAGCGCATGTTTTAAATATTTATGTCTATTTAACCGCTACCCTACTCCTACCATGCTGCATTATTACAGCGCACTGTTATTATAGAGCACGAATTACAGAGTACGGCTATCAGGTATCGCTATTATTAGCAGAACCAAATTAAGTCAATTACCACATCAAATCATCAGGTATCACATACTCAGCATACGGATCATCTTCTGCTGGTTGGTCGTCCGCCTTATCATTAGATTCAACAATAAAACCTTCAAGCTTGTCATTAATACGATCCGCTAACGGTCGTGGTAGCAAGGCATAGCCCTCTTCTAGACGGGCGATACTGACGTGACCGGCAACAATTTGATCAAACAACTTTTGAGTGATGTTTAACTTTTTGATTTTGCTGTCATCAACAAAGCGATACTCAATATCACCTTGAGTATCGGTGATTTGATGCTGCTGAATCATTTGAATGATGTTGGCTCTGAGCGTTTTTTCTTCTAGCGCTTGCTGGCGCTGCTGATTAAGCTGTTGGTCTTTTTTTAGCTTTTCAGCTTGTGCATCAGCCACCGCTTTTTTGATCTCGGCATCAGGGGCATTACCGGTACGCTTAGCGTGTTCGGCTTGTTTGGTCAGTTTTTTGGCTTTTTTGCTGTCTACCAATCCAGCTTTTAACAGTTGTGCCTGTAACGCATTTTTCGCCATGAATCGTTCCTTAACGCTTAAGCTGATGTCGTCAATTCAAATCTTTATAATATTCGCGACATCAACCAAATAAAAGTAATAACCAAATAGAGTAGCAAGTTTTATAGCTCAGTGTCATCACATTTGTGTTTTAACCGACTCCTATCCTGCCAACCCTATGTATAAGCAAGCCATAAACCCACTGTGTAATATTGGGTATCATTGGGTGTTATTGGATTTGTCTTTAACATAGCCCTCGAACAATTGGGCTAGCTCCTGCTTAGTGTAGTTCACCTTTAGCTCATTTTGCATAATATCGCTGAACTGATCAAACTCAGTGATTTCAATCTGTTCGGTGCTGTCAGCATGAATCTTAAAGTAGGCATTGTTACGCAGCGAGTTGATTGAATCCTCTGTATTGCAAGAAACCACTAGCGTGTTGCGCCATAAACCCTCTGGGTTCATGTAAGAGTAGAAGTTACCCATCTGAAAGTCAGCTTCGACATTTTCGATTAAATTAAACTGAGTCGCGTTAAATGGTTTGCCTTTTTCAACAAGCTGCATGGTGTACACGCCTTTATCAGCGTCTACTGGCAGTACTTTGTAAGGAATACCTAAGTGACTCACCGCAGGCTCATTGGTGTCGCCAAACTTAACCGCCACGCTTGGGCTGCGAAAGCCAACGCCCACATCGACCAAGTACGTCTCACCTTCATAATACAAAATAGTCACGCGATGGGTCAGCGGTGCTCTTGGGGCCTCATTATTCACCACACGCGCAATGTGCTGAGTCACCTCAAAGCCTTTTAACTTAAGGGTTTCATACATCAGCTTGTTGTGTTCAAAGCAGTAACCAGCACGTTTATTGACCACTAAATTATTGTAGATGCCTTCAAGATCTATCGGTACCGACTCCCCAACTAAGATCTTTGGATTACCAAAGGCAAAGGCTTTCAGATGAGCGTCTGCCAGCTTGGAAATATCTTCTAGCGTTTTTAGGTCTGGATCAATGTTAAGCGTCTCTAGATAGTGATCAATAATGCGTTTAGTGTCTGTCTGTTTGCTATTCATAACTGCTCCAGCTTGTAAGTATTTATTGTTATAGAGGTAAGGTTATACGTTTCATCTTAATAAACTTCATCTTAACAAACTGGGTATGAAATAAGGTAACGGTTGGTTAAAGTAATAGCCGGTTTGGTTAAGGTTAGGGTAAAGTCATATCACCGTCATCAATCCAGCCGACGCGGCGCATCATCCAAGCAACTAAGCCTGCAATGAGCGCCGGTAATGCAAACATTAATAACACAATGGCCAGCCAGATTTGACTACTACTAAGCGTGCCAGCAGAGGCTTCAAGCACCCCAAACACCCCGACAAAGCCAGCAGTACCCATGCCTGCACCACTGGCAGTACTCATCAGACCAAATCCAGTAGTGGCAATCGGCCCGACCACGGCACTGGCAATCACTACCGGTAATAAAATAATCGGTTTTTTAAAGATATTCGGAATCTGTAGCATACTGGTGCCCAGTCCTTGAGCGATGACGCCACTGACGCCATTGTCTTTGAAACTGGCCACCGCAAAGCCAATCATATGCGCCGCGCAGCCGACCACAGCAGCGCCACCCGCTAGACCATCAAGGCCAATGGCAATACAAATCGCTGCGCTTGAGGTCGGCATGGTTAGCAGTAGTCCAACCACCACTGCTATCACGATTCCCATCATAAATGGCTGTAACTGAGTGGCCATCTCGATACCGGCACCAATGCTATTGACCACACTGACCACCGGCGGATTGAGCCAAGCGCATACCGCTAAGGCCACCACACCGACCGCCCAAGGCACTAGGATAATATCCAGTTTGGTTTTGCCTTGAATCCAACTGCCAGCGCGATAGGCAAATACCGTGGCTAAATAAGCACCGATTGGATTGCCCGGTACTGCTAAAAATGTCGCAGGTGAACCATCTTGTGGCGTGAACAAATGCCCTGCTATCAAAGCTTCAGAATGTGCGCCCATCATGCCAGCAACCAAACACGCAAACACCACCAAGGTTGGCGCCTTTAAATAATAAGCGATACCGACCCCGATGCCAGCACCCATCAAGATTGACGCCAACTTACCTAAATCCATTAACAGCGGCAGATTAAGTGCTAACCCCGCTTGAGAGAAAATCAGCCCTGCAATCAAGGTCACAAACAGACCCAGCGCCATACCGGTAAAGGCATCAATCAAATACTTATTGAAAAAAGCACGCAAAGGCGTGGGTAATAGAGTGTTCGGTGACGATTGCTTCGATGTGGTGCTCATGGCGGGTATCCCTATACTGATTCTAAATCTGAATCTGTTTTTTTATTTTGATGGTGCTATTGCTCGATTAACGCTGTCATCGGCTATTTTTCCCACTTTGGGGGCGGAGGCGTATAGTCCTGTAGCTTCTCAAGCAGCTCATTAATGTCATCAGACACGATCAACATATCCAGATAAGTCTGACGCATAAATCCAGCCTTAACCATGTCAGCTAAGAAGCTTAATAGCCCGTCATAGTAACCATTAACGTTTAAAAAGGCGCAAGGTTTGTCATGTAATCCAAGCTGAGCCCAAGTCCATACCTCAAATAACTCTTCTAATGTCCCTGCACCGCCTGGCAATGCCACAAAAGCATCGCCATAATGTGCCATTTTTTGTTTGCGCTCATGCATGTCTTTGACCAAAATCAACTCATTGATGCCGGTGTGTGCCAACTCTTTATCGGATAAATGCTTAGGGATAACGCCAATAACGTGTAAACCTGCGGCAACCGCAGCATTGGCCAATACACCCATTAGCCCGACTTTACCGCCGCCATACACCACATCCAGTTGATGACGTCCTAATGCCGCCGCAAACAATCGAGTTTGCTCGACGTAAATGGGCTCTAACCCTTCGCTTGATCCACAATAAACCGCTACTCGCATATTTTATTATTCCTTTTGTCTAACGCTTGTCTGTACTAAAGCCTGTATTCTATCACTGCTGTGTATAAAGTACTTAGCACACTATGGCTGCTGATGTTTATTGTCGGTTTTGGTTGATTGGTTTTAGACAGTGCGTTTGGCTTATACTAAATGCTAAATTTTAATAACCAAAGCCTGTTAATCACCATTAAGGAGTGTGTACCATGTCAGCCTCTCATTCTCATTCAGCTGCCGATAACCACAGTGTGTTTGATAGCACTGCCCTATCTCCACTTGCTCAAATCAAAATCAGCTCCGCTAACGATGCTGAATCTCACTCCCATTCAGAAGTAATGTTAACAGTGATTCAGGCCGACCTTACCACCTTACCCGTTGATGCAATCGTCAATGCGGCCAACTCAAGTTTGCTTGGCGGCGGTGGTGTCGACGGTGCCATTCATAAAGCCGCTGGCCCAAAGCTGTTGGCCTATTGTCGCACCTTAAATGGTTGCCCTACTGGAGAAGCAAAAATCAGCCCAGGCTTTAAGCTACCGTCAAAGCAGGTGATTCATACTGTCGGCCCAGTCTGGCATGGCGGTGAAAAAGGAGAGCCTGAGTTACTGGCCAATTGCTATCGTAACTGTATGCAACTGGCGCAACAAAACAACATCGCTAGTATCGCTTTTCCTGCGATTAGTACTGGCGTCTATGGCTATCCTATTGAGGAAGCGACCAAGATTGCCATTGCTACTGTGATAGACAGCTTAAGACAGGTGAGCGCAGCAGAAGCCGTCACCAAAGAAGTGATATTTTGTTGTTTTTCAGCTGCTGATGCCGCTATTTATCAACAACAGTTTGAGGCTTTTTAGATGACAGCTATTTAAGTTAGAGCTACTTAAATGAAAGCTATTTAGATAAAGACTATTTGGTTTGAGGCTGTTGAAATAAAAGCTATTTAAATGAAAGCTGTTTGAATTAAAACTTTTTAGACTTTTTGAGCTATGGCTTAGATTTGTAATGACCAAATTCATAGCGGATTTTTTGATTGCGCACCTCACCGATAAACAATCGGTGTAGATTGGCATGCAAATATTTTCTTCCAGTGGTTAGTACCCCATCTTGTTTGAGACGCCTTGGGTCAAAGGTAAATCCTAAAGGCAACATACGAAACCGGGTAATGTGACTGGCACGATTGACATAATCACAGTCTTCGCACAGGCTGATAGTAGTATCAAAGCCATTAATGGTAGTATGTACGCGTTTGGTAGAAAACAAACAGGCACCAATAGCAGTTGGGAACACAAACTGAGTCAAACCAATGCCGATATTAAACAGCTTATAGCCAAGACTATAACGTTTGGGCAATCCTTTTGGCGACAAGTACACCCCAGCCACTTGAAGCTGCTTGGTGTTTAAATGCTGTAACGCTTGTTGTAGAAAGTCAGGCGCTAGGCGCACATCGGCATCCAAAAACAGCAGGCGCTCATACTGAGCCAGATTTGCACCGGTATTGCGCCCCAAACACACGCCTCTTGTGCTCATCTGCTCGATATGCAGCCGTGGTAACCGCGTAGCATAACTTTCGGCGATGGCACAGGTCTCATCGTCACTGTTTGAATCGACCAAAATAACCTCGAAGTCTTGATGCGTTTGCTGCACCAAGTCATCGAGCAGTCCACTGATACGCTCGGCCTCATTTAAGGTAATAATAACAATACTGACTGAAGACACAGGGCCATCCTATAGGGTGTTAAGCACATACATAAAAAAGGTAACGCCAGTCCTAGACCGACGTTACCCATGCTACGTCCTAAATATGTCAGTATCATTATGCTAAACAATCGCCCAGCGGCTTTGACTAAAAACCATGCAGACTTTTAGTCAAACGACCTCAAATATAGGCGATTGCGGCTAACTATTGGTGCTCAATCAGTATTAAATAACTATTTAGCTATTTAATTAATTTAGCCTTCCAACACCTATTGTGGCCAAATTTTGCCTGGATTTAGGATATTGTTCGGATCCAGCGCCTGCTTGATGGCCTGCATCATCACAACCGCCTCGCCATGCTCATAAGCCATATACTTGCGCTTACCCTGACCAATACCATGCTCACCGGTACAAGTACCGTCCATATCGATAGCACGTTTTGCCAGACGACCGACCAAGTCTTCAGCCGTTTTTACCTCATCAGGGTTATTAGTGTCGACCAATAACAACACATGGAAGTTACCGTCACCCACATGCCCAACGATAGGCCCAATCATACCCGAGGCCTCAATGTCTTTGGCGGTTTCACTGACGCACTCTGCCAGACGTGAAATAGGCACACAGGCATCGGTTGACAACGCTTTGGCTTCAGGGCGTAGCGCACAGCTGGCCGGATAAGCGTTATGGCGCGCATGCCATAGTTTGTTGCGCTCAACTTCGTTGGTATCCCAAGCAAAGTCTGAGCCACCGCACTCCTCTACAATTTCACCGAAGATTTGTGCCTGCTCTTGGACACTGGCCTCACTGCCATGAAACTCAATAAATAAGGTCGGCGTCTCTTTTAGATTTAAATTAGAGTACTGGTTACACGCCTTGACTTGTAGCGCATCTAACAGCTCAATACGGGCAATCGGCAAACACATCTGAATGGTCATCATCGTCGCTTCACAGGCAGCTTCTACGCTTGGAAAATGACAGATACCACTGCCGATACACTCCGTAATACCAAATAGCTTTAAGGTAATCTCGGTGACAATACCCAAGGTACCTTCTGAGCCAATAATTAGACGGGTTAAGTCATAACCAGCCGCTGACTTTTTGGCACGGCTACCGGTTTTAATGATTTTACCTTCAGCCGTGACAATCTCTAATGACAGCACCACATCTTTCATGGTGCCATAACGCACCGCATTGGTACCCGACGCACGCGTGGCGACCATACCCCCAATAGTGGCATTGGCACCTGGATCAATCGGGAAAAATAAGCCTGTATCGCGCAGATAGTGATTGAGCTGCTCACGAGTAACACCGGGCTGAACGGTGACGGTTAAGTCTTCATTATTAACCTGTAACACCTCGTTCATCTCACTCATATCAATACACAGCCCGCCCTCAGGTGCGTTCAGCTGCCCTTCTAATGATGAGCCGATACCAAAAGCAATCACTGGCATCTTATATTGGTTACAAATCTCAACCGCTTGCGCTACGTCCTGCTTGCTTTGAGCCACAAGTACCGCATCTGCTGGCTGATTTTTCAACCACGTCATGGTGTGTGCGTGTTGCTGACGCGTCGTCAGATTAACACTGAGCTTATCGGCAAAGTGCGCTTGTAATTTAGCAATGGCCTCTTCATAGCGTGCTGGTTGAGAGGATTGATTGGCTGTTTGACTCATGACAGAACTCCTTAGGGTTAGATGATGTTTTATGGCTATACGACTTACTTGCTTTAGGACTTAACTGCTATATAAATTAATGGATAAACTGGTTAATCACTATATTAAAGACTTCTGAGTAAATGGTTAAGCTGTTTTCATCCAATTTCTCAGCGTTTTTGGTCAAGCTTTATCAATCTGTTTGGTTCAACGCTATCACTAATGTTGGTGTCAAAACTATTATTATTGAACAAATACTGACCGTGTTAATTGTAAAGTGACAGCAAATAACTCTTCAAATTGCTTACATTTGTTGGCAATTAGAACGTTAGTTTTATCTAAATTGCTTTATAAATCAAATTTATACGATAGCGATTGACTAACGTTGGTAAATTTTCTAGAATGAAGACGTCATTGAAACAATTGTTACTAAGTTGACACAGGATGACAACACTTTTTTAGAAGCTGCTTTTTAGAAGCTTACTATAAATAAACAGTGTGGTTATGATCAGATTAATTATATGCTCATCGTCAACAGCGTAAAAACTGTTTTGAAACGCCTGATAAAATCTACATGGAAGTTATTGCAGATTATAACGTTTAGCACACTACAAAGTTAGCTATATCTTGATAAAGATATCTTTGTATCAATAAGATAACTGTATCAAGCGCTAATCATAAAGTATGCTGCCATATTA
Organism: Psychrobacter sp. FDAARGOS_221; assembly: GCF_002313155.2. NCBI lineage: Bacteria > Pseudomonadati > Pseudomonadota > Gammaproteobacteria > Moraxellales > Moraxellaceae > Psychrobacter > Psychrobacter sp. FDAARGOS_221. The sequence continues at coordinate 1,773,156 of NZ_NWFK02000001.1, forward strand.
ATAGTTAGTGTGAACTCGACACTTTGCTTATACAAGGATGTATCATGAATAAAGCCCTATCACTTGCCTGCGTTGTCGCGGCCCCCGTCATCTTTAGCACGTCTGCTTTTGCAGAGTTTGATTACAAAAAATACATTGAGACAGATGGTAGCTTTAAACGCTTCTCGGTTTCTGCAGGTTGGTTACATGCCAACCCAAGCGGTGATGCGACTCCTATTAAAAACACCACCGCCATTCAAGATGGCTCAAGCCATGAAAATGGTAGTGTCAGAGCCAGTACAGTTAGGGATGTTATTGACCCTAATCAAGATAAAGATGTATATGATAAAGTTTATGGCACTATTGACGGATTAATATCAGACGACTCAGATCCAGACTTAGGTGCGCTTAATGCCTCAGGGTCAACGGTTATCAATGGCCTTCAGAACTTTGCTACTGCAGGTACTGGCCTTGAGTCTGACGATGTTGATACCGTTGGCCTATTATTCAACTACTTCTTTACCGATAATTGGTCACTTGAGGTCAAAGCTGGTATCCCGCCTAAAGTTGATATCCTAGGTAAAGGTACTGTTATCGCACCTTTTGAAGGTACGGTGAGTCCTGGTCCGACTGCTGTTGCTCTAGGTTTAAGTGAGTTTGATATTAAAAAGAATATCGAAATCACAGATATGACCCAGGGTAGTAAAGCTTCTACCGCTCGCGCTTGGTTACCTGCTGCTGAAATCCATTATCAATTTGGTAAATCTGGTGTTAATAAGTTCCGCCCTTATGTGGGTGCAGGTCTGATGTACGCTCACTTCAATGACCTAAAACTTAACTCTGGTATTCGTCAAGACTTAACGGATGCAGGCCACATGATTCAAAACATCAAAAATGGCCAAGCGGGACAGTCTTTACAGTATGATGGTCCTGATGGAAGAGTGACTCCTTCTGACAGTGGCATGCGTATTAAAGTAGAAGCAGATAGTGCTTGGGCCCCTATGCTGACACTTGGCGCGACTTATGACTTCGACGAAAGCTGGTTTGCAGTTGGCTCTGTAACCTATGCCAAACTTGACAGCGAGACCACCATTACCGTTAACAATGATGCAGGTGATGAGCTGATTCGTGCTAAGTCAAAAATTGACATCGACCCATATATTACCTATCTAGGTGTGGGTTACCGCTTCTAGGTCTTCTCTCCCACTCTATACAGACTAGAGTAGACAACATAGAAATGATTAATAAAAAACGTACATTCTTAGAATGTGCGTTTTTTTATTATGCTTACTATTATTACTACCATGGTGTTTGATTGTGCTTGGTTATACTGACTATTAGTAATCTTTAACTAGTATAACCAAGCTCGTACTTCTATCGCACTACTGATAAGATATACTGATAAGATTTTTGAACAATAATGATGAGTGAGCTGCTATGCCCCAACCTACCTCCAATACTGCCGAAGCTGCCTTATCGAGTACTGATTTTTCCAGTTCTGATTTACAAAACACGGTGAATGCACAGTCCCTCGGTTCACAACAGCTGCCATTACAGATAGCGACTTTAACCGATGTGCGTGCAGGTAAGGCGATGCCATTTACCCGCGAGCAGCTCAGCGCCATTAATAAGATACCTATTCAAGCGCCGGTTGCGGTCAATTACTTGGGGTTGGTTAGCGATGAGCAAGCAGATAGGCGCCACCATGGCGGTCACTTAAAGGCAGTACATCAAATGCCGACAACCACTTATGATAAACTTAATGCCGAATTTGATCTAAAACTAGCGGCTGGACTACTGGGTGAAAACCTTATAACCACAGCTGTTAGCGACGCTGTTGATATGAGCGAATCTACTGTCTGTATTGGTGATATTTATCAATACGGCGATGGTGATGACTGCGTGCAGCTACGCATTGTGCAACCCAGACGCCCCTGCTACAAAATTAATGATCAAATTGGACCAATGGCTAGCAATCGTAATATCGCTGCGTGGATTACCAGCCAAGGCATTGCCGGTTGGTACTTCCAAGTGGTCAAAGAAGGGGTAATAAATCAAGGTATGCCGGTTTATTTAATCAAGCGCCCTTATCCCTTTGCCAACTTACAGACGTTGTGGCAGCTTACGAATCAAAAACAACCGGTAAGCGCTGATGTCATTGAGCCTTGGTTGGCGATTGATTGCTTAGAAGACAGCTGGAGAAAAGCACTGGCGAAAAAAATCAAACAGACCTAGCGCCATTATTTTGTTTAAATTGATATATTATTTTAATTGCCAATAATTTTATTTATCCAAACCCAGGTGTTTGCGAGACTAATATGACAACTTCTTCAGATTCAAATAACAAAAAGCCGACCGAAGCAGACAACCATTCTGCTGACCAACATCAAGCTGATGTTGGTTCGAAAACGAGTGGCAATGCTTCTACTGATAGCCCTAATGCTAATGATAGCTCTAATGCTAATAAAAGCGCTGATGGCAAGGTTACTGGTAAAGTCGATACAACGGCCAATAGCACCGTAAAATACCCGACCTATACAGCCAAAGCTGCCACTCAATCAAAGCCGAACTGGCTATGGGTATTGCCGCTAGTGCTAGTCGCTTTAGCGATTGGTGTTTTTGCCGGCCAATGGTGGCAACAAAAACAGCTAGAGGCCAACGCCTCAGATGAAGAAAGAACTGTATCGCCACAAGTGGCTACTGCTACCGGCGTTACCGAAGTTGAAAAAGAAGTGACTCAAAAGCCAGTATTAACGGTAGAAACCGTCAAGCCAGAGCCTTCTGAGATGAGCAACGATCTGTCTGCAGATGGCACCATTAGCCCTGAAAATGTGTCTTCTGTCAGTGGTAAAGTCAGTGGCGTGGCTTTAGAGCAAGTGCTGGTAAAAGAAGGCAGTCAGGTCAAAAAAGGTCAAGTATTGGCCGTATTCGATACCGATGCCATTCAGCAACAAATCATCCAAGCCCAAGCTGAGCTAGCAGAAGCTGAGTCTAATTATGACTTAGCCAAAAAAGATGCCGAGCGCGTGCTGCCTTTATTAGACATTCGTGCTATTAGCGAACAAGAGGCTGATCGTTATGTTGCCACCGCCAATCAGGCGGCAGCGTCAGTTGCGGCGTCAAGAGCACGTCTGAACAACCAAAAAGTAACCATGCAAAATGCGAAAGTTACTGCCCCTGTCAGTGGCGTTATTAGCGAAAAGAATGCAGATGTGGGTAACGTACCTGGTCCTGAGCCTTTATTTACCATTATTGAAGACGGTCAACTTGAGTGGCAAGCCCAAGTTGATCCCAATAAAGTGGGTTCTATTAACGTCGGCACCACGGTTGAAGTGAGCCTACCGGATAACCGTAGCGTATCGGGTAAAGTAACCCGCATCTCGCCTACCGCTGAAGAAGGCAGTCGTCAAATTACTATCTATGCCTCTTTAAATAGAAGTCCTTATGCCAAAGCCGGTATGTATCAACGTGGTGTATTCAAGCTTGGCAGCAACAACCAGATCACTATTCCGGTTAGTGCGGTGATTACTCAAGATGGTTATGACTATGTGATGCAAGTGCGAGCCGATACCAACGATGAAGGCGAAACCATTCACCGCGTATCTCGCGTCAAAGTAGCACTGGGTGAACGCCAAGGCGATCGAGTGATATTGCTTGAGCCTCTCGAAACAGAAGACCCTATCGTACGCCAAGGGGGTAACTTCCTAAGTGATGGCGATGTGGTTCGTGTGGCGCAGCCTGAAGCAGCTACTGCTGACCAATAGAGCTTTCATAGTTTATCGGCGTTGTTTTTGACCTCTACTTTTCAAGCAGGATCTAATTTATGAGTCTTAACGTCTCAGCCTACTCAATCCGCAATCCGCTGGTCGCTATTTTGTTATTCATATTGCTGACCTTGGGCGGCATTTTAGGCTTCAAACAAATGAAGGTCCAGCAGTTCCCGGATATTGACCTGCCAGCAGTGGTGGTCACCGTGAGCTTGCCTGGTGCAGCCCCTAATCAGCTTGAAAATGATGTGGCCAAGAAGATTGAGAACCGAATATCAAGTATTGAAGGTATCAAGCACATTCGGACCACATTACAAACTGGGGTGGCGACCATCTCCTCTGAGTTTGTGTTAGAAAAAGACATTCAAGAAGCGGTCGATGATGTTCGCTCCGCGGTCGGAGAGGTGCAAGCTGACCTACCTGCTGCCGCAGAAGATCCTATCGTGACTAAGGTCACCACCGCCGGCTTGCCTGCGGTCACCTATACCGTAACCGCACCTGGCGTCAGCGTTGAGGACTTATCATGGTTTGTTGACGATACCATCGACAAGCGCTTGTCTGATATCAAAGGCGTCAGCTCAGTCAGCCGTGTGGGTGGTCTTGAAAGGGAGGTGCGTGTTGCGGTCGATCCGACCAGTCTAAACGCCCTAAAGCTACCCATTACCCAGTTGTCTGATCAGGTAGCAGGTATTCAACAAGACAACTCAGGTGGTGAATCCAAAGTTGGCAGCAGCAAACAAACCATCCGTGTGTTAGGTGCAGTCAGCCAAGCGCGTGAGCTCAATGATTTACAAATTGCACTACCCACAGGCGGCACTCAGCGCTTGGGCGAGATTGCCCGTATTACAGATGCCACTGCCGACCCTGACTCGTTAACCGTCCTCGATGGCAATACAGTAGTGGCATTTAACGTGTCGCGCTCGCGTGGTGCCAGTGAGGTTGAAATCGTCGAGCTGGTCGATGCTGAGCTTGAGCAATTACAAAAAGACATGCCCAGCTACACCATTACCAAAGTATTTGATAGAGCAACGCCGGTTGCCGAAGACTATGAAGCCTCACTGAGAATGCTGATCGAAGGCGGTATCTTGGCGGTAGTGGTGGTGTTCTTATTCTTACGCAACGTGCGTGCTACTGTGGTCGCTGCGGTTGCCCTACCCCTTTCTGTTATTCCGACTTTCTTAGGCATGTATCTGTTTGACTTTAGTTTAAACCTGATCAGCCTGCTCGCACTGTCACTAGTGGTCGGGGTATTGGTTGATGATGCCATTGTGGAAGTCGAAAACATCATGCGCCATTTGCGGATGGGAAAAACACCCTATCAAGCCGCAATGGAAGCTGCTGATGAAATTGGGTTGGCAGTAATTGCCACTACGTTTACCCTAATTGCGGTATTTTTACCGACCGCATTTATGAGTGGCGTTGTCGGTCAATTCTTCCGTCAATTTGGTTGGACCGCTGCCATTGCTATTTTTGCGTCTTTGTTGGTTGCACGCCTCATTACTCCGATGATGGCCGCCTATGTGCTGCGTCCTGAAAAAGACCACAAGCAAGGTACTAGCCGCACCATGAAGCTGTATCTTAAAACCGTTGCTTGGACCTTAAAACACCGCTGGTTGACCATGGCTGTGACTTTGATAATGTTTGCCGGCTCTTTGACCATGGTTAAGTTATTGCCAACCGCCTTTATTCCAGAAAATGACATCGATCAGTCGCGTATTGGCATTGAACTGACTCCAGATGCGAGCCTCGCTGACACCACACGCATTGCGAAAATGGTACAGCAAAAAGTATCCCAAATTGATGGGGTAAAAAGTATTTTAAGTGTGATTGGCGATCCACAAGCAGCCAGTCTGGACGCCTCTTCTGGTGGTGGCGGTGAAAATGCGGCCAGTATGGATATCGTACTGGAGCCACGTGGCACCCGCCCTAGCAAAATAGACATTGAACGTGAAATCGCCGATGTGTTAACCGAAGTACCGAGCGCTCGATTTGATGTTGGTTTATCCAGTGGTGGAGAGTCTGGTTATAGCTTCGCACTAACCAGTACCAACGCCAACTTATTAGAAAAAACTGCACAGCAGGTGATGGATGAAATACGGGCGCTACCTATGGCCGGTAGTGTGACCAGTAACCGCAGTTTACCCAGACAAGAGCTATCCGTGATTCCCGACCGAATCGCTATGGCTGACTTAGGCGCCACTACTCAAGGCGTTGCTGATACCTTACGCGTTGCCACTCTAGGCGACTATGAGCAGCGATTGTCAAAGCTAAACTTAGATACGCGCCAAGTGCCTATCGTGGTGCGCTTGCCGGATAATGTAAAAGACAATGTTAGCCAATTGGGTGATCTGTATGTACCTAGCAATGGCAGTTCTGGCGCCCGTGTTAGTGAAGTTGCGCAATTAGAATTTGGTACCGGTCCTGCGGAAATCCGCCGCTTTGACCGTGAGCGTGCTATCACCATTACCGCTCAAGTCGGTGAAGGTGAGCTGGGTGAGTTAATCACCGCTGTTAAGGGACTACCCAGCTTACAACCTGGCAGCTTACCTGCTGATATCCGCTTGATTGACCAAGGTCAGGCCGAAAGTATGGCTGAGCTATTCAGCGGCTTTGTGATTGCGATCAGTATTGGCATTATCTGTATCTTTGGGGTGTTGATTTTACTGTTTGGTAAAGTATTGCAGCCATTGACCATTTTGATGGCATTACCGTTATCGATTGGCGGTGCTTTCGTTGGCCTAGTGCTGAGTAACAGTAGCTTGTCGATGCCTTCGATGATTGGTTTTATTATGCTGATGGGTATCGCGACCAAAAACTCAATCTTACTGGTTGATTATGCTATTTTGGCCGAGCGTGAACATGGTCTAACCCGATTTGAAGCACTACTTGATGCGTGTCGCAAACGGGCACAGCCCATTATTATGACCACCGTCGCTATGGGTGCCGGTATGTTACCCCTCATCTTTGGTCTAGGTGATATTGATTCAACTTTCCGCCGTCCAATGGCTGCCGCTGTTCTGGGTGGATTGGTGACTTCAACCCTGCTGAGCTTGATTGTTATCCCTATGGTTTATACCTTTATGGATGATATATCACGCTGGTTTGCTAAGTGGTTACAGCCACACGGCAAGACCGATTAGTTGATACCGGACTCATAATTCACTAAAAAAATAGCAACACCACTCTAGGGCGTGTCTTCATTTACACCATTGAGGACATGCCCTAAATCAATATTAATAATGACATTAAAACAATAACAGGGAGTTTCTCTTATGACATCATCTATTCAGCGCCTTTCTTCTTTTCGCTTGTTACCTCTATTAACCGCTACCGGCTTAGCATTGACGATAATGAGTAGCGCCCATGCTGCTACTTACGACATCGATCCCACTCACGCCAATGTACGCTTTGCTATTGACCACTTTGGCACCTCTACCAATACTGGCGGCTTTTACAATTTAACCGGTAAAATCGACTATGACCCGAAAGCCAAAACCGGTCATGTGTCAATCGTTATTCCTCTAGATACTATTAATACTGGCAATTCTGAATTTGATGAGCATCTAAAAGGCAGTGACTTCTTTGATGTAACAAACAATCCCACTGCCCGCTTTGAATCGACGCAGTGGCATTTTGAAGACGTCAAATCAGGCTTTAGCACTAAGTCAGTAGTGACCCAAGTAGATGGCAACTTAACTTTAAATGGCAAAACTAAACCGGTTCAATTAACCGCTACCAAATTTAACTGCTACTTTAGCCCTATCTTTAAAAAGTCTGTCTGCGGCGGTGATTTTAAAACCACCATTGATCGTACTCAGTGGGGCATCAGCAAATATGTTCTGTTAGGCATGACCAAAAATGTTGACCTTAACATCCAAATCGAAGCGGTGAAGCAATAATATCGAAGCGATGCAGCAATAAGCCGATGACCCACATTCAATAACCATAACAGTAACGATTTATATTAAATAATAATTGACCAATAAGAATTTGAACTAACAAATAAGTCTGTGATATAACGACTTATCGTTAATCACTGAATGGTTAAATCATTAATTCAACAACAGCCGTTTACTTTTATTTTCATCGGGCTTTCCTCTCAACGATTTTAACTTAAAGACTTTTATTTCATGACACATTCTAGCGACATTGCCATTGCTCAAAGTGCCACCTTACAGCCTATCGCAAATATTGCCGATAAAATTGGCTTGGGCCCTGACCAAGTTGAACCTTATGGCCACTATAAAGCCAAAATCAATCCCAACGACGTGTTTTCCATGCCTGCCAAATCAGACAAAGGCAAGCTGGTATTGGTCACAGCCATCAACCCCACACCAGCTGGTGAAGGCAAAACCACTGTTACCATTGGCCTAGCCGATGCCTTAAACCGAGTGCATCAACAGCAAGGTAATGATAAGCGCACCGTGGTTGCTCTACGTGAGCCCTCATTGGGCCCAGTGTTTGGCATTAAAGGCGGTGCAGCGGGCGGCGGCTATGCCCAAGTGTTGCCGATGGAAGACATTAACCTGCACTTTACCGGCGACTTCCACGCCATTGGTGCGGCCAACAACCTGCTGTCTGCCATGTTAGACAACCATATTTATCAAGGTAATGAGCTAGGTATTGATCCTAAGCAAGTATTGTGGCGCAGAGCGGTAGATATGAATGACCGTCAATTGCGTCATGTCATTAGCGGTCTAGGCAAGCGTACTGATGGCGTTGCTCGTGAAGGCGGCTTTGATATTACCGTCGCCTCAGAGGTGATGGCCATTTTCTGTTTGGCAAAAGACTTGGTTGATTTAAAACAGCGTCTGGGCAACATTTTGATTGCCTATAGCTATGATAAAAAACCAATTTATGCCCTCGACTTAAAGGCACATGGCGCTATGGCTGCTCTACTAAAAGAAGCCATTAAACCCAACCTAGTACAGACCATCGAAGGCACGCCAGCCATTGTGCATGGCGGACCTTTTGCTAACATTGCTCATGGCTGTAACTCAGTAATTGCGACGCGCACAGCGATGCACTTGGCTGATTACACTTTGACCGAAGCTGGATTTGGTGCTGACTTAGGCGCTGAAAAGTTTTGTGATATTAAGTGTAATTTGGCAGGCTTAACTCCAGATGCCGCAGTGGTTGTGGCTACTATTAAAGCGCTAAAATATAATGGCGGCGTGGCCAAACAAGATCTAAAAGAAGAAAACCTCAGCGCGCTAGAGAAAGGCTTACCTAACCTGCTTAAACACATCGAAAACTTAAAGCAAGTGTTTGGACTGCCAGTAGTGGTCGCCATCAATCACTTCGTTACTGATACAGAAGCAGAGGTTGAGTTGGTACGACAAGCCTGTGCTGACAAAGGCGTTGAAGTAGCTCTAACTCAAGTTTGGGAGAAAGGCGGCGCTGGTGGTGAAGACTTAGCGCATAAGCTACTGACTTTATTAGATAAGCATGATGATCAACCAAGCAGCTTTAAGCTGGCTTATGACAATGAAGACAGCATTGAAGATAAAATCCGTGCTGTGGCGCAGCGTGTGTATGGCGCAGATGATATTGATATCAGCCAAGCAGCGAAAGTTAAAATTCGCCGCCTCACTGAGCAAGGCTTGGATAAAATGCCTATCTGTATTGCCAAGACTCAATACTCACTCAGTGATGATGCCAAATTATTAGGACGCCCAACCGGATTCAATATCCACGTGCGAGACCTAAGTGTGTCAGCCGGTGCAGGATTTATTGTGGTCATTTGTGGCAACATCATGCGTATGCCTGGCTTACCAAAAGTACCGGCAGCCGAGCACATCGACATTGATGCTAAAGGTAACATCACTGGTTTGTCTTAATTCAGGGCTTGGCTTAGGCCGTGGATATCAATTAAAGAAGAAATCTGATTGCAAAAAAACACTATCCGGAACGATAGCTCAGTGCTTCACTCAAGTGGCTGGTTTTGATATCAACGCTGCCAGCCAAGTCGGCAATGGTACGCGCTACTCTAAGCAATCGGTGATATCCCCTGGCTGATAAGTTGAGCTTAGCCTGCGCCATGGTGAGTAAGTTTTTCTCACTATCGCCAAGCACAATATGCTCATCAATCTCACTGGGGGTTAGCTCGCTGTTGGGTTTATCTTGCCTGTCTTGTTGACGCTGATAGGCTTCTGTCACCCGCTGACGCACGCCTTTAGAGGCTTCTCCAGCGCTGCTGTTTTGTAAATCGCTGATCGGCAGCGCTGGCACACTCACATGTAAATCAATGCGATCTAACAGCGGTCCTGAAATTTTATCTTGATAACGCTGAATTTGTTCAGGGCGACAATGGCAACGTCCAGAAGGGTCGCCATGGTAGCCACACGGGCAAGGGTTCATAGCAGCGACCAACTGAAAGTTAGCAGGAAAGGTTGCCTGTTGATTGGCGCGGCTGATGGTGATTTGTTTCGATTCTAACGGCTGACGCAATACCTCTAACACATGACGATCAAACTCCGGCATTTCATCTAAAAACAAAACACCCTTATTGGCCAAGGTAATCTCGCCAGGTTTCGGCCGTGAGCCACCACCGACTAATGCCACGGCGGATATGGTGTGATGAATTTCACGAAAAGGCCGTGTCCCATATTGATACTCGGTATCGGTGACAGAATAAGTGCTGGCAACCTCAAGTGCTTCTTCATCATTTAAGTCTGGTAAGATGGTTGGCAACCGCGCTGCCATTAAGGTTTTGCCTGAGCCAGGCGGTCCGGTAAATAACAAAGAATGCCCGCCAGCAGCTGCTATTTCTAATGCGCGTCTGGCATGATGCTGTCCTTTAACATCGGCTAAATCCACCTTATAAGTCGCATTAATAATCGGCGCTTTGGATAACACAGGCGATAACAGACCTTCGATAGTGCTGGTTCCATTAGCCGTCTTACCATCAGCCGTTTCAGCATCAGTCATGTTAGCATCATAGTTTATGCTATTTTCAGCGCGTAGATGATCGCATACCACTTGCAGTGTTGAGGCGGCATATACCGTCACCCCAACCACACGACTGGCCTCTTCGCCATTGTTGGCCGGTACCATCAGCTTAATTGAGCGCGGCGTTTGGGGCGGATCACTTTTATCAGTTTTAGGGCGTTGATTAGCCTGTTGTTTGGCCTTATTGGCTTCGGTTTTAATCGCCCGTGCCACGGCAAGGCTGCCTGACACCGAACGTAAATTACCGTTTAATGCCAACTCACCGATAAACTCATAACCATCGAGCCAGTCTGCTTCTATTTGGCCACTGGCTGCCAATATACCCATCGCAATTGGCAAGTCTAAACGGGCGCCATCTTTTGGCAAATCGGCTGGTGCCAGATTAATCGTAAGCCTGCGATTGGGAAATTGAAAGTTGGCATTGATAATGGCGGAACGCACCCTATCTTTGCTCTCACGTACCGCGGCTTCTGGTAAGCCAACGATGGTCAAGGCCGGTAGCCCTTGCGACAAATGCACTTCAACCATCACTTGTGGTGCATGTAGCCCAACCACAGAACGGGTACTAACTTCAGCAAAAGACATGAATAAAACCTTAATGTTAAGTGCCGGCTAATCAAAGCAAACGATTGATTGCTATATATAACGATAATTTATTAATTATTTTAAACTAATAATAAATTATTAGTTAGTAGTAAGCAAATGCTATACCACTAAAATCGTAGATGTTCTGTCTATGCCATTAAAATAGTCTTAATCTGCGCACTATGTTTAAATTATCTTTGCTTGCACTTTACTTAAGATTGCTACTATGCTGATAGCGTTTTAAAGTGATATTGAAACTGCTGTATTAGCGGTATCATTAGTCATTGCCATTAACCAATAAAAGGCCAGCTTGGTGAATAAAGAAACAATAACCGCTATTCTCTGTTTGATTTTTGGCGGTATGTTATTGGGTGTCTCAACCAATGTCGCTAAGTATGCAAGCGTCATCGGATTGGCACCGCTTGCTTTTGTATTTTGGTCCATCACTGGCGCTGCTGTGATTTTACTTTTGATTGCTCAGTATCGCCGCCAAGCGCTCCCATTTACAGCAGCCAGTATCGAATATTACCTAATCGCCGCTTTGGTCAGTGTCGCCGGCTCTAACTTAATTTTCTTCTCTGCCATACCCCATGTTGGCGCCAGCTTTGTTGCCCTGATTATCTGTCTGCCACCATTACTGACTTATCTGGGCGCGCTGCTGCTTAAGATGGAAACCTTTAAGCCCATGCGTGCTGCCGGAGTTGCTGCGGCGTTAACCGGTGCTGCGGTGTTGGCAGCAAACAAAGTCAGCGCACCCGATACCAGTGTGTTTTGGATTGTCATTGCGCTGTGTGGCCCTGTACTACTGGCAGTCGGCAATCTGTATCGCACCTTGCGTTGGCCAACTGGTGCCTCACCCAGCGCTTTGGCACCCGGCATGTTAGTTGCTGCTGCGCTACAGCTTGGATTGGTGAGCTTATTACCTAACTTCTCATTAGAAGTTGATATTAACAATAAGCTGATGCTATCGATTATTGTGCTACAGGCATTTATTTTTGCCGGTCAGTTCCAGCTATTATTCTTATTACAAAAAGCAGGCGGACCCGTATTACTAAGCTTATTGGGCTCAGCGGCAGCCCTATTTGCGGTACCTATTGCCATATTTCTACAAGCAGAACCGCCGCCAGAGGGCTTGGCTTTGGGCGCTTCTCTTATCACGCTCGGGGTTGTTTTAGTCACTCTTGGCGGGCTTAAAAATTGGGGTCGACTCAAAAACTGAAACGGTCGACAACAAGCTGAGGCGTACTATCCGTTATTAGTTAGATAAATCGTTTAAGTCGATACTAAAGAGGTATGGAAAACTGGCTGGATTAGAGCTACCTTAAGGTTATTTGATATAATCGGTACATACAAACACGATATGACGTATGTTTACCCATCCTCCTAGCTTTTATACCCTTTTTTAAACAATCACGTTTTTAAAACAATCACACTGAGCAAAAGAGCCTATTAATATTGATAATAGTTCAATAAAACCACTAGGCGCAGCAAGTTTGATAAAGCGTTGATATTTAGAGAAGCGGTATTGTTTATCGGGATACCGATAAGGCCAATGTTATGACTAATTCTTCGATTTTTACTGATCAAGCTGACCTGCCGCCTACCACACAGCGTCCTGACTTCACGCCAGCCAATCCTTATGCGCGTCGCCAATTTGACGATGCCAGCTCGGCGATGCCAAAGCTTGAGTATGACGATGCACTGATTCACAAATACAACCGTTCTGGGCCTCGCTATACCTCATACCCAACCGCGCTAGAATTTAAGCCTATTGAGGCCGGTGCAGAGCTTGATATCCTGACTCATAGAGATGCCAAAACGCCACTGTCTTTATATTTTCATATTCCGTTTTGTCGTCATCTTTGCTATTACTGCGCTTGTAATAAAATCATTACCAAAAAGAACAGTGATGCCGGCGACTATCTGGACTATTTGAAACGTGAAATCAAACAAAAACAGGCATTACTGGCCAAGTCAGAACCGGGTAAAAAGCCATTCGTTAAACAACTTCATTTGGGCGGTGGTACACCTACCTTTTTTAATGATGATGAACTGATTGAACTGTGGCAGTTTTTACAGACTCAGTTTGAGTTTGATGCACCCTCAGAACAAGGTGGTAAAGGCGATTACTCGATTGAGGTAGATCCTCGCGAGCTACGTGAAACCACTTTAGAAAAGCTACGTGAGCTTGGCTTTAACCGAGTCAGCTTTGGTGTACAAGACTTGGACCATAAAGTTCAAATCGCTGTTAACCGCGTGCAATCAGAAGCGTTAATCCAAGGCGTGGTCGATGAAGCACGTCGACTAAACTACAATTCGATTAATATTGATTTGATTTATGGCCTGCCACATCAGACGCCTGAGACCTTTGCGCACACTGTGGCACGTATTATCGAGATGGGTCCAGACAGACTGTCTATTTTTAACTATGCGCATTTGCCCGATAGATTTAAAGCGCAAAAACAAATCAAAGAAAGCGACCTGCCCTCGCCAGCAGAGAAGCTGACCATGTTCAAGCAGACCATCACTGCCTTGACCGAAGCAGGCTATCAGTATATCGGTATTGACCATTTTGCAAAGCCTGATGATGAGTTGGCCATCGCCCAGCGCGAAGGCAATCTACACCGCAACTTCCAAGGCTACACCATCTTGGGCGATTGTGATCTACTGGGCTTCGGTGTGTCTGCCATCAGTCAAATCAACAGCACCTTGTACTCAAGCTCTGGTGCCTCAGCCAGTCATATCTTACAGAACAATACTGATCTTGACGCTTATAGAGCAGATATTGATCATCAAAAACTGCCTGCCGTCAGACACATTAAGACCAACATTCAAGACCGCCTGCGTGGCTATGTGATTATGAACTTATTGTGTCATGATTATATTGACTTTAAAGACGTCAATCAGAAGTTTGGTATTGATGCCATTACCTATTTCATTAATGAAATTCAACAGTTGGGTGACATGCAGCAAGACAAGCTGATTGATATGGATGCTGCCGGTATCCGTATATTACCTAAAGGTCGCCTGCTTGCCCGAAACGTGGCCATGGCATTTGATACCTATTTGGCCGGTAAAGCCAAAGGTCGTTTCTCAAAGGTAATTTAATAACTGGCTATATAGTGAATCCACTGTAGCGCAGCAATAGATAGCGGTTTTTTTATAAGTTTAGCAGCGTTTGGTTTCTTTAAAATCAGGTACAGCTAACCAGAAAATTCTAAATAACCGTCATCACGGCATATGCCACTTTTCAAAAATTAGCTGTGCTACTTTTACTAACTTTAGAAGATAAAAACAAAAAGCCGACCCCTATGAGGTCGGCTTTTTTAGTTCAATATCGTTAACAATCAGTGCCTTACTTCAAAGACGCAGCCACTTCTTTTAACAGAGGAGGAATGTCCATCACACCGGTAATCACCTCAATGAAAACCATCTTATCAGGAGTCTGATACGCTTTATCTAACGCAGACTTCAACGCTGCTGGGGTATCTGCTTTTAGAATGTCACAGTTTTCGTCAGTCGCACCAAACGCCTTCGGCATTACCTGCCAATCACAAGCAGGAATGTCGTTATACAGCTCTTCTTCACCATGAATGGCACGCTCGACAGTATAGCCATCATTATTCACCAAGATGATGATAGGATTAATCTTCTCGCGCAACATGGCAGCGACATCTTGAATGGTTAACAAGGCTGAACCATCACCAATAAGTAGCACACTGCGCTTGTGCGGCGCTGCAACACCGGCGCCAAAGCTTGCCGGTAAGGTATAGCCGATTGAGCCCCACAGTGGTTGACCGTAGAAAGTAACCCCTTCTGGTAGACGCACTTCACTCATACCAAAATACGAGGTACCTTGGTCGGCAAACACAATATTATTCTCCTGCAAGCGCTCTGCGATTAAGTGCCACAAGTCTCGCTGTAACAACGGAGCGTCATCGTCACCGTGTTGTTTAAAGGCACTGACCTTACCTTTTAGCGGCTTAGACACCACGTTAATGCCAGAGGTCAATACCTCATGCAGTACTTGCAGGGCGTCTTTCATGGCGATAGGCGCAAAGGTATCCTCGCCGACTGACGCACGCTCTTGATGGATATCAACCACACGTGAGGTGTCGATATTTTGGGTAAAGCCAGCAGTGGTGGTATCGGTATAATTGACACCCAGCTTAATTAAACATTCTGCATTTTCGACTGCATCTTTAACCGTCGGCTGTGAAGGCTCACCAACATAAACACCCGCCCAACGCTCGCTGTTTTCATCCAACAAGGTTTTACCCCACGACAAGGTAGCATAAGGAATCGTAGTGTCGGCAATCAATGCTTTAAGCTGCGATTGTAAACCTAAGCGATGCACCATAAGATCAGCAATAAGTGTGGTCTCTTTGCCCTCTATATACTCGGTTAATGCTTGTTTGAAGTCAGCCAGTGCCTTATTACTGGTGATGTCTTCATCGGTATCTCTCAGCTGAGTGGTGGCTGGATAGATAGGCTGCTTGGCCACATCTGGCGATAACAACAAGTATCCTGGACGCTGCTTTTTGAGCACCAGACGTATGACTCTATCGATTTCAGAGGCGGCGTTTTCCGGCGTTATCTCAGCGCGCGCTACTGTCACTGGCTCTACCATCTTGATAAAGTGGTTAAACACGCCATCGCCTAAGCTATGATGCACACGACGTTGATTGTCAATCGCTGCAGTTGGTGGCGCACCGACCACATGTAGCACAGGCGCGTACTCTGCGTAAGATCCTGCGGTTGCGTTAATGGCAGACAGCTCGCCTACCCCAAACGTAGTCACCATAGCCGCAAATCGACGCTCACGAGCATAGCCATCTGCTGCATAACCAGCGTTTAGCTCGTTGGTATTACCAACCCAGCGCAACTTATCTGAAGCAATAATATTGTCTAAAAAAGATAAGTTATAGTCTCCTGGCACACCAAATACTTCTGTGGCGCCGGCTTCTGCGATGCGGTCAAACAGGTAATCTGCGATGGTATAGTTTGGCTTTTTCATAAGGCGTCCTTTTATTCTATTATTTATTAAATGATGTTATTAACTGAGTGATTCACTCAAGTAATTATTATTGTTGTGACAGTCAAACGCTTCTTAGGCAATCGACAGCCCTATTTATATTAACGGCTTATCATTTACATTAATGGCTTGTTAATGATATATAACCAATAGTTTGACTGCTTATTACTTATTTTAAGGCTTTACTTTACCAACCTTATCGCTATAGCGCAAATAACAACTGTGTTATAAAAAGTCGCAGATATGTAAACCCTTTATTTTCAAGGTCTAGGGGGCTAAGATAAAGACTAGGCGGTTACGGTAAAGGCTAGCGGTTAGGATAAATGTTAATTTGGCCAAACCTGATATAAGCGGGTCATATCTTCGATGCGTTTGGCGCTATCAAGATACTTTTGTTCGATACCTGCCTCTGAATCATTCATACCGAAATCATCATCATTGACCAGTCCAATGGAACCGTCCTGACGCAGCCAAATCCCCTCTAGCTTGTCATGCGGATAATCAATGGCTTGCAACACATCGACTGCCAAAGTTTTGGTCACCGGATGGATGCCTAGGTCAGCCAGCAGCTCCCAATTGTCTTCGCTTTCAGCCAGTAACTGCTCTAGTGTCAGCCCATTCACCAACAGCCCTAAATGCACATCATAAGCGACTGCTTTGGTAGTCAACAGCTGGTCGTGTTGATTGATATTGGTCGCAGCGCTAATGTCTATTTGATAAATACGCTTAACCGCATCTGCAGCCTGCAGCGGAAACTTTCGATCGTGCTCTACCACATAGAACTGATGCTCTGATAGGGCCGCAATGGCAGAGTTAACATGATGTGAGGCATCAAGTCGGTATAGATACTGGCCGACATCTCCTGTGTGTAAGTTAATGGTTATCAAGCGGGTTAAGCAAGACTGCCGCCCTGAACGATCTGGATTGTCCATTGAGGACTCCATTATGCCCACTAGCGTGCTTTGGTCTGGCGTAATGGTCAGTGACTCCATGCCTTTATTGGTTCGACGCTTGCTCAGCTCAGCCGGTAAACGTAGTGGCTTGCCATTGATAATCAGCGTGTTGCGCTCATCGGCCTCAAAGGGATTAATACGCCATATCTCTACCCCTTCAGCATCATAGTGCACTAAGTGAGGACCATATTCATCACTGACCCAAAAGCTACCATCGTTTAATGCCACCAATCCCTCAGGATCAAGGCCATTGATATCAGTTTTGACTGGATTATCTGTGGGGTGATAGGCCTGATTTGGATCGATCAGAATCGGAGCGCCTGTGACATCATAGGCAATCTCATTGGTACCACCAAACTCTGGCGGATTGGGCAAACCACTAATCGGCTGACCAGAGCGGTCTTTTAATATAATCTCTTTCACCTTGATAATGCTGCCATCTGCTTGTAACTCAAACAGGCCGATTTTTGGTGTAAATCCTGTTACCAAAAACTGCTTACCCTCGCCCAAACTGCCCTTAAAGTCAGAGTTTGGGCCTCTGTCGGTTAGAGCATAGAACTGATTGGGATGGGTTGGATGTGCACAGGCATCAGACCCAAAGCCGCCATTACGAATCTGTAGCGCACTGCCTGGGTAGGCGGCATTTTGATGCTGCTCATCCAATACCTCGTGCGGCAAAATGGCTCCCTGACGTATTGGGTGCAGTGGGGTGGAAGCGTGATCACTGGGCGAGTTATGATTTTGTGGTGTCGTTGTTGATTTTTTATTTTCTAACGGCTCATTTTTTAATTTTCTATTCGAAATATACGGATTTGACATAACACAACCTCTAACAACCTATTCTACTGTCCTGCGTCATTACTCTATACGCCATGCAGATAAGCTCAATGTCTGTCTCGCTAACTGCGAGATACTTAATGAATACATACATACCAATCATACCAATGACACTATTGTGGACTTTAACTTCAGCCATGAAAATAGCCCATCAGTAACTTATGTTGCTGATGGGCTAAAAAGGCCTTTGGGATTATGGGTAATGTCAGTTTATGGTAAGTACAAGCAACCTATGGCTTAAATTTGTTACCGACCATACCTTTAACTGTGCTTAAGATATCAGCTGGTAACACCACAGTCTTGGCATTATCAGACTCAGCCAACTCACGCATGGCTTTAATATACTGCTCACCAAGCAAGTAAACCACTGGCATTTCTTCTTTACCCATCGCTTGGGTAATCAGTCGAATAGACTCTTCTGAACCTTTGGCCAGTACCACTTGCGCTTCGGCATCACGGCGTGACGCTTCAAGACGACCATCTGCTTCTAAGATTGCCGCTTGCTTCTGACCATCTGCACGGGTCACAGTCGCACGGCGCTGACGCTCAGCCGCAGCCTGCTCTTCCATCGCTGTTTGCATTGTATCTGACGGGTTAATATCTTGAATTTCAACAGTTTTAAGCGTTATACCCCAGTCGGCAATATCTTCAGAGATGGCTTGTTTCAATAATGCCTTGATATGATCACGACTAGATAACGCACTGTCTAAGTCCATCTCACCGATAATAGAGCGCAGCGAGGTCTGCACCAAATTACGAATACCATGCTCATAATCTTCAATACCATACACCGCTTTTTCAGGCTGCACGATACTGATATAAGCCACAGCGTTGGCAATAATTACCACGTTATCACGGGTAATCACTTCCTGAGAGGGAATGTCTAATACAATATCCTTGGTCGTCAGCTTATAAGCCACATCATCGACATAAGGGATAATAATATTTAGCCCAGGCTCTAGAGTCTGATGATACTTACCCAAGCGCTGTACAATCCATTTGTAACCTTGAGGCACAATGCGCACCCCTTTAAATATGGTAAACACTACCAGTGCTACCATCACAATCATAACCACACTAAATCCGCCCATATTATTATCTCCTACTCCGTGTATCACTTATTATTTTGACTTATTATTCACTTGTTTTTTGCTTAAATCGATTATTGTTCTATCTGTATTCAACATGCGCAGGCAGCTTAGCAGGTGCGACTATGAGCTCATTACCAATAATCTCAATAACCACTACTCTCTCGCCCAACTCAAGAGGTTCACCACGGGTTCGGCAGCGCCATTCAGTTGCACCAACAATAGGAACGCTAAAGCGTATGGTGCCCACTTTATCTAGTGTCGGAACTTTAGTAATAATGCCGGTTTCACCAATAATGACACTACCTCCTAGGCCAGCTTTTGTACGGTCTATCGATAAGGGTTTAACGTATTTAAACCACATTACCACCATCAATATTGAAAACAATAGCCATAGCAGAACCTGAAAAACTTCGGGAATTGGAAACAGCCAGCTTAATAAAGCGACCATAACCGCAGCTATCCCAAACCAAAGCGTGGCGAAAGTCGTTAAAAACATTTCAGAGATGATGAGTACACCACCAAGCGCCAGCCAATGCCAAGGCTCTAAAACAAACATAATCTTATCCTTAAAATAGTTTCATCCTTAAAATAGCACTATCCTTAAGCCTGTATTTAGTATTATTTTAATCAATATGTTATTTATACTATCACTTTTAAGGACTTAGGTATTACTTTCTGCTTTCAAATTTTATTTACCAAATATATTTATCCCGCTAATTATAGCCTCTAATTTAACCTATCTTTTTTAAACAATAAAAAAACGACCGCAATTGCGGTCGTTTCTTTGTTCTTAAATCTAGTCTATATTAGATTAGATCTTAGAATTTGAAGTGTGCACCTAAAGTAACACCTTCAGCGTCTACGTCTTTATCGTTACCTAGGTTAACGTCGTTAACTTTTGGATACCATTCGTATGCTAATTCAACAGCAGCGTTTGGTGCGAAGTTATAACCGAAACCTAGACCGCCACCGATACCAGTGTCAGACTCAGAACGCTTACCATTAACACTTTCTAGCTTAACTTTGTTATGCGCAACGCCTAAACGGCCTTTAGCATATGCATTAGAACCAGTGATGTGGTGCTTATAAGTACCGTATAGACCGTAGTTCTCGCCTTTGTATTCTTGAGTAGCAGTAGCATCTTCTTTCTTAGTAGTGATGTACTCAGCCTCAAGACCAACTTCAGGAGTGAACTGCATGCCAAGGTAGCCACCGTATGAAAAGGCTTCATCTTTAGCATTTTCAAGGTCATAGTAACCTACTTTAGCACCGATGTATGGTTGTGCAGTCATAGCAGCTTGTGCACCAACTGTCATTAGTGAGCCGGCAGCTAAAGCAAGTAATGTTTTCTGTAAAAGTTTCATCGTGATTCTCCTGTAAAATAATCGTGACCTTTAAAAGTCACAAAATAGTATAAATACTAATATAGTTAACCTGTTTTCTATAGTTAAAATAGTAACAAATTATTTCATATAATATGTCGTCTTTTGATAGCTGAGTTGTTAAGTTTTGCAAACATATATTACCCAACAATCATATAGCACCAAAACAAAGTGGAATTTACTATAAGCCCATGTAAATATCAATGTTTATTAATGAACCATGGTGCTAAGTTAACGATAAATAACACAAAAAGCGACCGCCGGAGCGATCGCTTCTTTATTTTCTATCAGGACTAGACTTGGTTTAGAATTTAAAGTTAGCACCTAATGTTAAGCCTTTTGCTTTTAAGTCTTCGCCTCTGTTACCCACATCTTTGACTTCTGGATACCAGTCATATGCTAGTTCTACTGCTGCATTTGGGTTGAAGTTGTAACCTAGACCAACACCGCCAGCAATACCTGTGTCAGACTCTGAACGGTTGCCGCTAATATTGTCACGTACTTTAACTTTGTTCTTCGCAACACCTAGACGGCCTTTAGCATACATGTTTGAGCCTGGGAATACATAGTCTGCTGTACCATATAGACCATATACATCAGCTTCGTATTCGCTTTTGTTAACACCATTGTTGGCAAAGTCTTCTTTATTGGTAGTCATGTACTCAGCTTCAACACCGAAGTTTGGCGCAAACTTAGCACCACCATAAATACCGTATGAGAAAGCTTCGTCATCTGCTTTATCTAGGTCATACTGACCAATTTTAGCACCAACATATGGTTGTGCAGTCATGCCATTACCATAGTTAATGGCAGCTTGTGCGCCAACTGTCATTAGTGAACCAGCAGCAAAAGCAAGTAGTGTTTTTTGTAATAGTTTCATTATTGTTCTCCTATTAAACATATAAACATAATCTCATATAAGGCCAGGTGGACATCTGTCATAAACTACGAATTTAACTTAACTTATGTTTAGCAGCTGTGGCTAAGCGTTTTCGTTTAAAGCGTCTATGACCGCCACGCCCGTCCTTAGTATGTTTATATAATAGCAGAGCTTTCTGTTAACTCTGTGGACGTTTAATAGGTTCGCTGTTAAGTTTTGAAAACGAATAATGCCAGTTAAAACAAAAAGTTACTATACTCCTTTTATGGCTACAAGTCGCTACATACGCCAAAAAATAGTAGGCTTAATTAACACAACTTACTAGAATTTTAAATTGGCGCCAAGCGTAATCCCTGAGGCATCTGAATCACCCTGATCTGCAACGTTTTCAACTTTTGGATACCAATCATAAGCGAGTTCTACTGCTGCATTAGAAGCAAAGTTATACCCAAAACCCAAACCTCCAGCGAAGCCACTATCTGACTTACTGCCGTCATGTTGTGCGTAAGCAGAAGACTTTGCATCTATTTTGACTTTGTTTTTAGCCACACCGGCACGGCCTTTGACATATATTGGCGTACCTGGGAACAGATATTCTGCTGTACCATATAAGCCATAGACATCAGCATGATATTCTGACCTTTTTAATCTGCCAGTTTGGTAGTCTTCATCACTGCTACCTAAGTACTCAGCTTCGATACCAAAGTTCGGCGTAAACTTGGCACCGCCATAAATTCCGTAAGAGATACCCTTATCTTCTGCATGATCTAAATCATACTGACCGAATTTAAGTCCAACATAAGGTTGGGCTACCATACCATTACCATAGTTGACTGCTGCATTTGCACTCACTGCCATTAATGATCCTGCACAAGCAGCTGTCATCACAACTAACATTTTATTAAACATGAGCCCTCCCAAGCTTTTAGATAAATCACCGGTTAAAGAAAAAATAATCTTTATATTTAGGCTTAGATTCTACCGGCGCAACACAAAAAAAGCGACCGCCGAAGCGATCGCTTTTTTATTTTCTATATCAGACTAGACTTGGTTTAGAACTTGAAGTTAGCGCCTAACGTTAAGCCTTTTGCTTTTAAGTCTTCGCCATTGCGGCCGATGTCTTTAACTTCTGGATACCAGTCATATGCAAGCTCTACTGCTGCATTTGAGTTAAAGTTATAACCTAGACCAACACCGCCGGCAACACCGGTATCAGATTCTGAACGTTTGCCTGTGCTGCTGCGCATCTCAACTTTGTTCTTCGCAACGCCTAGACGGCCTTTAGCATACATGTTTGAACCTGGGAATACATAGTCTGCTGTACCGTATAGACCATATACATCAGCTTCGTATTCGCTTTTGTTAACGCCATTGTTGAAGTCTTCTTTGCTGGTAGTCATGTATTCTGCTTCAACACCGAAGTTTGGAGCAAACTTAGCACCGCCATAAATACCGTATGAGAAAGCTTCGTCGTCTGCTTTGTCTAGGTCATATTGACCGATTTTAGCACCAATGTATGGTTGTGCAGTCATGCCATTACCATAGTTGATAGCAGCTTGTGCGCCAGCAGTCATTAGTGAACCAGCAGCTAAAGCAAGTAGTGTTTTTTGTAATAGTTTCATTGTGCTTCTCCTATTGAAGTACGAAATCGAAATATAGTATCTTAATTGATAGTATTTTAATTAATTGTTGTAATGAGACACTTATTTAAACAGCTATTTAGATAGCCCGTTTAATCAGACAGTTGTATGAGACTTAATCGTGTTCTATATATCTTGTTCTCTAACTACAAGTTTTAAAACAGTTTTAATCTCAATGGCCTCGTCCCTTATCCATGCTTAGTATAGTAACAAAATATTTCATGGGGTCTGTCGCAGTTTGATAGGCTGCCGGTTAACTTTTGCAAGTTTTAGTTGTGTGAGCGGTTACAAACCCTAGTTTATGAAAACTTTTGTTACAAATAGCGATTTCTGCAATAGAAGCGATATATTTTTCCCTCCTTTTAAGCATCTACACCCCTGTTTTTAAAATATTTTTAGTAATAATTTTATAAATCAAACTTTTTTAGGCGCATCTTGCCAACTTTTAAGCAGATATGTGTAGGATTTGGGTCCATCTAAGCCAGGTTTAGATAATAAACTGTGAGTTGTCAAAACTGTTGTAGAATATATTCGATCAATTAAACAAGCAATTGAATTAATCAAACAGTCGCTACCTAACAAAAAAATGAAAGTAGACAAATAAAAGCAGACAAGCAAATAAAACACCACAGCGATTGAACTGACTTCGTTAAATCATCAGCACCACTTAAACCATTAAGGACAGACGTTTATGAAAGGACCCACGCGTTTAGGGGTTATGCAGCTATTAGACACTCTAAAGTCGAAAGATCAGTATCGAAAGCTACCGCCTATTAAACATCAAGATCAATGGATTATCTTAAATAATCAGCGACTGCTGAATATCTCAAGCAATGACTATCTAGGATTGGGTAATGAGAAACAGCTACAATTGCAGTTTTTGAATTATTTGCAACAGATGCCTGATACAGAGCTGCCAAAAATGGGCTCTACCTCCTCTCGATTGCTGACAGGCAATCACAGCCAACTGCCCTTACTAGAAGCCGAGCTATTAGACTGGTACAAGCTTGCCTTGCCTCAGCCACAGCGCTCAACCAGTAGCAAAGCAGTGTTAGTCGTCAATAGTGGCTACCATGCCAATATCGGTATCCTGCCAGCACTTGTTAAGCTGCCTATAAACACCTTAATTCTGACCGACAGTCTGATACATGCCAGCCTTATAGATGGTGTGCGTCTTATTGGTAAAAATCATACCCACTGCCGTTATCAACGCTATCGTCACAATGACTTACAACATTTGAGCGATTTGATTAAGCAAGCCGGTGCTGAGGTTGAGCGCATTATTGTAGTGACAGAAAGTATCTTTAGTATGGATGGCGATCGTGCGGATTTAAAAGCGTTAGTCGCGCTAAAAGCCCAAGACCCTCGTATTGAGCTGTACATTGATGAAGCGCATGCAGTTGGCGTGCTTGGTCACCATGGGTTGGGACTGGCTGAAGAAACCGAGACCCTAGAAGATATTGACTATATAGTGGGTACCTTTGGCAAAGCCTTTGCATCAATGGGTGCTTATGTCATTTGTGATGAATCCATCAGAGAGTGGCTGGTCAATCAAATGCGCTCGTTTATCTTCAGCACCGCCCTGCCGCCTATAACCCACTGTTGGACCCGATTCGTATTGGCCAAGATGCCTAAGCTGCATCCGCTACGTAGCCATTTGGCTGATATTTCTCTACGGGTGTCTCAAGCGATTAATAATGACTCAGACAGCCGTTCAAATACTCGCTATCAGTCGCCTATTATCCCTTATGTATTGGGCGACAATGCGAGTGCGGTACAAAAGGCACTGGCGCTGCAACAAGCGGGCTTCTATGCCCTACCTATCCGTCCGCCGACTGTTCCTGAGGGCACAGCACGCATCCGCTTAGTGATGAACGCTAAGCTAAGCAATGACGACTGTGAACGGTTGATTGAGCAATTATAGTCATAGGGCGATTGATCGGTTGCCATGTAGCCTTTCTTGCAGCCATTTTTGTAACCTTTCTCGTAGCCATTTAAGCTTAGCTTATAAGCTGAAGTTCTCGCAAAAAAAAGACCGTACTCTATTGAGTACGGTCTTTTTGTGACAACTAATTAATAGCTAAACGATAGCTAGATTAGTTATTACTTCTTGTCGTCTTCATTCACTTCAGTGAACTCTGCGTCAACCACATCGTCATCAGCAGCATTTTCAGCTGTTTCTGCGCCTGCTTGGCTTGGGTCAACACCTTGTGCACCGTCTTGGCCAGCAGCATAGATCTTCTGGCTGATTGGTAAGAAGGCATTGTCTAGTGCTTCAAGCTTCGCTTTGATGTCGTCGTGATCATCTTCTTTCGCTGCAGTTTCAAGGTCGCTGATTGCTGACTCAACCGCTGACTTCTCATCGGCTGTTACTTTGTCTTCAGCTTCTTTCATTGCTTTTTGAATCGCATGGATACGACCATCTGCTTCGTTACGTACTTGAGCTAGGGCAGCAAATTTCTCGTCTTCCGCTGCGTTTGCTTCAGCGTCTTGTACCATTTGCTCGATTTCTTCATCCGATAAACCAGAGTCTGCTTTAATCTGAATGCTCTGCTCTTTGCCAGTACCTTTATCTTTCGCTGAGATGTTCATGATACCGTCAGCGTTGATATCAAAGGTTACTTCAATTTGTGGGATACCACGTGGTGCTGGTGGGATATCGGTTAGGTTGAAGTTACCAAGCAATTTGTTCTGTGAAGCCACTTTACGCTCACCTTGGTATACCTGAATGGTTACCGCTGGCTGATTGTCTTCTGCGGTTGAGAATACCTGTGATTTCTTAGTAGGAATCATGGTGTTTTTCTCAATGATAGGTGTCATCACACCGCCCATAGTTTCAATACCTAGGGTTAGTGGCGTAACGTCTAGTAGTAGTACGTCAGTCTTGTCACCTGAAAGTACTGCACCTTGAATCGCTGCACCAACCGCTACTGCTTCGTCAGGGTTCACGTCTTTACGTGGCTCTTTACCGAAGAAGTCTTCAACTGTTTTTTGTACCAGTGGCATACGAGTCTGACCGCCCACTAGGATAACGTCGTCGATTTCGCTGGCTTTTAGGCCGGCATCTTCTAACGCTACTTTACATGGATCGATAGTACGTTTAACCAAGTCTTCCGTTAATGCTTCAAGTTTTGAGCGGCTGATAGTCACAACCAAGTGTTTTGGACCAGTCGCATCTGCAGTGATGTATGGTAGGTTCACTTCAGTGCTTTGCGCGCTTGAAAGTTCAATTTTAGCTTTCTCTGCCGCTTCTTTTAGACGCTGCATCGCTAGCGCATCACCTTTAAGGTTGAAGTCTTGCTCTTTTTTGAACTCATCAACTAAGAAGTCGATTAAGGCTAAGTCAAAGTCTTCACCGCCTAGGAAAGTATCACCGTTGGTTGATAATACTTCGAACTGTTGCTCGCCATCAACGTCAGCAATTTCGATGATTGATACGTCGAACGTACCGCCACCTAAGTCATATACAGCGATAGTGCGATCGCCTTGCTTTTTATCCATACCATACGCTAATGCAGCTGCGGTTGGTTCGTTGATAATACGCTTAACGTTTAGACCAGCGATTTTACCCGCGTCTTTTGTTGCTTGACGCTGTGAGTCGTTAAAGTAAGCAGGTACGGTTACTACGGCGTCTGTTACTTTTTCACCTAAGTAGTCTTCTGCTGTTTTTTTCATTTTCTGTAAGATTTCAGCAGAGATTTGTGGCGGAGCCATTTTCTTACCGTTCACTTCTACCCACGCATCGCCATTGTCTGCTTTGACGATTTTGTAAGGCACCATGCCGATATCTTTTTGAACTACTTTGTCTTCAAAGCGACGACCAATCAAACGCTTAATTGCATATAAGGTGTTGTTTGGGTTAGTCACTGCTTGACGCTTCGCTGATTGACCAACCAAGGTTTCGCCATCTTTATAAGCAATAATTGATGGGGTTGTACGTGTACCTTCAGCATTTTCGATGACTTTAACTTTGTCACCTTCCATTACTGCCACACAAGAGTTGGTTGTACCTAGGTCAATACCGATTGTTTTAGCCATAATATAAAACTCCAAATAATTTATTGTTTATTTCTAATTAACTGACATATTAGCGCTCAGCTCACCTATCTATAATCGTATCTATGACGTATCACCCATCCATTGTGATACCAAATCGTGATAGCCATGGTACATACCAAGATGTGGTAAGCCTCGCTTGTTGTCTCTATATATCGGTTTACTGCTTATATTTTTCAAGCCGTATTCCACAAAAACCTGTATTTTTTTGTCTTTTTATGTATTTCTGTTTGCTGTACAACATCCTATCTAAGCAATATTTACAGGCAACTTGATAAGACAAAGCTACTCATCAAGCGCCTGTTATATGGCTAAAACTTACTGGCCCACTTTAACCATAGCAGGACGTAGTAGACGACCGTTTAAGGTATAGCCTTTTTGTAATACTTCACCAACGGTATCAGCAGCTGCTTCTGGATCAATACCAACCGCTTCGTGATATTCAGGGTCAAATTTCTGATCCAATGGATCAACCACTTCAACCCCTTGCTTGTTCAATACATTTAAGAACGATTTGTGGGTTAGCTTCACGCCTTCTAAGATAGCGTCGTCGGCATTATCATCTGCCTGAACACTCACAATGGCACGCTCTAAGTTATCAACCACTTCCAATAGCTCTTTTGCAAACTTCTGCAAAGCGAACTTACGGCTTTTTTCAGTCTCTTGCTCCATGCGCTTTTGAGCGTTGTACGCATCAGCATTGGCACGTGCTTGACCTTCTTTAGCGGCTTTTACTTCATCTTCTAATTCGGCAATACGTGCTTCATAAGCGTCGACATCCACGCTGCCGTCAACGGTCACTTCATCTTCCACTTCAGGATTAAATTCATTAAGTGTTTTTTCTAATACAGTCTCTTCAGCTTGTGTTTGCTCATCTGCTTGTTGATTGCTGTTTTGCTGGTTTAACTCATCATTACTCATGATATCTCCTTAAAGATAGTTAGCTGGTTTTATTAAAATTATAGGAAGTGATGAAAATATATACGCGTCCTTTGGCAATCATGTATGGCAATCATGACAGCTGACCCATACTGCAGCTGATTAACAATCTACCTAACATTGCCTAAAACGATTATTAAATGTCTAAAATCTAGTACTTAAAATCCAATGATTAAAATAATGAATTCTTATTACTGGTTGATAAAGGCAGTACCGAAAATTTCAAGTGCAACGCACAAACTTAACACAATCTACCAACAAGATTGTGGGGTTGATGGATTAAAATTACTAGAGTCGCTCAGTAAGGGTGTTAAATCAGCCTTTCTTTTGCGTAAAATTTATTTTATTTTTTTGTTTTTAATGCTTTTTTAAGTCTGGTTTTAGGTCTAATATTTGGATTAATGATATTTAGCTTTTATTGCTGACTCATTGCTTACTAACTCATTGTTTTCTCTATACAACACAGGACCCCTGGTTTATGTTATTACCCTTGACCCTTGTCTCACACCAACAACGAGCGAGCCGCAGTCGTCTTCTTAGGGGTCTGTTAATTGGTATGCTCAGTACTAGCCTGGTACTGACTGGTTGCGGATCGTCTGCCAATCAAGTCGATCCAGAGTCAGGATTTGTGGTGCTCGATGATAAAGTTGTGGTCGATAATGACCTCATCCATACCAGTATTCCTGAACGCTATCAGCCCAGCTATAACCTTGAGGGCACCTTAGTGCCTGCCTTAACTTCAGACGTATCAATGCCTTATGATCTGATTTCAGGCAGTTTGATGGTAAAAGAAGGAGAGCAGGTCGAAAAAGGACAGGTTTTGGCCAAAATAGAAGCCAAAATAGCAGAGCATGAGTTACAAAAAGTCGCCGGTGAGTTTGTTGAGGTTTATGTCGATGGCGTGCAAATTCAGGGTGCCAGTCAATCCAATAATGACCAAGCCAGCGACAACCAAGCAGGTAGCAATCAAGCAGCTGACGACGCTTCACAAGACGCTCAAAGCACAGGCTCAGCCACACAGAATCCGGGTTCCCAAAAACCAACTGCCTCTGCAAAGCAGCCTGCACCAGCCACTAGTGCCACCGATAAAAGTGCAGACACTATAAAGTCAGCAAACAACTCCTCTGACTCTACTCAATCGCAGCAGTCGCAGCGTATGGTCACTGCTAATCTGGTCATAAAATCACCGATTACCGGTGAAATCACCCAAATTGATAACGCCAATCAACTCAGTAGCGCTGTTAATACAAACACTGCGAGCAAGCAATCTGCATCGTCAGAAAAAGCCTCTAATACATCGGCCAAAGCACCTAATGCTCAAGAAACTGCCGATCAAGATACTGACGCTAAAGATACTGCGCCTGACTCAGACTCTGCTTCTACTGCCACCTCTAACACTGATAAACAAAATCAGGTGAGCTATCCTGTGATTCATATTGATAGCAATCATGAGCTACAACTGACCGGTGAGCTGCCCATAACCACTCAATCGCAGCTTTCTGTTGGTCGACCTGTTAGCTTCACCGTTTATGACTTACATACTGAATTTTCAGGTCAAGTTAGCCATATCATTCCGGACACAACCACCAATACTTTGACGGTGCGTGCGTCATTAATCCCTGGTGAAGACAATGATAGTGAGCGATTAAAGCCAGGGATGGGCGCCTCTATGCGTATTGAATATGGTCAAATTGAGCTTGGCGTGCGTCTGCCACGAGAAGCAATTCATGAGGCCAATTTAGTCGAGCTTTCAGCCAAGCACCCGCGCCCGACCAGTCCGCTTAAAGGTTATGTTTGGATTGTAGAGCAGGACCAATCTTTGTCTTATAACCCAGTACAGGTAGTGCAGTACTTCGAAGACTCCGATAAATTCTTAGTCAGCGGCATTAATAATGACAGCCTAGTCTGCTTAGCTGACTTACCAAAAACAGCAGCCGGTAAGACGCTAACGGTTGAGTAACCCTTGTGGCTAGTAACTCTTTTTTATTGATTCGTTACTAGTCGCTAGTGCTAATATGCCTCTTTTAAACCAACTATTGCATCTATTCGCGTAACAAATATCAGTGTGAAAATATGACAACGACGGCAAAAAATCATTGGTTATTCTGGGGCTTTTGGATATTAATCAATGCCCTAACCAGCTTTATATGGGGCAGTTTACTTGTCAACTCAGCACTGTGGGCATTGCTCGGTATGTTACTCGGGATTATGGTGTTTATTGTGATTTATGGCGCAGTCGACCACTACTTTATTAAGCACAATCACTTAAATGTACACCGTGCGCTGCGACGAAGTGTGTTTATCAAAGCCGGCTTACAGCTGCTTAATGTGTTTGTGTTGATTGGCTTTTCTGTTTCGCCGGAAATATGGGCGGGTATCATCGCTGTTGGTATCACTGACGAGATATTGGGCATTAATCAAATCCAACACCCCTTTCTATTCGCCTTATTGAGTACCTTATTTACTGGCGCTTTATTATCATTATTGGTAGCCGCACTGACCGCTATTATTGCCTTAGTTAAACGTTGTCGTTAATTTCTTGTTCCACGTGAAACACAGGCCTTAGCTTGTAAAAAACTTAAGCTGAAAAGAAATTAAGCGACAAAAGCTTAAGCTCCAAAGAAATTTATCTACAGACAAAACTGCCGATACCCTAGCGGTTTTCGCCCTAACAGTTTAATAAAGTCGCGATTATCCGCAATCGAACCGTCTGCCAATAAGCGCAAACTGTCTGTAGTTAACATCGCCTCCGTTATCCTCCCCTTTGTGAGAGCTGATAGCAGCCAAGATATAGGCGATAGCATAATTAATCCCATTTGCGCCAACCACCATGGGATGGGGATTATATTAGGCACAGCCAATTGATATCTCTGTATGCGTAGTGCACTTATATAGTGGGCAAAACTGACCACTTCGCTGCCAGTCATGTTAATTAACTGACTGTTGCTTGGATTATTGCTACTCTTCCTCTTAACTTTTTCCGCAGCTTGTTTGTTGTCTGGTTCACTATCAGAGCTACGCTGCAGATTATCTAAGCCAGTATCCGCGGCAATCAACTCTGAACCCATTCTATCGGTATTGTCGCAGTTATTATTAGTATTAAGCACCAGAGTACTCAGCACCAGTGCCGCGAGTCCCTGTACTACATCATCAATATGTACTGGCTGAATCAAATAACGCCCGCGATCAGGCAATATCAAAACAGGCAGCTTTGCCAATCCCAAAAACATTGCTGTACTGGCACCGCCAGAGCCGAATACCAGTGATGGACGCGCAATAGATACTCTAAAGCCAGTGTCGGCAAGAGCCATTAACTGCGCATCACCCTGTCCTTTGGTCGATAAGAAAGCGACCGAATGCTGTGGGTGTGCGCATAGAGCAGATAAATTTATCCAATGTTTCACGTGAAACCGCTTGGCTAAGATTGCCATTTTCACAGGTATCGTATGATGCACTTGCTCGAGCAACTGTCGTTGCCTGCTCATGATACCTATCGCATTGACCACCACATCCACGCCTTGTAGTTGAGCCGTTATTTGCTGCCAATCAGGTGTAATAAAGTTAACCTGCTCACGGGTCGGGGTTATTAAAGTCACATTCGGCTGCTTAGACAGCCATGTTTTTAATTGTCCACCGATAAAGCCAGAGGCGCCCAGTAATAACACCACAATTTTATTTCCCAAGTCTGGCTGGGTAATATTTCTTCTAATTTGTGCTGACATCTTGTCCTTTATCCTCTCTGCATTTTTTATCATTTCAACATTTCAATACCCTCGCAAACGATTTACATAGGTTTAATGACCATCAAGAAGAATATAATTACCACTGCACTAAATGCCGGATATCCTGCCATCTCCCAACGTCTTGCCAATCGCCAATATTTAGCCGGTAGCTTATTTGAGCCTCGTTGCTGAGTATGCTGCGCCATATCGCGCATTTGTATCTGCCAGAACACCACTGGTAACCAAAAAATGCCAGCAAAAACAAATAAGGCCAATGACATCCAGATCCAAGTCGCGCTAAATGGCATACCTAAATAATGCGCCATCCACAGCCCTGATAACGGTTGAAAAATGACCGCTGGCGTTGTAAACCACCAATCTGCTTTACAAACCCATTTACTAACCACTGCTTGCGCGGGCACACTGTCACTGCGATTGGCCACGAATAGATAAAAAGCAGTACCCAATCCTGTACCCATAATTAATGTGGCTGATAAGATATGTAAGGTCTTAATCAATAGATATAGGCTCATCACCCCTTCTCCTTTTTAGATATAAACTATGTTTTAGACTAATTCAGTTATTTCTGTCTAAACAGAAATAGTCGTTTAAAAAAAACACCAACCGTTAACTATTAATGCGTTTGTCTATTAACGCTCACACGATGGTATTGATATAAAAAAAGCAGTATTGCGATGATGGGTATGTTTTTGATCAAAGGTGCAAATGGATGCAACAAGTTCTCTGGCAACCCTACAGCCACGATTAAACTATAAGTGGTCACCACTACCAGCTGAGCCAACCACAATAATGGCTGTTGGCGATACTTTGTTAATATCAGCAGGCCAAATACAACATCTAATAAAGCAGCCAGATAAAACACCAAGCTTTGATAAGTGTCACTAATACCCAATTCTGCCAACATCTGTAGCGACTGCTGCTTTGCGAAAAATACAGGTACCAGACCGCTATATAGCCACAACAGAGATAGACTTAAATAAATATACTTAGGCAAGGTCTTACCTCTTTTATTACTCAATGTTTTTTCATCCAATGCTTTTTCATTTTTACTCAATGCGTTATCTATTGATTGATGATAGGTAGCTGTCATAGTGACTCCTTTTTAACCCAACTCTTAAAAATTTTCGTTCAAGCTCTTTTTCATTCAAGATCTATAGTCATTATTGAATCAAGGCTTTCAGCAAGTTTGTTTTCGCTCGCCTATTTTTTCGCCAATATGCAGCCTGCTTATTTTTATAATACTTTTCTTATCACTGCTTTTTTTATCACCTCTTGTTTTTTATCTTTATTGTTAACTTTTCCGGTTTGTGTGTTTTGGACGATATTTATCTAAAACCAATCATTATAAAAACCATTATTTTCAATTAATCATTATTAGCTAACTTTTGTTTTTGAGAATTTGAAAAAGCCTTTTATTTTATTTATTACAGTATAAACAGAAATTAATATTTGCAAAAACATATAGAATAACTGACTAGTAATATCATTTTTTACAAACAACTATTGACGATTACTAGCCATAACAATTTTAAATTTTTTAATATTAGAGATTAATTTAAATTAGTAATGGAATACTGCTCAACCAGGGCTTTTTTCAGCGCAATATGCTCAAATTTGAAGCCGGTATTTAGCAATTGATTAGGCAATACTTTTTGACCATCAATCAGCAGAGTTGCCATCTCACCAAACATCAGTTTTAACACCGATGCCGGTAATGTCATCAGCGTAGGTCGATGTAACCAGTCACCCACTATCTGAGTGAATACCGCATTTCTAACCGGATCAGGAGCAGTAAGATTGTAGATAACGCTTTTGGCTTTTGAAGTGATCTTGGCATTTGTAGTATTCTTGGCTTCTGTAACACTATTAGCTTCTATCACATCGCCATCTTCTGCCAGATGCTGTTCAATAATATGCCAGGCAGCACGTACCCAGTCATTAAGGCTAATCCAGCTCATCATTTGATTGCCGTCACCCAGTTTGCCGCCCATTCCCATCTTGAATGAGGGTAATAACTTGGCCAACATACCGCCCTTAGGATGAATCACAATACCTGTGCGTAGAATAACCACAGGAACATTAAACTCTAATACTTCACTGGCTTTGGCTTCCCATTTCGCACATAGATGATGTGCAAAATCTTTCGATTCATCACCTTCAAAGGGGCTGGTCTCATCCAAAGGTCTGTGCCCTTGATTGCCATACCATCCAATGGCTGAGCCGCTGAGCATCAGCTTTGGCTTGTGCTCAATACGTGCGATATAGTCCATCAAAGCCTGAGTTGGCTTGATACGACTTTGCATCAATAGCTGCTTGCGCTGCTCACTCCAGCGCTTATCGGCAATACCTGCTCCGGCTAGATTCATCACGATATCAAACGCTTCCTCAGTCGTTTGCAGCTGCTCATAGCTCATCATGTTTATAAAGTCTGGATGCGCTTGATTGATATCTCGGGTCAGCCAAGTTATCTCAACAGGCTGATGTTTAGCTTGATTATGCTCAGAGCCATTGATACGGTTTTGCACCCAATGGCTAAACGCTGTCCCTATTAATCCTGTTCCGCCACTGATTAGTATCTTCATGTCACTCTTCCTGATAATGTTTTTCTTTTTTTGATTGTTTAAGTTTTAAATCTAATTAGGCACCTCAAACCAGCTATCCAATTCCTTGATTACTCTGATCGGTACCGGTTCTTAATGACTACTGACTACCGATGAGCTGACGCCTCGTTATTTCTTACGCTCCTTAGTTATTGATAATCCCACATTAGCTGTTCTAGGTTAAATATTCATTAATCTATTCAAATCACAACAACTAAATGGCACCAACGATAAGGCTTATAGTGCCAAGCGTTTGCGTATCGGACAGTGGTCATTATTCTCACTATACTTATCTTTTAACCTAACCACTGTATTGAAAATATAATCATTAATAACACCGCTGGTTGGCAGCACTCTATTTTGGGTTAATTGAGGCATGGTAGCGTCCAACCTTTTGGCAAGCTGCGGTAAATGATTGGTTGGGACTGATGGGAATAAATGATGCTCTACATGAAACAGTAACCCAAAAGTAAACCAATTAATAAGTGTATTGCGCTCGGTTCGGGCGATACTGCCTTCGGCATCATGATGCACGCCCCAAACTGCTATGATGCCGACCAACGCATTGGCTAAAAACATGACTATAAAATGATAAGCCGCGACTTTAGCCAATACAGGAAAGTACAGAAAGTCAGCCATGTTTTGCAGCTTAGTGGTCATGGCCACTACCCCACTGTTAGTCACTTCAGGTATCAGCATAGGCACAATCAAAGACATCACGATAAGCAGCACAGCACATAACAACGCAATGCCAATCAGTACAAATTCAATCGCTGACTTCATTCGGTTACGCTGATTACTTAACAAAAAGCCTTGTTTATAAATCGCCAGCCGATAGCTAACACCGCCTACAAGCGCCTGCTGCCAACTTAATTTTGCCAAGCTACCCTCAATGTCATCGTCACCCAAGGGGTTACGATGGTGCTGAAGATGCGTGGCTTTAATCGCATGCAAACTGGTCAATAAAAAAACACTCATCAGCATTAACAAAGCGGTCGTCACTCGTTTACTGACACCCAAGCTATGATGATAGCCATCATGCGCTTGGCGAAACGCTGATGCAAAAAACAAATAGGTACTGCAGCAAGCAAAGATAAACAGTGACTGACTAGCAAACCACCAAGACAGTGCTAAAAATGGATACGGCAAGATCAAGTTGTAAGCGACTTGCCACTGACTTAATTGACGCAAGTCTTTCCATTCAACCTGAGTAATGGCTTGTTTGATGATGTGCTTTTTATCCTGTAAATGTTGCTGCGATTTCATGTTGTCATTCCTTGTATCAACCCATTTTGGATAAATAATTAACGACTTATTTTCCGATCAATTTGGCGTTATTTATAGACAATAAAATTAAAATAATACTTATAAAATTTCCGAAAACTCGTCATAAAATTCAATATTTTATTTAAAATCTATTTAATTTAAATTATGATTGATTTTGCATATTTTCTGTAATTTCAGTCTTAACAGAAGTATTAAATTAAAAAAAAGAGCAAAAAAAATAGTGGGTAACCATATAATTTGGTGAAGTTAGTATCAACGCATAACTGATGCTTTGATTTATATTAAGGCGCTATAAAAAATAATGCTCTATAACGCCCAGTTATGACCTAATAACGACCTAACTAAAAACTACACCACACTCAGCCACTCAGCATAGACACTCTCACCTATATAGGGGGTTATTAAACGGAATCTAACAGGCTAATACGAGTAAATTAGATTAGCCCAACTTCTTCTTAATACGCGCACCCAGCTTAAGAATCTTTTTTAAAGTACTGGTCGGCAGCTTTAACATTTCATCCGACCAACTGGTTAGGGTGTCAACAAATTCTTGGGTCTCTTTAATGCGCGTTTGCACCTCTGAGTTCTCTTGAGCGAACTCGGGGCTATCAATTAAGCTCTGTAAGAAATCAACCGTTGGTGCCAGCTCTCGTTTTTGACGCTCAACAACAATGATACGTGCTAGCTCCCACACATCGGTATGTGTACTAAAGTGATCACGTCGATCTCCTAAAATAGATACCTTTTGTACCAGTCCCCAATTTTGCAATTCTTTTAAGCTATTAGAGACATTAGAGCGGGCCACACCCAACGTTTCGGTGATTTCTTCCGCATTTAGTGGGCGGCCGATAATATAAAGTAGCGCATGAATTTGTGACATGGTGCGATTAACGCCCCACTGTGTGCCCATTTCACCCCAATGTAAGACAAATCGTTCTGTTGCTGGATTTAACTTCATTTAATACTCTTCCTATAAGCTTTTGCCTAGTTTTATAACTAGAAAACAACCTCAGTATGCTACTTTCTGTTATTTCTGTCAATACAGAAATAACAGAAAAAAAACTCTATTGCAGATAAATAATAAGGTCTCAGTGGGTATTATTAATGATATTCAGATAGTCAGTGAAGATTCAGCCCCTACAAGTCCAAGGCGCTGTAGCCTCTAAGACCTGTTGCAGTCAATAATACTTAGCGAAATACCTAGCGAATCACCTGCCCTGTTGCCGCATCTCGTATTTGACTGGGTAGCGTATAGCCTAGGGTTTCGCCTAATAAATAACCTATTTGCTCACCAAAATAAGCATAGGCCTGCTCAAAGTTGCTGGCCGGCACCTGTCCTGATGGGTTACAGCTGGTAGAGACTATCAGTCCATATGGATTGTTATCACTGACCATATTGGCACACAGTTGGGTGACTTGTGGGTGATGGATGACCCGTACCGCGATGGAGTCATGCTTACCGGTAATCCAGGTCGGAAACGGTTGTTGCTGATGGCTGGGAATAGGCAGTAGCCAGGTATGCGCTTGTCTTTGTCCGTTATGCGCTTGCATCGCTGATGTAGACTGCGCTGTATTTGTGTTTTGATTGGTGTCTAGAGGCGGCTGCCAACTCTCTATAATCTGCTGACGCTGCTGAGCATCTAACCCTTCAAGTAAGGGCGCAATACGCTCAACACTGTCGGTAACCACTATCATGCCCTTCTCTGCTGGCCGCTGCTTAATGGCCAATATCTGCTCAACGGCTGCCTGATTATACGCATCACAGCCAATGCCCCACACGCTTTCCGTCGGATACGCAAGCAGACAGCCTTGTCGTAGCCACTGAGCGGCTTGTTCGCTAGAGTGCGTTGCTTGAGTACTAATCGAGTGTGTAGAGGTGTTTGAAGTCATGGTATATGGCAGGTTGTTTAATATCGGTGAATGAGGGTCATTTTAGTGAGTCAGATTGGTTGAAGCCGTTAATATACAGACGTTTAAACACGCTGATAACGACCGCCAGTTTGTGCAATAGCACCAAGCAGCTCAAGCTCCATAAGTTGGCTTAACAGGGTCGCTGTGTCTAATTGGGTTTTATTCATTAATGCGTCTAAGTCTTGTGGCTCAAACTCAATGTGCGTCCACAACGACTGCAAATGCGGGTCGACCTGAGTCACTTGATGTTTTGCAGCTGGTTTCGCCTCTTTTAACATAGGCTGTGCTTTGGGCTTTATTTTAGCACCAGTCGCTACTGTGGTGTTAAGAGGATTGTCGGTATTGTTTATAGCAGTATTAGTTGTACTAGAACTGGTTGTATCAGTGCTCGCTGTTGATTGAAATTCACTGGATTGGCCCTCTTTTTGAACATCAGCAGGATAGCTTGGCATTAATAACTGACTGCACAAATCAACCATGATCTGATCGGGGTGATATACCAAGGTAGCCCCTTCTCGAATTAGATGGTGACAGCCTTCGGCGTTGGCATTATCAATGCTGCTTGGCATGGCAAATACTTGCTTGCCCTGCTCTGAGGTCAATCTAGCCGTAATCAATGAACCGCTTTTTATCGCCGCCTCAGTGACTACTGTGCCTAAGCTAAGACCCGCAACCAAACGATTACGACGTGGAAAAGTATGCTTATGCGGCAACGTATTGGGAAACAGCTCACTAATAATACAGCCGCCCTCATGCACAATTCGTTCAAACAAAGCCTTATGTTGAGTCGGGTAGCACACATCAATACCGGTACCCATTACTCCAACGGTGCGCCCTGACGCCTCCACAGGCTGAGCCAGCGCGCCCAAATGCGCTTGTGCATCGACGCCTTGCGCTAAGCCACTGGTAATCACAAATCCTGCCTGTGCCAGATACTGAGCCATATCAAAGGTAAATTTTTGTGCTTTTTGACTCGGTTTACGACTGCCGACAATGGCCACTTGTGGCTGATTTAAACGGCTTAAATTACCGCGAAAAAACAACAACGGCGGTGGATCAAACAAGCCTAACAGCTGTTGCGGATAGCCTGCTTCATCCTGAAACACCATATTAAATTCGTGATTGGCAATCCGTTGCTCAAGCTGCTCAATAAACGCCTGATCCGCGCTATCAGTAGCCTGCTGATGCCGTTCGATATGCTTACGATGTATTCCGATATCCGCCCACTCAGCGGCGGCGGCTTGCTTGGCACTGTGCGCTGAACCAAAAAACCGAGTTAACTTATCATAAGCAGATAAAGAGGTATTCACCCGCTGCCAGACGATAACGATCGCTTGCTGCTCTGGGGTCAGCACCCGCCTATCCGTTGGCTTGGTTGTGGTTGTCATCAACAGTTAACCTTTTTTTATAAATCATCGTTTGCCATGCTTGTGGAACACCTTTGAGTACTTGTGCAGCATAGCTATTTAAGTCTATCAGCCGCTGAGTACCGACACGATTAACTGTGTTAGCGCTATCCTTGTCACCTTTGATACTTCTTTTTGTTGCTCATCAGCGACTTCTGTTACTCATCAGTGACTAGACAACAGTTCAGGGTTCAATACTACATCAGTATCGGTAACACGCATAGCTGGCATTTGGTTATATGTCACTTATATTTTATTTAATTCTCAGTTTTAACACGCTATCTCGGCAATCTATCTAATCAATCAACCGTCTCTATTCAACGAGATAGCCGCCACTGACCCTGGCTATACTTTTTAATCCCTTAATGCTATCATGGAATTAAAACAATCATCGATAGCTATTAATGACAACAATAACAACTGTTTAACTTCAAAAATAGGTAGGTAACCGATGGCAAATGCAAATCAGAACAACCCCAGAAAAGAAGTGACTTATGCTTTGGTTGGGGTTGTGGTGTTTTTAGTATTGGTGTTAATCGTCGCCCTGTCTGGCTATTTCCGTCCAGGTGGGCATAACCCTGCAGTAGCTGCAAACGATGAAGTCAATAGCAGCAACTCAGCTGAAGCAACAGCACAACAAGCGCCTGAACCCATCGTCAGTGTCCGTGATGAACCCATTGAACCGATTGTGGTTGAAGCGGTTGCTGAGCCCAAAAAAGTAGCACTGGGTAAGATGCTGTGGTTTGACACCCGCTTATCAAAGTCAGGCACCCTGTCGTGTAACAGCTGTCACGACTTGGCTAAAGGCGGTACCGATAACATCCCAACCTCAGTGGGTTACAACTGGGCAGAAGGCCCTATCAACTCGCCAACCGTATTAAACAGCCGTTACTCGTTGGCTCAATTTTGGGATGGCCGTGCCAAAGACTTGATGGAGCAAGCGGGCGGCCCTATCGAAAACCCGCTAGAAATGGCCTCTAGTCACGAATTTGTGGTTAAGGTACTTAACTCTATTCCAGAATATAAAGCCTTATTCCATGAGGCGTTTGCGAACGAAGATGACATCAATATTGATCAAGTCACCAGTGCCATTGCCCTATTTGAAGAAACCTTAGTCACGCCGAACTCTCGCTTTGACCAGTGGCTTGGCGGTGATGATGAATCAATAACTGCGCAAGAATTAAAGGGCTATCAGCTGTTTAAAGACAGTGGCTGTGTCGCCTGTCACAATGGATCAGCAGTCGGCGGCGGCTCTTTCCAAAAGTTTGGTGTGTTTGACAAATATACCACTCAAAACTTAGCAGAAGGCCGCTATGCAGTCACTGGTAATGATGACGACAAACACTTATTCAAAGTACCGACATTACGTAACATTGATCTAACCTATCCGTACTTCCATGATGGTCAGGTTGACTCGTTGGCAGATGCGGTCAATATCATGGGTAAAATCCAGCTAAACCGTGACTTTACCTCAGAAGAAACAGCGGATATTGTGGCATTCTTAAAGACTTTAACCGGTGATCAGCCTCAGATTAAACTACCTAAGCTGCCACCTTCTAACGAGAACACACCAAAGCCAGTTCCTTTTGAAAAACAAAGCTAGACTATAAACATAAAAAATTACAGTCAGCATTAATCTAACACTAAGTG
The DNA here is from genome assembly GCF_002313155.2 of Psychrobacter sp. FDAARGOS_221. Classification (NCBI taxonomy): domain Bacteria; kingdom Pseudomonadati; phylum Pseudomonadota; class Gammaproteobacteria; order Moraxellales; family Moraxellaceae; genus Psychrobacter; species Psychrobacter sp. FDAARGOS_221. The sequence continues at coordinate 1,813,848 of NZ_NWFK02000001.1, forward strand.
TTAATTATTAGATAAACAAAAAAACCAGCGATTAATTCGCTGGTTTTTTTATAGCTTAGAGAAATATGGATTAGATCAATTACGTAAGGAGACTAAACCTAAAATTAAACAGGCGCAACCACTGCTTTAATCTCATTGGCTACTAGGTTGGCATCATTGTCTAGTACCGTCACATGCTGCTCTAAGCTCTCAATATCTTTAGTATGCTCAGGACGTTCAATGTCTATCTCACCAACCGCTTCAAAGATAGTCTCTGAGAATTTCACTGGCAAAGCAGTCTCTGCACAGATGATAACCTCACCCTCTTTTTGTAGCTCTTGCGCTACTTTGATACCGTCGGCAGTGTGTGGGTCAACCAAGTCGTTATAGGTCTCGTACACCGCTTTAATGGTGTTTAAACGGTCTTGATGCGTAGATTTACCGGCTGCAAAGCCATAACGGTTATTCACCGCATCTAGCACGTCTGACAAGTCAAAGCCTTTCCCTGCTTTCACCCCATCAAATAACTGATGTACACGTTTGCTGTCTTTTTCTAATAATAAATATACAAAGCGTTCAAAGTTTGACGCTTTTGAGATATCCATTGACGGACTTGAGGTCACATAAGTTTTATCCGCAGGACGTGGGGTATAAACACCTTGGTTAAAGAAGTCGTTTAATACGTCGTTCTCATTGGTTGCGACAATCAATCGGTCAATCGGCAGACCCATTTCACGGGCAATATGACCGGCACAGATGTTACCAAAGTTACCTGACGGTACACAGAAGCTGACTTTTTCATCGTTGCTTGTAGTCGCTGCAAAGTAGCCTTTAAAGTAATAAACGATTTGCGCTAAGATGCGGCCCCAGTTAATTGAGTTCACCGTACCCAAGCTGTATTTGGCTTTAAAATCAGCATCTTGTTGCAGTGCTTTAACGATATCTTGGCAATCATCAAACATGCCTTTAATGGCAATATTATGAATATTGGCATCGGTTAGGCTATACATTTGCGCGCGCTGGAACTCACTCATTTTGCCATGTGGCGACATCATAAATACTTCGATATTCTCTTTACCGCGCAGCGCATACTCCGCCGCACTACCAGTATCACCACTGGTCGCACCAATGATCGTCAGACGCTTACCTTTCTGTTTCAACACATATTCAAAGGCATTACCCAAAAACTGCATCGCCACGTCTTTAAACGCCAACGTTGGACCATTAGACAGACCTAAGATATACAAGTCATCTTTAAGCTGACGCACTGGCACGATGTCATCACTGCCGAAGACTTCAGCAGTATAAGTACGCTCGATAATGTCTTTTAAATCCGCCTCATCAATATCAGTCGCAAACAGACGCATAATCGCAAACGCCAGCTCTGGATAGCTCAAATCACGCCACTTATCCAGCGTCGCGCTGTCAATCTGTGGATAGCTTTCAGGTAGCATCAAGCCGCCGTCCGGCGCCAATCCCATTAACAACACATCGCTAAAATCCATCTTCTCGGTTTGACCGCGCGTACTGATATATTTCATGTCTTCGTCTTATCCTGTCAAAAGATTACATAAATTTTTATAACAAAAAGAGTATCATATTTTTAGACATAAGCCATATTAAATAAACGGCTTATTGGTTTTTGTGGTGAGGTATATGGTAGTTTTGGCATGTGCGTCATTAACAACTCTATTAAAAAACAGCAAAAAGACAACTATGAATAACATGTTCAGACTCAAATCAACGTTACTAACCCAAGTAGATAATAAATGGTATTACCAAGGTATGCCATTTACAGGGGTTATCTTTTTTGATAAAGAAGACAGTCAAATAGCGCCCTTTATCGTTCATAACGGTGTTATTACTGAACCATATATCTCTCCATGTATAGAAAGTCCGCCTTCAATAATGCAGGTTGATCAGTCAGCTTTACTTAGTCCAGACTGTCCCTACAACGAGATGCCAAGCTGTTGGAATGATATACGATTGTGTTATCAGGATAAATTATATGCGGGAATGGTATATGACTTTGTAGAGGGGAAATGTTTGTATGAGAACTATATCGACGATGATCGTTATTCTGGAAACTATATAACTTGGAATACAGACAGTCTTTTGCCAGTAAGTTTTGAATTACTTTATAAACCTGCCGGATTAACATATAGTTATGATGGGTTTAGAGTAGATGAGGTGTTTTTTTCTTATACGGATTGGCGAAACATGGAAGAAGTAGATGAAGTTAGAATAAAATATAATCCAGTTACTAAAAAAATTGGAGAATTCTCTGCGACTAAAAGCGTTTTACAAGACAAACCCTATACAAGTTGTCCGATACCTTTACCTGATGTATATAAGATGATCGATAGTTATCAAACTTTTACTTTTGATGAATTTACGATATTAGGATTCGATAAAAATATTATCAATGAGGTATTTGAGATATGGTCAAATAATGATAGTTTTCAGGATGTTAAAAAATTATTAATAGATGGTTTAGATGGGCTAGATGGGTTGGCAAATTTTAGTATTTTTAATAACAAGCAGGTGCTTGGTTCATTAACAGAAATAATTCTTATGGGGGGGAGTTCGTTAGAAACAATAGAAACGATTAAAGCGACTGTTACTAACCTTAAAGTAAGGTCTTACTAACTTCAAAATAAGGTCAGTCTAGTATTAGTTAAAAGAGTATTGTCTGATTAAAAAATAGACGATGTTATTTATGATTAAGGGGCTGTCCTAGATAACTAGTTCAAACCCTGTTTAACCCATTGTTTTAATTGTAATAATTGCGACTTTGGGTCACTGTGATTAAAACGCCACTCACACTCCTTTAGATAGAGGTGAAAATGCTCTTTTGGAACACCGTTAAACTTACGTAAATGCCGTTTAGCTTGATTCCAGAAGTTCTCTATGCCGTTAATATGGTTTTTATTATTAACAAAGGTTTTAGAGTGGTTGATACGATAATGAGTAAATTCACTGACATCTAATGCGTTGTAGCTTTTAAATGAGTCAGTGTAAACAATGCTATCAGGCTTCACCTTTTCTCTTATGATTGGGATCAAGGTATCTGCTTTAGCATTGGGTATAATACAGGCGTAAACCTTGCCATTACGCTTTAATAGGCCAAAGACGGGGACTTTACTACCAGCACCTCGTCCTCGTTTGCCTTTGCGGGTTCCGCCAAAGTAAGACTCGTCTACTTCGATTTCACCTTCGAATAGACCAGGCTCTTGGCTATTCTCGTAAATAAGCAGTCTTAGTCTATGAAAATAATAACTGGCTGTGGTTTTGTTAACACCGACTAAGCTTGCTGCTGTTCTGGCTGTAGAGCCTGCAACAAATAGTTCGATTAGTTTGGTCTGTTTGTACCAACTTAGTTTACTCTTTCTCATAGTTCTATCCTAAATAATTTTACTTATCTAGGACAGCCCCATGATTAATTACTGAGATTACACTCATCTAAAGGAATGCCATTGATCTACCTAATCTTAGACGTCCACTATCAAACCGACCTTACAACGCAAACCGAGACCGCCAAAGTATCAGGCATACGTTTTCAAGGTATCGAGTCAAATAAGATACTAAGCGAACATATTGTTATCGTAAACGAGGTCGCCCCTTATGAATCAGGACAATTCTATAAACGAGAAATGCCTTGACCCCTGCCGTCAAATCCGTACACCTAAACTTGGGAGATTTTGATCAGGCAGCTTGACGATAGAAATCCATCCAAACTTGTCTTGGCGATCTCATACCTAAACTCTGCTGAATCCTGACTTGATTGTAATCTAACTCGATATATTTTATGATACTGTTGATTGCTTCAAATCGAGTTTTGTAATTATGATGATATATCAGCTCATTCTTTAAAACGCCCCAGAAGCTCTCTATTGGCGCATTGTCATAACAGTTACCTTTCGCACTCATAGATCCTTTAAAACCGTATTTACTGATCATTTTGCGATAATCTTCGCTGCAATACTGGCTGCCTCTATCTGAATGTACAATAAGCCCTTGGCTAGGTCGTTTATCCTTGATTGCTTTATTTAAGGCTCTACAGACTAAATCTGCTTTCATGCGTTTATCGATAGCGTAGCCAACCAATTCTTTGGTATATAAGTCTTTGACGCCTGCTAAATAAAGCCAGCCCTCATCTGTCCAAATATAGGTTATATCACTGACCCAAGCACAATTAGGACGGTTAACGCCAAACTGTTGTTTAAGAAAATTAGGATAGACTCGCTTGTTATGGTCTGAGTCCGTTGTCACTTTAAAGCGTTTATGACGTCTACATTTGATGTCATGTTCTTCCTTGATACTACGCACCATGTACTTGCTAATCTCATGTCCATGCTCACTTAAATGTGCATGCAGACGCTGATAACCATATCGCTCTTTAGTCTCACTATGCGCAGCTTTTACAAGCAGCTCACAGCGGTTACGATGTATTTGCTGAGCACTGATATTACGCTTGGTCCAGTCATAGTAGCTTGATGGTTTAATATCAAGGGTTTTACACATGCTGGTAATGCTAAATTCATATTTGTGATGGTCAATAAAGGCGTACCTTACTGACCGTGTTTCGCAAAGTACGCCGTGGCCTTTTTTAGTATCTCTCGTTCTTCTTGTGCTATTTTTAGTTCACGCTTTAAACGCTTCATTTCTTCAAGGGCTGAAACAAGCTCTGGATCGTATTGCTTAGTACCCTTGAGCATGCCTTGATTGGCTTTTCGTTGCCAGTTAGCCAGTGTCTGCATTGGCAGCCCTAACCGCCTAGCTGTAGCACTAACATTGCCACCATTATTCTCTATTGCTTTAACTGCTTCTGCTTTAAATTCTTCACTGTATCTTTTAGCTTTCTTTGTCATGGTAAACTCCTATTTGTCTTCCTTAGTTTACCAAGTTTTTGTCTACGGTTTTTTCAGCATAGCTCAGGTGTACCAGACCAACTTATCGGATAATAGTAATAAACGGTTTGAGGATCATCTTGTAACCAGTAGCGTTTAAATATTTGTCGCTTCTGCTCAAGATAGTTATCCATTAGTGCTCTATCACTTTCTTCTTTCGCCATTTCATTTGCTATTTTCACTTCAACAACATACAACTCATCGAAGTATTTTTTAATAAACGCACTAACCATTTGCTCATTACTGTTGGCACGATAAACAGACGTATTCAGCCTATCTATGATTTCAGTTGCCAACTGACCGCCTTCACTTTCTAAAAGCTCTTTCTCATAGTTAGCTTCACTATTACCAGCGAATGCTACTGACATGCTGCTCATAACTATTAATACCAATAAAGCTTTATTAATGAATTGAAGGTTAAAGCTTATCATTTTTTTTGAAAAGTAAACGTGCATAGCAACCCTTAGTAATTATTTTTTTATTATGCTAACTGGTAACTTCTATATGATTATAGGCTTAAATTAATGAATAAAGCTAACAACCTAGGTGCTAATTCGATAGCTCTAAAAACTTAAGTCAAATTTAGTTTCCGGGATTATTAGACTAAGTGTTACGACCCAAAGTTATCACTCACACTACATAACTGAATTGTTAGCCATACAATTAAATGATATAAATACGCCACTGTCTGACTTATGATTAGATCATAATCAGTCTAAATCGTTTAATAATTAACAATAACAGAGGGTAACACCATGGCAGATATCGAAATCGAAAAACAACACAGCTTAGACTTCAACACCGCTCGCGAACAGGCTAAAAAATGGCTTGAAAGTGCCAAAGAAAAATACGGCATTGATGCCAACTATGTTGAAGGCGAGAATGAAGATAATGTCACAATCAGTCGTAAAGGCATCGATGGCAAAGCTACTTTGGATGCCAATAAAATACGCATTGAAGCGACCTTAGGCTTTTTGGCTAAGCCATTAAAAGGTAAGATTAAAGATGCGCTAGAATCAGGTTTAAATAAGCATTTAGGCTAACCTGCTTTTATGCGGATTGACCGTATTTTGGCTATTATTGATACCATAAAAAACCCAGTTCATTAGTGAACTGGGTTTTTACTTTTTATAAAACGATTTAATTTGTTCAGGTTGAAAGTGACTTAAAGCTCAGCCACTCTATCCACCACAAACTTGCGTGACGCTTCGCCATCTACCAAACGATAGGTAATCTGACGGGTTTTGCCAGTGGGATTAGCATTGGTATCGCCATCTAAATATAGCTTAAACTCTCTGACCAATTGATTGCCCTTAATCGCAAAACTGTCATGCCCCATGTAACCTTGGCTTAGCTTCTCAGATAACTCAGGGAAAGAAGCCTCAGTCCACGACTTGCCATTGTTGCTCGAATAGGCAACCACATCCCCATACGAGCCACTGCCGACGCTTTGAGTAAACACCACAACTTCAGGATAACCGTCTTGGTTTAAGTCAGCCGCTTCTGCCTTCATAACTGGCGCATCGATTTTCTTTTCAATCGCCTTCTCGCCCATTGGCTGGATACGTAGCACATAACCGCCCATGCCATCAGACACACTACTTACATCAGCAGAAAACTGTTTATATTTAACCGTCGTCGCATATTGTGCCTGCTGTGACTGGCTAGCATTTGTTTGAGTGCTAGTGTTCTGAGCAGGTGTATTAGAATCAACATATGAACTCTGACACGCTGTTAACGCCAATAAAGAACCGGCTAAAAGGATATGTTTCATTGTTATCTCCTCATTTTGTTATAAGTTATTGGACGAATACAGTGCTTTTAATACGATTTTTAGTCATTGCTTTGTTTGCTAATGTTACTCTTTAATCTTGTTTTTTAGCCTTGTTTTCTAATGATTGCATAGTAGAACCCATCACCGCCAGCCGGTGCTTGAGCAGTATTTTGTTGCTCATCATCTTCCAGCCCATTATCTTCAATGCCTGTCGGCTCTAATGCGTTATTCATTTTATAAACAGGCAAGCATTGACGACCGACCTCTTGCTCGATACCCCAATTGGTGTGTTCATTATCAAAAGGTACAGCCACGGCATCTTTATGACGCTCTAGGAAGGCTTGCATCTGTTCCACGTTTTCTTGTTTTAATATTGAACAAGTGACGTATAACAAATAACCACCCGCCTTTAATTGTGGCCACAAGTTATCCAAGATTTGCTCTTGAAGTTGTGCGGTATGCTGCACATCTTCTTCAGTACGCAGCAAGGTAATATCTGGATGACGACGGATAACACCGGTCGCCGTACAAGGCGCATCGAGCAGTATTGCATCAAAACCAGCCGACACATCACTCGCCTGTTTGACTTGCCAAGTGGTCGCATCGACACATTCGATTTCCAAATGCAGCTTACTATTGACGATAGGCTTTGGCAGTTGCAAACGCTCCAAGTTTTCAAAGATGCGGGTGATGCGGTTGGGTTCATTATCAATGGCGAGCATATCAACTTTAGTCATGCTGTCATTAGAATCTTGCTGTTTCACGTGAAACAATCCGGTTTGATTAGACTCTTGCAAACCCAATAGTTCAAGCCAATGCGCCAGTTTGCCGCCTGGTGCAGCACAAGCGTCAAGCAAACGTATGTTCTGTTCTGGATTAGCACTAACTGCCTTTTGCAGTAGCGCATCAATAATAGGGGCAGCCAGCTGTGCATGCGCATCTTGTACACTGACAATACCCTCTTCAAACTCAGGCAGACGACTAACAGGTACGCTATCAATCAGCTCAATCGCATGCTGTTTAATTTCAATACTATTTCCAATACCTTCCAATTTAATGGCCGTGTCTAGTGATACCAACTCTGCTGAAACTTCCTCTTCTGCCAGCTGGTAGATATAGCGCTCACTGTCGGTTTGCAGGCTATTTGCCCGCAAAAACATCGGCGCCGACTGACGCAGACTTTGAGTCAGCTCATCATAGTGCTCACGCCAATCTGCTTTTAACTGCTGTGCCAACCAATTTGGCAGACTGTGATTTTTATTGGCTTTTTTACGGAATTTATTCGGATTTTTCGCCACTTTACGCAGTACCGCATTGACTAGACCTGAGGCACGCGCAAAGTCGATATGTTTCACCGCTTCGACCGTTTCATGAATCGCAGCATGGTCAGCCACATTCAAATACAGCAACTGTGTAATACCTAATTGAATGGTCGTACGTACCTCAATCTCATCAATCGGATTGTCCGCTAAGCTGTCCACCAAGCGTGCTGTCGCATGCCAGTGACGTAAAGTTGTCAGCAATAAGGCATGGGCAAAGCCTTTGTCATCGCCATTAATGCCGTTTAATAACGGATCGAGAAGACTGCTTAATGACTGTCCTTGTTGTATTGATATCAAGGTATTAATCACCGCGACACGGACGTTTTTTTTATGTTGCGGGATAGGGTTTGGTTTACTGCTCATGGAATGCCTAATTTGGATAATTGATTGGGTTAAATAATTGACTGGATTATAAGTTGAATAGATACTGGTTTGATGTTTACAGCTGAAGGTTAACTATGACCTGTCATTTTAGAGGATATTTTTAAAACCTCAGTTTAAAAAAATATCAGTTTAAACAAATAAAAATAGAGACCAAACGCCCCCTTTGAATAAAAGGGGACTTTGCAGAGAATTTAATACAAACTACTGACTTTGTGGCACAAACTGATCGCCATCATCAAGTTGACTGCCATGACACACTTGCTCAGCGGTGACAGGCTTACTGCCAGCAAACTGTAGCTTAGTCAGACGCAGTGTTGTGCCAGCCGCATCAGCCTCTGTTTCTGACTTACCGCAGGCCACTAAGATAGCATTTTTACCGACACTAATCACTGTACCCGGGGCAACGGCTGTTGTTTGAGAGGGATTAACAGGCATTGCTGCCAACACTTTCACACGCTTCGGCTCACCCTTACCTTCTGTATCTGCCAAAAAGGTATAAGCACCCGGATAAGGATGCATACCGCGTATTTGACGCTCAATCAGCTGTGCAGGCTGTGACCAATCGATTTCGCCCTCAGATTTACTCAGCTTTTCTGCATAATTGGCCAGACTATCATCTTGCTTTTCAGCTTGCGCCTGATAACGCGGTAAGTCTTTTAATACAGTAACGATCGCTTCAGCGCCAAGATCAGCCATCTTGTCATGCAAACTGGCAGTGGTCTCATCAGCCGCAATATCATACGCTACCTTATATAGCATATCGCCGGTATCCAAGCCCTTATCCATCTGCATGATAGTAATACCGGTTTGCTCATCGCCAGCCAACAGTGCACGATGAATCGGCGCCGCACCACGCCAACGTGGCAGCAAAGAGGCATGAATATTCAAACAGCCATGGGTTGGCGTATTTAACACGCCCAATGGCAATATCAGACCATAGGCAGCGACGACCATCACATCAGGCTGATAGCCCGCTAATGTTTCACGCGCTGCCTGTCCTTCCTCAACTGACTTTTTGAAGGTCAATGGCTGCTCAACAGGGATATTATGCTCAAGCGCTAGCTGTTTCACAGGAGATGCGGTGAGTTTTTGACCACGCCCTGCCTTACGGTCTGGCTGAGTATATACCGCCACAATGTCTATATTAAGCGCCTGTTGCTGCTCAATTAACGCTTGCAAGCTAATCGCTGCAAATTCAGGGGTTCCTGCAAAAATAACCCGCTGTTTTTGGCTTTGGCTAGGATTGTTATTATCAGTATGTGTCATTGTTCAGTGCCTTTTATGATTGATATTATCTTTAATGCTTATGAAACAGAGGTTGTAAACTTACCCCTACTCTGCTTCGGCACTGTTTAAGCGCTCAAGATAACGAGCAATCAGATCCACTTCGATATTCACCTCACCGCCTACTTTCCAGTGACGACCAATATTGGTCACTTCAGCGGTATGCGGAATAATGTTCAGGCACACAATATTATCTTTCACCAAGTTAGTGGTGAGACTAATACCATCGACAGTGATAGAACCCTTAGTGGCTGCATATTTTTTCAGCGCATCAGGAATGGCTATTTCGATATAAATAGAACGCGCATCTTCACGCATCACTTTAATGACACCCACATCATCCACATGGCCTGACACCATATGTCCACCAAAACGGGTTGTTGGTAGCATTGCTTTTTCTAGGTTAAGCGTATCGCCTGGTTGCCAGTGCTTCATCGTGGTTTTCGCCAAAGTTTCACGTGAAACATCGACTGAGTAGCTATTATCATCCATAGCGACCACGGTTAAGCAAATACCGTTACTGGCGATTGAATCTCCTAGTTTGACATCGTCAAAGCCTAAATTGTCAGACTCAATGATCAAACGCACATCACCGTCCACTTCCTCAGTGGCACGTAAAGTACCTGTACTTTCAATAATACCGGTAAACATAATGACTCCTATTATTTAATGAATGGTTTAACTGTTTATCTGTTTATCTGTTTATCTGTCTATTTGATGATGTATTAATGGTTAGTGTATTAATAAATGAGTGCCAACTGTCTAAAACTCAAATGCTTAAATAATAAAACCTTAAAACCCTGAAACATGAAACCTCAAACATGAAACCTCAAATATGAAAGCTAAAGGCAAAACTAAAACCAACTTGATGACCAACTGTCACCGCTTCATTGTGCTTAAAAATGAACATGAAACACAGCTGTTACTGGCAAATTTAGCACTATTTACAACACTAACACCCTGTGGATAACTTTTTATAAAAGCAATAAGCCTATGTAATACAAGGGTTGCTAAAGATAGTTATCCACAGGGTGTTGAAAACTGTGGGTATTTATTAACATCAATTGCAGTTTCACGTGAAACCTTTATATACAAGGGGTTTAGAGCTAGGTTTATCAATTTAGGTTCCACATGAAACTTAAATAATCCACAGTTCCATGTGGAACGTCCCATTTTAAGTTTAAAAATAACACTTTAATTTTACGCACTGTGGATAACTATTTTTTAAACAATAACGATAAGTACGTTATCCCAACACTGGCACCACTGTTAGCCGTACTAACTGCTGTAATAAATTCACTATTAACTTCACTATTTATTTGTCAATAAGCGCTCTGAATAGGGTCGATAAATCAGCTTTAAATCTTCACCGATAGGTGTTGCAGAGAGTAAGTCAAAGCGTCGCTGTGCCGCTAAATGATCCATAGCAATCGTTAACATGGGTTTGGCTTTATCACCTAACACACAGGGCGCTTGATAAACAACAAGCTCATCAACCCGTCCCGCTTCAACAAAACTACCTGCTACCTCAGAGCCTGCTTCTACCAACACATCATATATCTGATATTCGCTTACCAATGTTTGCAATAACTGGGTTAAGTCAGATTGAGACCAAATCAACGTATCTTGACGCTGTAATACTTGATAATCTGCGCCTTGTAACCTGCCTCTCCTATCTAATACCACTACTTTCGGTTGAGGAACCTGTTCGACATCCACACCCAGTTGAGTGGAACGCACATTAAGGCTTGGATTATCATCAATAACTGTTTGACTGCCGGTAATAATCGCCCCACTAAGCGCCCGCAGCTTCTGCACATCTTCACGCGCAGCAGGACCAGTAATCCACTTGGACTCTCCTGAGGCCATGGCGGTACGTCCATCAAGACTAGTCGCTATCTTTAATCGTACATAAGGCATCTGAGTCCGCATGGCTTTTAAAAAGCCTAGATTTAACTGCTCGGCTTGGCTACTACCTATACCAACCGTTACCGCTATACCAGCCTCTTTCAGCATCGTCACACCACGTCCAGCCACTTGTGGGTTTGGGTCTAGTCCTGCAATGACCACACGACTGATGCCAGATTCTATTAATGCGCGTGCACACGGCGGTGTTTTACCAGTATGACTACAAGGCTCAAGAGTGACATAAGCGGTTGCGCCTTTGGCTGATTGTTTAGCTTGTCTTAACGCAAAAACCTCTGCATGAGGCTCCCCTGCCTTAGGGTGAAACCCCGCCCCTACTATTAAGCCATTATTAACAATAACACAGCCAACAGCTGGGTTGGGACGGGTACGATAAATGCCTTTTTTGGCCTCTTCGATGGCCAACATCATGTAATAGTTGTCTGTCGCTGTTTGCTCATTTGCTGTCATTATTGGGCTCGCTTTAGCAGATATGGACTTGGAATGGATGCGTTATTTGATGTGTTTTGAATGATTGTATTTTGAGTGATTATGTTTTAAGTGATTGTTTTTTGAGTGATTGTGTTTTAAGTGATATAGTCAGCGAATGACTAAATAGTTACTGTATTAACCTCGCTAAACCTACATTTGTCGTACTTGCGCTCGACTGCCTTGTAACCACTTTAGACTTGTTTGACTATAGAATAAGCATGCTGAAGACAATATTTTACTGCTCATCAGCCGGACGAATATTTTGTAGCTCTTGGCGAAATGCTTCGATATCTTGAAAATCACGATAGACACTGGCAAAGCGCACATAAGCCACGTCATCAAGCTCTTTAAGCTCACTCATCACCACTTCACCCAAGTCTTTGCTACTGATCTCACGCTCACCAAGCTGACGGATACGCTTTTCAATACGGCTGATCATTGCCTCTTGCTCATCGAGCGTGACCGGTCTTTTTTGTAGCGGTAACTGAATGGAGCGGCGCAGTTTTTGTGAATCATAAGGCTCAATACGGCCATTAGATTTGATGATACGAGGCATCACGACCTCCACAACCTCAAAGGTCGTAAAACGCTCTTGGCACTGGTTACATTGGCGACGACGACGCACTTGTGCCCCTTCAGCGGCTAAGCGTGAGTCGATAACCTTGGTATCATCGGCATTACAATAAGGACACTGCATAGATTATTCTCTACTTGTATTTAATCAATTATTTGGCGCGCCCTAACGTTAATGTTAGGGCAATACAGTTTAGGCTTTAAGCTAATGTAATCTAGGTGAATACTACTATAGTCAAAGAAATCTAAAATGGTTACAAGGCAACCGAGCGCAAGTACTACAAATGTAGGCTTAGCGAGGTTAACACTGTAACCGTTTAGTCGTTCGCTGACTATAACACTGCTTACGGCTGTTACTTACCTATACAAAAGCTACCAAAAATACGGCCTAATAAATCATCAGCGCTAAACTCACCGGTAATCTCACCCAAACTGTGCTGACCTTGGCGCAGGCTTTCGGCAACCAATTCACCTGCCTGATAATGCACTAACTGCTCGTGAGCATCGTTTAAATGCTGCTGAGTGCGTCTGAGCGCATCAATATGGCGTGTACGTGCAATTAAGCTATTCTCAGGCGGATGGAAGCCAACTTTATCGCATAACGTGGCAATTAATTGCTCAATACCTGCTGATGTTTCACATGAAACATTCACCTGATCATAGCCAGTTACGGTTTCAATATTCGCTAGATGTTGTTGCACATCTTGCTCAAGCAGATCACGCTTATTACCAATCAATAACAGCTTACTACTATCAAAGTTCGGTGTACCGGACTCACTGTTACCAAAAAGCTCCGACGCCAAAGCAATAGGGTCTTCTTGCTGCGACAAATCATACACCAAAAGCAGCAAATCAGCTTGATTGATAGCGCTACGTGCACGCTCAATACCGATACGCTCGACCGCATCTGTGGTATCGCGAAGACCTGCGGTATCGGTCAAATGAATGGTTAAACCATTGAGCACAATGGTCTCTTGTAAGGTATCACGAGTGGTACCTGCCACATCAGTGACAATAGCGCGCTCTTGCCCTGCTAGGCTGTTTAATAGGCTAGATTTGCCTGCATTAGGTCGCCCTGCTAGTACCACATGCACCCCATCACGCAGCAGTTGCCCTTGTTGAGCAGTGGCCATGATGGTGTTTAATTTATCCTGAATAGCGGTAAGCTTGCCCTCAATGACTCCATCAGATAAGAAGTCCACATCCTCCTCATCGGGGAAATCAATCGAGGCTTCTACGTACAGTCTTAGCTCAATAAGCGCTTCTAATAGCTCATTAATCTTATTAGAAAAAGCGCCTGTCAACGAGCGAATAGCACTACTAGCAGCGGCGGCACTGGTCGCATCGATCGCATCAGCAATGGCCTCAGCTTGTAGCAAATCAAGCTTATCATTATCAAATGCACGATAAGAAAACTCCCCTGCTTGTGCCTGATGCGCACCGAGCTCAAATACCCGAGCGAGCAGTTGGTTTTGTAATATCATACCGCCATGGCCTTGTAGCTCAATGACGTCCTCGCCAGTAAAAGAATGAGGCGCTTTAAAGTACAGCACCAAGCCTTCATCAAGCACATTGTCATTGGCATCATAAAAGCGGCAAAAGCTGGCTAATCTTGGGGTAAAGCTGTCTTTTCCTGTTAGCTGACAGGCAATCTGAACGGCCTTAGGTCCAGAAAGACGAATTATACCCACACCGCCTCTGCCCAAAGGCGTGGCTATCGCCGCGATTGTTTTTGTCTGTGTCATAAGTATTGGCTCAATTTATATGGATAGTGCATTATTTGAATACTGCAATGGTCTCAACAAACATTGCCTTGATGGGTCTATAGTAGGTGCTAGCCGTGCAATATTCAATCATAGAATAATAGATTAGACCTCAGCTTTGCCGATAATGGCTATTTATTACTCGCTAAACAAAAGCGCCTATATGAATCCATATAGGCGCTTTTTAATACAATACGATTTAGATAGTAGCGTTTAGCTGGCCATATTTGCCGCTTTCTCGCGCTGTTCTTTTTCTACTTGCTTGTTAACCAAGAACTGCTGACCCATGGTGAATAAGTTGTTCACGGTCCAGTATAGTACCAAACCTGCTGGGAAGAACAGCATGAATAAAGTGAAAATAATAGGTAAGAACTTCATTACTTTCGCTTGCATTGGGTCTGTAGGCTGCGGACTAAATGACTGCTGCGCAAACATACTGGCACCCATCAAGATCGGTAAGATGAACCAAGGATCCATTGAAGATAAATCTTGAATCCACAAGATCCATGGCGCATGACGTAACTCAACGCTTTCTACCAACATGTAGTACAAGCCTAGGAAGATAGGCATTTGTAGTAAGATAGGTAGACACCCTGCCATTGGGTTGACCTTCTCTTCTTTATAGATGGCCATCATCTCTTGAGACATCTTCATGCGGTCGTCGCCATGCTCTTCTTTCAACGCTGCCAAACGCGGTGCAAGGGCACGCATTTTTGCCATTGAATAGTAGCTTTTGTGAGAGATCCACATTAGCGCCAGTTTCACAGAAAGCGTTAGTCCAATGATTGCCCAACCCCAGTTACCTACCACGCTGTGGATGGTTGATAGGATTAAGAATAAGAACTTAGAAATTGGCCATGCCCAACCATAGTCAACTGTCTTTTCAAAGCCTGGTGCAAATCCGCCCAATTCTTTTTGAACTTTTGGACCGGCATATAAGGTTGCCGTCACGTTGGCTTGTTTGTCAGCAGGTACCATAATTGGCTGACTTAACATACCGATGATGTAGTCACCGTTAGCGGTTTCACGACTAAAGAATTTACCGGTAAAGTTCTCTGGTGTCCAAGCAGACACGAAGTAATGCTGAACGATACCAACCCAGCCATTATTGCTGCTGGCATTAAGTTCATCATCGTTAAAGTTTTTAAACTTCAGCTTATTGTATTCATCGTCAGGCGTACCCCAAGCACCGCCTAGGTAGGTCGCCATGCTTAGTGCACCTTTACCGCCCATACCTGGGTCTTTGCTGCTATCACGCTTTAACTGTGCAAATAAGGTACCGTTCCAGTCCTTACCTGTGGTGTTATTCACATTGTAGTTGACTGAGATCGGATACTTACCGCGCGTAAAGGTAAAGGTCTTAGTCACGCGTAGACCGTCTTGTCTATACACTAAAGGCACTTCTAGTGTTTCTTGACCGTCCTGCATGCTATAGCTGCTTGATTGGTAGCTATAGTTAGCTGGGCTTTGTGGTTTATCGATACCATCACCATTGTTATTGGTATCAATCAGACCAGATTGAGCAATATAGACACGCTCAGATGAGTTTTCTAATAAGACAAACGGCTGCTCACTATCCAACGTCGCGTCATAGTCACGCAATGCTGCGTAAACCACGTTACCGCCTTGAGGGTCAATTTTGACATGATAGCGGTCTGTGGTGACGTCAATAAGTTCCCCAGACTGTGCTTGACTCATCTCAGACACACCTTGGGTATTAGGTTGGTCTGAAACGGTCGCTACAGGAATATCGCTGTCACTAACACCTGTGCTAGTTGGGATGTCTGAACCAGTAGAAGTGGATACAGAAGGGGTTACTGCGTCTGCTGATGGTGCTGGGGCGTTGGCATAGTCTTTTTGCCACGCTAGCACCAGCAAGTAAGCGGTAATCAGCATCGCAATGATGATGAGCACCCGTAGTATCTTTTGCATAAGATTGTCCTAAACAACTCAAAATGAATGTTCTAAAAGGTTATAAAAAAACTTAAATTAAAACGAAAACAAGGCAAACGTTGTGGATGCAGCCTGTGATAAAGCGAAGACTGCTGTCTGTATTTATGCCTCAAAAAGGCAACACAGATACCTCACTGATAGGTTTACTATCAGTAAAAACGTTTACAAAATGGTGACTATTTTACTAAAAAACCATGGTAAATGATATAGAATCTATTTTTAAGCCAAAACAGGACCGATTTGCATTCATACCCTGCTCTAAATTCTGTATTAAATCACACTAAGGTGTCATTGAGTTGACGGTTGGTTTAATTGGAAGCAAACACTCGCCCATACCCCATACATAAGTAATCAACTGAACAGAACCTCTGCACACAAATAATCAACTGACCATTCATTAGCAATTACCCTAACCTACTCCAACCTAACCTACTCCAACCTAAACTAATCTCGCCTACACTGACCTATCGCAGTTACGCTAATACTCGCTGCAAGTGATAATAAATATTGTAGAGTGTAAGACTAACGAGACTGCCTGATCTGAGCATTTAACCGTGCTCGATAACTGCTGCTGTCTTTATAAACACCACGTTCAACAATTTTTGTTTCACGTGAAACAAAACTTAGATTGCTATTGATATCGGTTTTTGGTTGATGAGCGGGAGAAGATTTGGATAGGTTCGAGCGGTTAGACGCTAAATGATAAGGATGTAGCAGGTCATTATTGATGGGATAAAACAGGTAGCGGTATAAAGGTAAAGGCACAAAGTCGATACCGTGACCGCCTAATGGATGACAGCGACAAACACGCTTTAGGGTTAACAGGCCGCCCCTACCCGCTCCATGCCACTGTATCGCCTGCTTACCATATTCTGAACAGGTTGGATAATAACGGCATCTTGCAGGCAACACAGGACTTATAAAGTTTTGATAGCCCTTGATGATTAACAGCAATATACGAGCCATCATAGATGTAAATCTAGCCATGTTGTTGACGACTGTCCTGACTTTGTTTTTGCTGCAGCACCTTATGTTTGTGCTTAATTTTGCCTAATAAATCTTGTATTTCTTGCTGCAGCTGGGCATTAGTCAATGCTTTAGGCGACTTTTTGACAATAAATACCAGGTCTAACGCTGGCAGCTGTGCATGACTGTGTCGAAACTGCTCACGTATGATGCGCTTGACTCGATTCCTAGCAACCGCTGTCGATATCTTCTTTTTGGTAATCGCCATCCCTAATCTTGCCTGAGTGCGATCAGAAGGATAAGCAAAGGCCATAAAGTGAATTTGATGCACTTTTAATAGAGGCTGGTTAAATACCTGCTTAAACTCTGCTGGCTTTAACAATCGCTTTGTTTTGGGATAACAATAATCAGTCATGGTAGGTCAACGCAATAAGTAACGAGAAGAATCGGTCTGTGAAAGATAGAATATATAGCAAAGAAGTGATCAATTTTGATTTTTGGGTGCTATAAGCAAAAAAAGCACCTAATAACTAGGTGCTTTTAATATAATATAAAAATCAATTTGTCTATGCAGATGCTAGCATCGGTTAGTATAGGTGTGTCTTATCATCAAAGTAGACACGCTATAAACTATACAGTTAAACGATGACGACCTTTTGCACGACGGCGCGCTAAAACTTGACGGCCTTTTTTAGTTGCCATACGAGCACGGAAACCGTGGGTGCGCTTGCGTTTGATAACGCTTGGCTGGAATGTACGTTTCATAAATCACCTTTGACAGCAAAGAAAAGAATGTAAATTTTAAATAAATACAGTTTACTAAGAATTTGTAGTAGCAAGCGATTATGCCATAAATAAATATTTATGTCAATAATTTTGACACTGCCAACAACCAGCGCCAACGACCCGTATTATATTGGCTTAACCGCCCTATTCGACTCACTGATACCAGCGTTTACTTTAGATAACTGAGCTTACTACATGCCTCACTGATTAAAACAACTTAACACTTAGGTTTTCTTATATATTCAAAATCAGGTCATTAATTAGATAAACTAAATAAAAATAAATGGTTTATTTCTCATATTTTGAATCCGGAACTACCTGATGATTGTTAAATATATCTAACCTATCGACTATTGGCATTTTTATTGATTGATAACTTTTTTGAATACATTGGGGTCTTCGATCTTGCGACTAAGCTAAGCTTGGTTTATAGCACTCATTTTTCTATCGAGAATGAATTATCTAAAAATAAGTTCTGTGGTTTGCCGCTTAATCAAAACTCTGTTTCAATCCAGTTATTGTTCTTAAGTTTGGCTATTTTTCTATAAACAGCGATTTATCTTTGACCCATTTATGACCATAATACCCTTAGTTTTTAACCTAAAACAAGCCTGTTACTCGAGTTAATCATACCCAAATCAATCAAGTCTAAGCGCTTATCTCTCTGAGTTTTCAGATCAAATCACACCAGCGACTCTGACTTAGTCAAACCGCTTTAAACCAATCATTCAAATGAGCTTGTTATAGATTTTACTAACTTTGTAGCTTTGTTCATTTCATTTTGATTGAGTTTATCAGTATTGAATGACCACTAAGATTTACTGGTTAATTATCTTTGTCATTAATTAAATATGTGGTTAAAAACCGAGTTCGTAATTAAGCTGATAACTGGTTAATTATTCACTGCTAAATCTGTTCCTAGCCAATCTATTTGGTATCAAACATCATGCTTTCCATAGGTTTGTACCGAACTGAATTTTCATATATTCAAAAAACTTATCCACAGAAACCGCTTTCCCCTATAACTATATATATAATAGTTCTTTTGTTATTATTAGTACCCTTGTTTTCTGTGTATAACCATAAAAAACACAACAATATCAATAAATTATCTTGTGGTTAAAGGTGTTGATAAGCTGTTACTAAAACCTGTATAACTTCGCTATTTTAGTTATCCACAAGGTTAGCCACAAAGTTATCCACAGAATAAATATGATGATATTTGCGAATTTGTGTGCTAAAGTACCCCCATAAATAGGACTGGGCGTCATTAAAATAGCGACAGACTTAAACCAACAAGCGTCGTATACACCGATAAGACAACAGCCTACCCTATGCTTGTTTCAAGTCTTGTTTTTTAGTTTTCATTTTTGTCATATTTTTTTGTCACTGTAGGATGGGTCATGTCAGATAGTTTGCCGTTATGGGATAGATGTCTTGATGACTTAAGATATCAACTCAAAGAAAATGAGTTTACGATGTGGTTACGCCCACTATCGGCCAATGTGTTGGGTGATACTTTAGAGCTGTTGGCACCAAACCAGTATTTCGTATCACATTTAAAACAGCATCATTTTGCTGAAATTGAAAAATTGGCCAAGCAGCACAGTCAAGGCAGTATCAAACAGGTTGTCATTCAAGTTGAAAGCAGCGTGCAACCAAAGCAAAATCAAGCTGCGGGTCACTTAAGCGATGCGCTACAATCGGCGCCTACTTCGTCATCAGCGTCGACGGGCTCTACGCAAACAGAAGCGGCAAACATCAATAGTGATAAAGCGTTAAGCTATATCAATCCGATGTTTACCTTTGAAACCTTTGTGACGGGTAAATCTAACATGCTGGCTTATAAAGCCTGCTTAGAACTGGGTAAAAAGCAGTCTCAAAACCGTCATAATCCTTTGTTTTTGTATGGCGCATCAGGATTGGGTAAAACTCACTTGATGCACTCTGTTGCGCACCGTTATCTTAAAATTGGTAAAACCTTTTATTATTTTTCCTCAGAAAAGTTTATCAATCAGCTGGTTTATGCGCTGCGAAATCAAAAAATTGAGCAATTTAAGAAAAAGATCAAACGCGTTGATTTGTTAATTATTGACGATGTGCACGTGTTGGCCGGTAAAAACAAATCCAGTAGTGAGTTTTTGTCGCTGTTTGCTGATTTTATGGTTGAAGGTAAGCAAGTGATCTTGGCTTCAGACAGACATCCGTCGCAGATGACAGAGTTTGATGAACGTTTCCGTTCAAGATTTTCTTCAGGATTAGCGGTATCGATTGATCCGCCTGAGATGGAAACACGGATGCAAATTTTGCAGAAAAAAGCGCATTTATCTGGGGTAGAGTTACCAAAAGAGTGTGCGTTGTTTATTGCGCAAAACGTGGTGTCGAATGTGAGACGCTTAGAGGGCGCATTGAACCAGGTGATGGCAACCGCTAACTTGACCGGTAATCCTATTGATTTGGATATGGTGCAATACGCGCTAAAAGACGTGATAGCCATACGCTCACAAGCGGTGAGTATGGATAATATTCGCAAAGTAGTCGCTGAATATTACGATGTATCGGTAAAAGATTTGATGAGTAAGAAGCGCACACGTAGTATTGCGCGTCCTCGCCAAATTGCGATGGCATTAGCACGTGAGCTGACTAAAGACAGCTTCCCAGATATCGGGCAATCTTTTGGTGGCCGTGATCATACGACCGTGATGCATGCTTGCGATAAAGTGGCCGAGCTGCGCAAAGAAGATCCTGCGTTAGACAAAGAATATAAAGCGTTGGCGATGACACTACAAGCAGGGTAGGGGTGAGTTGGTTTTACTCAGCAAATGCTTAGCATATCGCCGATATCGTATCGTCAATAGATGCGATGCACAGCCGCCAATATTTAGTTATACTAGCGATAAACCTTGACTGTACACTCCAGATATTCAATCAAAGAGTCCTATTATTATGCAACTGTCGATAAATCGTGAATTGCTGCTAAAAGCCATTAATTTGATTGCTAAAGCGGCAGATAAACGCCATAACATGGTCGTGTTAGGCAATATAAAACTAGAGATAACAGAGCAGGCATTAATTTTGACTGCTTCTGATTTGGAAGTGGAGCTCACCGCTGAAGTTAAGCTGGATAACGGCGCAACTGGGCAGGTTGGTGCGACAACATTACCAGCCACTAAGCTGCATGAAATCTGTAAGCTGCTACCAAAAGATGCGCAGATTAATATCAGCGCTGAAGGCAATGAGCGCTGTGTGATTACCAGTGGTAAAAGCCGCTTCGTGCTGGGTACTTTACCGGCAGCAGACTTCCCAATTTTGGGTAATCCAGCCAACATCACCGCATTGACCTTAAACCGTCTGGTGCTGCTAGATTTGATGACCAAAACTCAGTTTGCGATGGCCATTCAAGATGTGCGTTATTACTTAACCGGCATGTTGTTTGAGGTCGGTCAACGTCAATTAACCACGGTAGCAACCGACGGACACCGTCTGGCACTGGCTCGCAGCGTGATTGATGTGGCTGATGACTTTGCCATGCAAGCTATTTTGCCACGCAAGGCAGTGATTGAGCTTGAGCGTTTGGCCAATGAGTTGGGCAAGTTGGTTGGGGACAAAGACGGTACCTTAACCTTAAGCTTTGGACGTGAGTTTTTGCAGGTAAGCTTGCCATTTGGCAATGTTGATAGTGCAGGGCAGATTGATGATTCGGTAAAAGTCACCTTTACTGCACGTCTGATTGACGGTAAGTTCCCTGACTATCGCCGTGTGATGCCGACCAGTACCGACAAGACAGCCTTGGTCAACAAAGAAAAAATGCTCGATGTGCTGAGACGGGTATCTATCTTAAGTAACGAGAAGTCACGAGGCGTTATCTTTAAGTT
This sequence comes from Psychrobacter sp. FDAARGOS_221, assembly GCF_002313155.2. Taxonomy (NCBI): domain Bacteria; kingdom Pseudomonadati; phylum Pseudomonadota; class Gammaproteobacteria; order Moraxellales; family Moraxellaceae; genus Psychrobacter; species Psychrobacter sp. FDAARGOS_221. The sequence goes on from NZ_NWFK02000001.1 coordinate 1,835,814, forward strand.
CGCGCAAGACGGTCTAGTGGAAGTGCGTGCCAACAACGCTGAGCAAGATGAAGCGGTCGAGGCATTGCAGGTTCAATACCAAGGTGAGCCAATCGAATTGTCATTCAATGCGGCTTATTTGCAAGATGTTCTTGATGTATTAGGCGGCGATGTACAGCTACATATGAGCCAAGCCAATAGCTCAGTATTGGTGAATCAGCATAATGATACTCAGCATCAATATGTGATTATGCCGATGCGTATTTAATCGGTTGGTATGGTTAGAAGTAAAGCAAGATCTTAAGGGTCTTGCTTTTTTTTGGCCAAAGTTTTGATCGCTATATACCACGGTGCTTTGCTATTGACTTATCTGCTGCTTTTAAGGGTAGGTTTTGGCTTTAATTTAAGGTTGAAAGTGCTAATGATTTGTCTATTTTCAACCGTACTTTTACCTAATTTCATTTAACATAATTATGGTGTCTAATATTTACTGTAGATTATGTTAAATAGAATGGGCGAATTAATCACTCAATTAGGTCATTAAAATTAACGGTTTTTAAAACTTAAAATCAGCGGTTATTAATCTAGGTGATGACGTATAAGATTCGCTTAAAGTGGCTGACCTTAATTTTGGGATTAAAAGTTTAAGCGTTAAATATTGGCGTGAAAAAATTGGTGTTAGGAAAGGGTCTGGAAAATTGCCAACACATATAAGTCTGGTCAGATTTAATTAGAACAGGTTAGAAAAAGACGAATAACGAAAAGATAGGCGCTGATAGTTTGGATAAGATTAATGATGAATATCGTCAATGATAAAAGTATGGCGATAAATCTAAGCGATGAATGACTATCAATGAGTGAATATAGAAATAACCATCATAAGCTCAATAATAAGAAACATACGATTAAAAGATGCGCATTAGATGCCGGTCATTTAAACTAAGGCGTATCCTAGATGGGATTATGAGGCTAACGTTTCTGAGTTAGATGAGTGTGCAAAGGTTTTTATTATGCTGACGCAACTGAGTGTCTATCAATTACGCAATTTACAAGCTGTCAGTATTCAGCTTGGGCAGTGCAATGTGTTCGTGGGTGCCAACGGCAGTGGCAAGACCTCTTTGTTGGAGTCGCTGTATCTGCTGTCACGGGGCAAAAGCTTTCGCCATCATCAGCCTAAGCGCTATATCTCGCATCATGCGCCTAATACCACGGTACACGCTAAGTTTGCCGATGGGGGCAGTATGGCCATTCAAAAGGCGCAAGATGCCAGTAGCGTGATGCGACTGGGCCAACAGACCGTCTATGTACAAAGTGCATTGGCCAAGCAGCTACCTACCCTGTTAATCGATCCGTCATCGATGGATATCTTAGAGGTCGGTAGTGGCAGTCGCCGTCAGTTATTAGACTGGATTGCGTTTCACGTGAAACCAGGCTTTCATCCCCAATGGCTGGCCTATCAGCGCTTACTAAAACAAAGAAATACTTTGCTGAAGCAATCACCACGTTTGTCACAGTATCAGCAGCAAGAGTTAGCTGCCTGGGATAAAGGATTGGCGACCCATGCGGCACTGATAACTCATTATCGGCAGCAGGCATTCGACGAGTGGAAACCACTATTTGAGCAGTTAATCAGTCAGTTATTACCAGACTACGCCCCGTTTATTCAACTTAGGTTTGCGGCGGGCTATAACACAGAGGTGCCGCTAGATGAGTTGTTACAGCAGCGCTTAACCCAAGACTGTCATATGGGCTATACCCGTATCGGCTGTCACCGTGCAGACGTTCAGGTGCTTTGGGTCGATGATGCACAAGCGCGTCAGCTGCAGCATGAGCAGCAGCAACTACAAAATGAAATCCCTGAGCAATTACAGCATCAGCAAGCTGAAGGTTTACCACAAGACCAACTGTCACAAAAGGAGCTGCTAAAAGAGGAGTTGCCACATAAAGGGGTAGAGGACAATGTGCGCGAGCAGGCAGCTAATGTATTGTCACGGGGTGAAAAGAAGCTATTGATCACCGCGTTAAGATTGTCGCAGCTACCCATATTATCGGGAGCATCATTATCCTCAGGTACGGATGTGAGCGAGGTGCTACCTGTGGTATTGCTGGATGACATTACTGCTGAGCTTGATGAGTATGCGCTAGATATCTTATTGCAGACACTATCTCAGTTATCGTGCCAAGTATTTATTACCAGTTTGGATACTGAGGTTATGGATAAGATTAGCGCCTATTGGCCACAAGCTCATTTGTTTCATGTGAAACAAGGCAGTATAACTCAAGCGCTATAGTAAAAGACACGAGACTGTTGATAGGTCAATCAGTTGCTTTTGTATAAAACATGGCTTTATAAAATGATTAATTGCAACAAAAAATAGGCCGCTTGATGTCGAACATTAATCAGATTTAGTTAAGCGTGATAAATATTCACAAAAACCAGGCTTAAAGCCATGAGTTGGCAGTAATGGCGCCTAATATTGGCCATGCTTTTATTGGTAAAAAATGCTATAATAACGGTTAAGATTTACCCCCATTTTATTGGCATAATGAATCGGGTGTTTGGCAAGATTGGAAGGCCAAAAATGTTAGCACTAAGCGGGTGTTTCACTCATGCGAAAACCAAAATAGGTTTTAGTGGTTTTGGCATGAATCGTTTGTATTTGAATGTTTTTAGTATCAATAACATCAACAGAAACACCCCGCTAGACAAAGCAGGACGGTGGTCTAAAAAAACAGACCAGACAAGACACTAAAAATCACCTCATATGCCATTTGAATTGCTGATCGTATCAGCAGAGCCGTTTTAGGAAAGGATATATCATGAGTGAATCAAACCACAATACCGAGCAAGACGTACTTGCAGGGTTACCACAAGACGTCCCAGCGGAGGCGTTGCCTGAAGAGTATAGCTCAAAAAATATTCGCGTATTGCGTGGACTAGAAGCGGTGCGAGTACGCCCTGGTATGTACATTGGCGATACCGATGACGGCACAGGCTTGCACCACATGGTCTTTGAGGTGGTGGATAACTCAATTGACGAAGCATTGGCCGGACATTGTGATCAAATCGATATTATCATCCACGAAGATGAGTCGGTCAGTGTGATGGATAATGGCCGCGGCATCCCGGTTGACGTGCATCCTGAAGAAGGCGTGTCTGCCGCTCAGGTCATTATGACTGTACTGCACGCTGGCGGTAAGTTTGATGACAACAGCTACAAGGTATCTGGTGGTCTGCATGGCGTTGGTGTGTCCGTTGTGAACGCCCTATCGAAAAAGCTAGAGATGAATATCTGGCGTGAAGGTAATCACTATCAGCAAACTTATAGCGATGGTGTGCCTGATGGCGATATTCAAATGCTAGAAGAAACTGAACAAACTGGTACTCAAATTCGCTTCTACCCAAGCCCTGACGTATTTACCGGTACCACCTTTGACTTTGAAGTGTTGGCCAAGCGTTTGCGCGAGCTGTCATTTTTGAATTCAGGTGTGCGTATCGTGTTGACCGATGAGCGCTCTGATAAGCAGCATGTGTTTGAGCACAAAGGGGGTCTGTCTGAGTTTGTGGCTTATATCAACTCAGGTAAAGAAGGTCTTAATGAAGTATTCCACTTTGTCAGTGACCAAGACGACGGTATTGTTGTTGAAGCAGCGCTGCAGTGGACAGACACGTATAACGAAAAAGTATTGTGCTTTACCAACAACATTCCGCAGAAAGATGGTGGTACTCACTTATCAGGATTTCGCTCGGCATTAACCCGTTGTCTGAACACTTATATGGACAACGAAAATCTGATGAAAAAAGAAAAAGTGCATACCACCGGTGATGATGCGCGTGAAGGTTTAACCGCTATTGTCTCGGTAAAAGTACCTGACCCTAAATTCTCAAGTCAGACCAAGGATAAGCTGGTATCTAGTGAAGTGAAGTCTGCTGTTGAGTCAGCAATGCATGATAAATTCAACGACTATTTACTAGAAAATCCAAGCGCTGCCAAATCGATAGCAAACAAAATTATCGATGCAGCCCGTGCCCGTGATGCAGCGCGTAAAGCGCGTGAGCTTACCCGTCGTAAGACCACATTAGATATTGCCGGTCTGCCTGGTAAACTGGCGGATTGCCAAGAAAAAGATCCTGCATTATCTGAACTGTATATTGTGGAGGGTGACTCTGCGGGCGGTTCTGCTAAGCAGGGTCGTAGCCGTAAGACGCAAGCCATTTTGCCGCTAAAAGGTAAGATTCTAAACGTAGAGCGTGCCCGTTTTGACAAAATGTTGTCTTCTGCTGAAGTGGGCACCTTAATCACGGCGCTAGGCTGTGGTATTGGTCCAGATGAGTACAATCCGGACAAAGTGCGCTATCACAAAATCATCATCATGACCGATGCTGACGTCGATGGTTCGCACATTCGTACCCTACTACTGACATTCTTCTTCCGTCAAACGCCTGAGCTGATTGAGCGTGGTTATATTTATATCGCGCAGCCACCTTTGTATAAGGTGAAAAAAGGCCGTCAAGAGCTGTATCTAAAAGATGATGAAGCGTTAAAAGCGTATCTATTGTCATCAACCATTGATGAGATGAACCTGCATATCAATGAAGATGCGCCAGCAATCACTGGTACAGCGCTTGAGCAGTTGTTAAATGACTACAACCAAACTCAGCTGGTCAAAGCGCGTCTACAGATTCGTTACCCCTCTGTGTTGCTTGATGCATTAACACATGTGCCTAAGCTGACCACAGAGATGACTTACGACCATGATGCGATGAGCGAGTGGAAGTCGGTGCTGCAAGAACAACTGGAGCGCTTTGGTAGTGAGTTAAGACCGGTGATTGAGTTGGATAACATTCATGCGCCGAAGCGTGATGATGACTCTGAAGCCAAAAAAGATGCTGACAATCAGTTTAACTTTAAACTGGGCGCTAAGTCAGATGACGCAGAAAATGAAATACCAGAAGGTGAAGACAGCGAAATGTGGTCGAAGAAGCCACAATGGTTACCTCGTATCACCATTTATGTGCATAACTTAGCACAGCATTACTTACTAGATGTTGGCTTTATCAACTCAGGTGAGTATGCGCGTCTCATGCGCTTATCGAAAGAGTGGAATACACTGTTAACCGATACCGCCTTCATCCGCCGTGGTGAAAAAGATACCTTGTTACGTGACTTTGATCACTTATGGCAACAAGTGATGCAAGAAGCGCGTCGTGGCTTGTCAGTTCAGCGCTATAAAGGTCTGGGTGAAATGAACGCCGATCAGCTTTGGGACACCACTATGGATCCTGAAAATCGCCGTATGTTAAAAGTCACTATTGAAGATGCGATTGCGGCTGATCATCTGTTTACCTGCTTAATGGGTGATGATGTTGAGCCTCGCCGTCAGTTCATCGAAGAAAACGCGCTAACAGTAAGTAACCTAGATATTTAATATCAAAGCGTTGTAATTCATTCAAAAGAAGTCATCTTGCTAGCAAGGTGGCTTCTTTGTTTCACGTGAAACATAAACTTCCATGCTCTGTTTTTAAACTAGCTGTTACTGCTCAACGCTTAGGAAATAAATCATGATTGAACTTTTGTTTTTGGCCATTGCGTTAGCGATGGATGCTTTTGCGGTATCTATCGGGTTAGGTGCTAAGCAGGCCAATGCGCCTTTTGCAAGCTCAGCAAAAGCGAAATCTATGTTGCTGCGACTGGCATTGATGGCAGGACTCTACTTTGGTGTTGCGCAGGGTGTGATGCCATTAACTGGCTATTTGTTAGGTTCTGCATTACTCGGCTGGTTGGCCTCTGCTGCCCCTTGGATAGGCTGTATAATCTTAGTCGCCTTGGGTGGTAATATGCTGTACGAAGCCATCATGGGTGACGATGAAGAAGAGGAGCTTGGGTCAGATGACATTACAAAAATTGACCATAAGGTGATGACATCGTTGGCGATTGCAACCAGTATCGATGCCATGGCAGCAGGGTTTACCTTAAACCTATTGGCAGTTAATGCGTGGTTGGCGTGTGTTATTATTGCACTGGTAACCGCTGTTTTTAGCTTTATAGGTGTTTATTTGGGCCGTCAATCAGGTACTTGGCTCGAGGATAAAGCTGAGATGTTAGGCGGCGTGGTATTAATTATTATTGGTATAAAAATGGTGTTGTAGTCGAGTGGTTTTGAACGGCACATTGTTGATTAAAAAAAGCCCTTTGTTTACATACAAAGGGCTTTTTTATTGCTGTAATAAAGCTAACTGAACTTTTTGACTATTACTTAAAACGCCAAGCCAAGATGCGTGTCGCTTTTTGACCATGCTGCATATTAATGGTTTTAATCTGTCTCGCACCCACTCGGCGCAGTAGAGCATCGAGTGGTTTTAAGTTTTCTGCACGAGACACAAGGGTGGTAAACCAGTTCACTTGCTGAGCATAATCAACACTTTCATTAATCATGCGAGTAATAAAGGCGAACTCGCCGCCTTCCGTCCACAGCTCAGCGTTTTGACCGCCAAAGTTTAGGTTGTTTTTGGCATCAGCAAATTTATTGGCTTGTCCATTAGGATTACGGCGAGCGCGGTTCTTTTGCAGCTTGGTTTGCTTGCGATTATTGGCATCGAGCACTTCTTGCATTGACCCATGAAACGGTGGGTTACATACAGTGATATCAAAGTAATCATGCTCTCCGATAACACCTTTAAAGATATTTTTCGGGTTTTTTTGCTGTTTGACGGTCACTAGTTTTTTAAGGTTTGGATTAATCTCACAAATGGTCTTGGCAGTATTAATCGATACCGGATCGATGTCAGTGGCCGTAAAATGCCAGCCATAACTTTGACTACCGACAATAGGATAAATCAAGCTGGCACCAGTACCAATGTCTAACACATGCGGCTTTTTGTTCTCTGTGCCACTGTTATTATCGGCCAATAAGTCGGCTACTTGATGGATATAGTCGGCACGACCTGGGATAGGTGGGCACAAATAACCTTTGGGTAAATCCCAGTATTTAATGTTGTAGTGTAGCGCCAATAACGCCTTATTTAGGGTCAATACCGCATCGGCATCTGAGAAATTAATGGTCGGTTCACCACTGGGATTGGTGATGGTGTGCTTGGCCAATTCAGGCAAGGCTTGTGTTAATTTTACAAAATCATAGCGACCGTTATGAGGGTTGCGTGGATGTAGGGTATTGGCTTTGGGTTTTGATTCAGTAGAGGTGTTATTGTGTTTTGCAGTGGTGTGGTTAGAGGTATTGCGAGGGGTGTGCTGTGTCATAAGAGTTCAAGGCTTTTTAAATATAATAAGGGCGCTGCTGATAATAGAGGCGATAAGATATGGGGCTGTACAGCGCTAGTTTAACAGGTTTGCTGTGTTTTAGCGCCTTATCACGCTTTAATAGGACAATTTAATTGTAATGGCACCGATCAAAAAAGGAATTTAAAGACAGCCAGATATCATTTATTTACACTGCTTGAGAGGTAGAGCTAGACGCCTTAATACACAATATACCATGACTGATAAACGAAAAACTCTCTAAAGCTGTTTGTAAAAAAACAAGCGTAGCAAAAGCATCATCAGCCGTAGCGTTTGGCGATATGCTCAACCGCGTTTAAGTAGCCACTGCCAAATAGATTCAGGTGATTGAGGTAGTGATACAGGTTATAAATATCGACCCGATCAGCGAAGCCATCCTCAGTTAAACCGTAAGCAACATAGGCCTCGTAAAACGATTCGCTAAAGCCACCAAACAACTGCGTCATTGCCAAATCAGTCTCAGGATGACCGACATATACCGCCGGATCTATCAAATAACCAACGGCCTGTTGGGCTTTATCTTTACCGATATAATCATCAGCTTGGCCGAGCATGGCATTACCTGCCCATAAGTCACCATGTAATAAACTGGGTCGTGGCTGTCCGCCATCATCTGTCAGCGGATAGTCAGGCAGATACAGTGATAGCTTTTGTTGCAGGTTTTCAAGCTGTCGTAAGATTTGACGACTGATGCGGTGATTATCAAATGCCAACTTGGTTTGCTCGCCTAGGCGCTGGGTAGCAAAAAACTCATACCAATTTTCGGTCCACTGATTGCGCTGTGGGTTGCTACCAATATAGTTGTCACTAAACCAACCGGCATACCAAGTAGCGGTTTGTTTATTTTCATCTTCCACTGAATCAGAGTTAATACTCGCTTTATCAGGTTGTGGTGGCACAGCTTTATGTAGCGTGGCCAGCTGCTTCGCTAAGTCGTACCATCCTGCGTCTTTATCAGACCTGCTCCCTTGATACGGCTGAATCATTGACAGCAATAAAAAACTTCGTCCTATCTTATTATCCACACCGTAAGCCAAGGGTCGACAGGTACGCGCACCTGTCGCCGCTATGGCGCATAATCCATCAACCTCAGCAAACAACAGTGGCGCATTATTTAGGGTGTTTTGTTTCAAAAATACCTGTGGATTTTGTGATTGGTTCTGAACAGTTTGGTCATTGTTATCAGCTACCTGACTCAAGTCTGCTTTTGAGTTGGGTAGGGTCAACACGCTTGCCTGATTGATATCACCACCTGAGACAGGGCGTAAATCAACCTCATCTAATGATTTAATTATAGGGTGATGCGCATCAGTACTCAGCGCGTTGATGGCATCCATTAGGCTATCAAAACGTGGCACTTCAGAATAAGGCGCATCGGTGTCTAAATCAGAGGTGTTATCCATACTATTGTTACAGTTAGCGTTGGTAGAAGTTGAATTTAAAGAAGTGATCATTGCTATACGTTTTGTTGCGGCTGTAGGATGTGTCTTGTGTTATAGCTTGGCGGTGTCTATATTAGAGGTAGCTAATAAATATATTTAGTCGAGGCGGCAAGGTTGGAAGAGAACCAAGCCTTTATGGCTAGCAGTACAGCCAGAATAAAGGCGCTAATAAAATAAAACTACCACTACCTATAAGCTAGGTTATCACAAACCTTGCAAGCCTTAAAATTTCAATAACGATAAAAAATAACCATAAGAAGGATGACATTATGAGCACTGAAACGGATAGTAATAATCGCATTAGTTACCAAACGGACGGCGGTTATATTTGCTTAATTGGACTCAATCGAACCGACAAACGTAATGCCTTTGACAGCCATATGATTGCTCAATTATCAAAGGCGCTAACGGACTATGAAGAAGACAGTAATCTACGCTGTGCGCTAATCTTTGCGCATGGTGAGCACTTCACCGCGGGCCTTGACTTGATGGAGCTACAAGACAAGCTGGATAAGGGGGTGTTTGCCTTTGATAACACTCAAATTGACCCGTGGGGTATCAGTGGTAGGCAGCGAACCAAGCCAGTGGTTGTGGCGGTACAAGGCACCTGCTTTACCGCTGGTATTGAGCTGATGCTCAACAGTGATGTGGTCGTTGCTAGTGACGACTGCAACTTTGCACAGATGGAAGTTCAGCGTGGTATCATGCCGTTTGGTGGCGCAACCGTACGTTTTGTGGCTGCCGCTGGTTGGCAAAAAGCCATGCCGTATTTATTAACCGGTAAGCCATTTGATGCGGCAACAGCAGATAAGTTGGGCTTGGTCAGTGAAGTGGTGCCCAAAGGTCAGCAGTATGACCGTGCCTTTGAGTTGGCGACTGAGATTAGCAAAGCAGCACCACTTGGGGTTCAAGCGCTGCTTGCTTCGGTACAAGATGGCGCACGTAATGGTGCAGACAGCGCACTGTCTAATATCCACAGCTTTTTACCGCACTTATTTAACTCTGAAGATGCCAAAGAAGGGATGATGTCTATGGTTGAACGCCGCGAGGCTGACTTTAAGGGACGTTAGTTAACGCTATTTTTTACCCTGACCACAAGCGGTAGTCTTATTTATGATCGACATTATCAATATCACCGTCCCGATTTTTATCATCATCGCACTGGGCTATTTAAGTGTACGTACCCGTATCATTGACCCAAGCCACTCCAAAGGCATGGGCACTTTGGTATTGTATATTGCACTGCCAGCTTTGATGTTTAATGCCATCGCGCAGATGCCTTTTCAGGAGGTTATATCGCCGCGTTATCTTTTGATCTATGCCATCGGGTCGGTGCTGGCATTTGTGATTGGGGTGATACTGACTAAAGGGGTATGGCGTCAGGACAATGTGTCTGCTGCGCTTAACTCGACAGCTCTGGCGTATGCAAACAGTGCCTTTATTGGCTTTGCTGCGTTGTCAGCGGTTATCGGAGCGACGAAGGCAGCCACTTATTTATCTATGGTGGTACTGATAGAAAGTTTTATCATGCTGCCGATGCTTTTTATCATGGCAGGTATGAGCGCTGACGGCAGTCAGTCGTGGGGTCAGTTATTTCGCCGAATCGCCAAAAACCTCTCACGCAACCCACTGATTATTGCCATTATCGTCAGTGTTAGCTTCTCAGTATTTAGTATTCCCGTACCTCAAGTAGCCGCCAAAACCGCGGAGATGCTGTCAGGCGTTGCCGCACCGGTTGCGCTGTTTGTTATCGGTATGAGTCTATATGGATTAGAGCTTAAAGGTGATTTACCCAAAATCACTACCATTGGCTTAGGTAAGCTGATTGTCCATCCACTCATGATGCTGCTTGCGATTATGCTTATCCCAAGTGCGTCCATAGAACACAAATATGTGGCGATGCTGTTTGCATCTGCACCGACCTTCTCGACCATTGCCATTATTGGTCAGTATTATGGCTTGGTCGATCGGGTGTCGGCGATAGTCATTATCTCAACTGTGGGCTCGTTTTTTAGTATGAGTGCGGTGTTGATGTATTGGGAGATGACGATTGGGTTTTAAGGTGTGCAGGGGCGCTTGTAAATCAAATCAATAGGTAGGGAGCTAATCCCGCTTTTCGCTACTATCTGCAAGCCATGACGAGGCATTCGCTAAGCGATGCTGTGTCGCTAGCTTTGCGCGCCACCGCATCGCAAGCTTATGCAACTCGCCTTGTCATGCAGTATATCCGCTTCAATCGGGGCTAGCGTTGACATTACAATCTTGCAACTATGTATTGTGGTTTTGACTATACTAGCTAGAAAAAATTTTGGTTTGCTTGTTAGGGAGCAGTACTTTAGTAGTATCAAATTAAACGTAATATGAATTTATTTAGTTTTTTTGAATAAGTAAACTTAATTATAATAAAAATATATATTATTCAAGGCAATTATATGGATATCCAACATTTACCAAGTCCAAAGCAGTTTCTTAAAAATAGACGTCCCGAGCAATTCTCTACTTCTGAAGAAAAAACCATAGGTCAACTTGATCGAGTACATCTCGAGAACTATTTGGTTAGTCTTAATACGAAGAGCAAAGAACTACAATTTGAGACATTTGCCAAGGAACTTTGTCAAAAAATAATTTGTCCTAACTTACTGGAGCAAACGGGACCCGTAGCGGGTGGAGATGGCAAGACAGACACTCAAACCTTCCCTGTATCAGAGCAAAATAAACTACTTTGGTATGTAGGTGTAAATGATAATGCTAATAACGAGCGTTGGGCATTTGCTGTTAGTACGCAAAAATCATGGAAATCAAAATGTAAAACTGACGTTAAAAAAATAGTCGAAACCGAACGAGGTTATACAAAGGTATTTTGTATCACTAATCAACTTATTAAAGCTAATCAAAGAAGCGCGCTTGAAGATGAGCTATCGAAACATTACAACATTCAGGTATGTATTTTAGATTTAAGCTGGATACTTGATGAAATCTATAAGAATAAACTGGAAAATATTGCTATTGAGACACTACAAATATCTACAAGCTTTAAGCGAGAGGTTAAATTAAGTGAGGATGATTATAGTAAAAAGCAAAGGTTTGATGAGCTAGAGTGTCAAATTAATAGTGAAATTAAACCTGATAATATTAGCCATAATCAAGTTGGAATTTTTTTAGAAGTTGCTAATTTAAGTAAGCAACTAGAACAACCTGTATTTCAAACCCAAGGATACTATGATCGCGCTGTTAACATAGCAAAGCGTTTTGGTACAACAAACCAACTCTTCAATGCTTATTACAGCTACGCACGAGCATCTTATTACTGGTTTGAGGATTTTGATTTATTTAAAAATAACTTCATTTCTATTTATGAATTAATCACTGAATCTAGCAACTCAATACTTTGGGATGATTTCGTAACTCTCTTAACTATTTATATTACTGAAACGTATATAAAGACTAATAAAGAGGGCATACAAGATGATTCGATAGTAGCACACACAATTCATCAATTAAAAGATATCTCAAAGGACAAAAGTCGCCCAAGTAACTCTTTACAGGCTGAGTTATCCTTAACTAGGATTGAACTAATTTTGTTTTTTCAAGACTATGAAAAAATGAATGAGATTTTTTATAGAATACTAAGTATTTGTGAAGATGGTGAGTATTTAGTAGGCTTCCCATTTGAAAATGTTTATGGCTACATTAACGAGCTAGACAACTTTTTTAGTAAGTATACGGGCTATCAGGCTCTACAAGATTATCTTACTGAGCAGTCAATTAAGAGATATGGAGATACAAAAGTCAGTAGACTGACACTCGAACGTGGTTTGAGGCAAGCTGAGAAGAAAAACTACTACAGAGCTATTCAGTTGATTGGAAAAACACTTGCTCCTCTTAATAAAGAGGAGTCCATAGAAGATGTGACATTTGCTAATATGGCTTTAGCAACCATATATACGCAAGTAGACTTACATTGGGCTGCTAGAGGAAGTCTTTTAATAGTTTCTTCTCTATTAACCAACTACTTTCATAAACATGGAGTCATTTTATCTAAAGCTGTTGAAGCTTACTTTTCTCTAGCTTGGAATGAGTTAGTCCTTGGACGTATAACTCAGTCTCTCACATGGTATGAAACTGCTTTGTTAAGTTCTCAAGCAATTAGTAGCGAATTTATCGATGAAGATAAAATTGAGAATTTTGATGGATGTTTAGCACACCTTTTACTTAATTGTGATTTAAAAAACATTCAGGAGCTAGAATATTTAGTCGAAAGTTTAGAGGCTTTTGGATTATTTTACTCTAAGGTTGCTTTACTATATGTTCTTGGCTATGAAGATGAGGTTAAGAAGCTACTCGACTGTGATGATGAAAAAAGAATATTACAATCAATGGTTGATTTTAGAGACAGCGATATAGGGCATCCATCGTCAAAACTATTGTTATCAACTCCCAAATATATTAGCTACTCATCCAAAGTCTTAGGATGTGAGGTGAAAGTATCCTTTCCTAATAAAACCCCTTTTATTGAGTTAGCGGAAGCTATCTATACTAGCCTTGAAAGCTTTCTTGCCACCGCTTTAACAGATGGTATTTATGCAAAAATACCTATAATTTATATTGATATCTCTTCTTTTGAAGATTCCGATACCTTATTAAGTCATGAGTTCTCTGTACAGGACTGAGCTATGCTGAAAAAACCGTAGACAAAAACTTGGTAAACTAAGGAAGACAAATAGGAGTTTACCATGACAAAGAAAGCTAAAAGATACAGTGAAGAATTTAAAGCAGAAGCAGTTAAAGCAATAGAGAATAATGGTGGCAATGTTAGTGCTACAGCTAGGCGGTTAGGGCTGCCAATGCAGACACTGGCTAACTGGCAACGAAAAGCCAATCAAGGCATGCTCAAGGGTACTAAGCAATACGATCCAGAGCTTGTTTCAGCCCTTGAAGAAATGAAGCGTTTAAAGCGTGAACTAAAAATAGCACAAGAAGAACGAGAGATACTAAAAAAGGCCACGGCGTACTTTGCGAAACACGGTCAGTAAGGTACGCCTTTATTGACCATCACAAATATGAATTTAGCATTACCAGCATGTGTAAAACCCTTGATATTAAACCATCAAGCTACTATGACTGGACCAAGCGTAATATCAGTGCTCAGCAAATACATCGTAACCGCTGTGAGCTGCTTGTAAAAGCTGCGCATAGTGAGACTAAAGAGCGATATGGTTATCAGCGTCTGCATGCACATTTAAGTGAGCATGGACATGAGATTAGCAAGTACATGGTGCGTAGTATCAAGGAAGAACATGACATCAAATGTAGACGTCATAAACGCTTTAAAGTGACAACGGACTCAGACCATAACAAGCGAGTCTATCCTAATTTTCTTAAACAACAGTTTGGCGTTAACCGTCCTAATTGTGCTTGGGTCAGTGATATAACCTATATTTGGACAGATGAGGGCTGGCTTTATTTAGCAGGCGTCAAAGACTTATATACCAAAGAATTGGTTGGCTACGCTATCGATAAACGCATGAAAGCAGATTTAGTCTGTAGAGCCTTAAATAAAGCAATCAAGGATAAACGACCTAGCCAAGGGCTTATTGTACATTCAGATAGAGGCAGCCAGTATTGCAGCGAAGATTATCGCAAAATGATCAGTAAATACGGTTTTAAAGGATCTATGAGTGCGAAAGGTAACTGTTATGACAATGCGCCAATAGAGAGCTTCTGGGGCGTTTTAAAGAATGAGCTGATATATCATCATAATTACAAAACTCGATTTGAAGCAATCAACAGTATCATAAAATATATCGAGTTAGATTACAATCAAGTCAGGATTCAGCAGAGTTTAGGTATGAGATCGCCAAGACAAGTTTGGATGGATTTCTATCGTCAAGCTGCCTGATCAAAATCTCCCAAGTTTAGGTGTACGGATTTGACGGCAGGGGTCAATGGGCGACGTGGCTATATTTACCATACACAAGTCTAAGGGGGCAGAGTTTGCTAATGTAGTGTTGGTACTTGAGAAAGAAGAGGAACTTGATTTTATAACTAATCCTGACTTGCATCTAGACGAGAAGCATAGACTTAGATATGTTGCTATTAGTAGGGCTATAAACAACCTATTTATCACTGTCCCGACTTTAGATAATGGGACAGCTCAAATACTAGAGAGTTTGGATATAGTCGATATCATTCGAGTATAGCATCTTAGTGATTTTGGCTATAAAGGAGCAGTTTAGCCCTGATTGAAGCGGATATACTTGGTGCGGTAAGGCGTTACGGGCACTAGGGTAGAGACAGTATCGAGACAACAGGAATGGCTCTGCCCATTAGCGCCCGTCGCCTTACTAACCAAGATAGTAGCGGAAAGCGGGATTAGCTGCTTAATAAACCTTATCTAACACTCAATCCCTACCAAATGCACAGAGCCTTTTGCATTTTGCTTATCTAAGTCTTCACGGCGTTTCAATGGTTCGGTACATCCACGTGGCTGAATATAAGTCTCAGCAATTAACTCTGCCGCATTTTTACTAATACGTTTTTCATCTGTCCGGCGCACCAACACATAATAAGGCTGCTCAAAAGGCACGATAAAAGTGTCCAAAATATAAGTGTCGCCTGCAAGTTTAGTTTCGAGATGATTTTCCTCAACCAAGCTTAAGTCATAAGTTAATTTTTCTATATCAGTAGCCATCTTGGACTTTTGTTGGGTTGATTGCATATTTGGCTGGTTAGTTGATGTAGTTTGACATGCCGTAAGTGGTACTACAAATGCGAATAAAAGGGCGGCTAGTGCTTTAGGTGATGCTGTATTAAATAAGGTCATAGTGATAAATCTCTGTAAATTAAATCAAAGTATTAATGGGCTGAAAATGGATAGGTAACGCTTTAATTGTAATCTTAATATACACCATAAAAGTGGGTGTTTTAATGTTATTCTTTTAACTATATTAGACCAACTAAGGCCAATCCCATGAGCATCCGCCAAATGACCCTCGACGATTACGAAGCTGTGTACCAATTATGGATTAACACGCCCAATATGGGCTTGAATGACGTTGATGACTCAAAAGACGGTATAGCAAGGATGCTTAACCGCAATCCGACCTTAAGTTTTGTGGCAGAAGTTGACCATGAACAAGGCAAACAAATCGTCGGTGTGATTATCGCAGGAGAAGATGGGCGACGTGGCTATATTTACCATACCGCAGTGGATGTGGCTTATCGAAATCAAGGTATTGGCGAGGCGCTGGTCAATCATGTGATGGATGCGATGAAAGCATTATCCATTAGCAAAGTTGGGTTGTTTATTTTTCAGCGTAATGAGATTGGCAACGCATTCTGGGAGCGATTGGGCTTTGGTGTGCGTGATGACTTATACTATCGTAATAAGGCAGTCATTGAGCTTGAGCGGATTGATACGTAAGACAGCCATTTAAATTAAACATCTCAAATAACCACTTTAAAATTTAGATATTCAAATAAAACAACCTAAATCACCTGAGACGAGAACCACACCATGCAATACAACTTTGATGACATTATCGATAGACGCAATACTGGCTCAATTAAATGGCATTATGAAGATGACACCATTCCATTGTGGGTAGCGGATATGGATTTTAAAGCAGCGCAGCCTATTTTGGATAGCATTAGCAAGGTTGTTGAGCATGGTGTGTTGGGCTATACCAAGCAGACTGACGCGCTGTATGACGCCATTATTAATTGGCATAGCAGTCGTTATGGTCTGACGTTAAACAAAGAAGATATCCTGTTTTCACCGGGTGTGATTCCTAGTATGTCACTGATGTTGAACCTATTCACCGAAGTGGGTGATGCGGTATTAATCAATGATCCGATTTATGCACCGTTTGTGATTAAGACCAAGCTTAATGGCTGTAAGGTCATCAATTCAGCATTAAAAGAAGTAAACGGGCGTTATGAGTTTGATTTAGCGGATATCGAAGCCAAGATTAAAAAGCACAAAGTGAAGCTGTTTTTACTGTGTAATCCGCACAATCCAGGCGGGCGTGTGTGGACCAAAGATGAGCTAAAAGCCATTGTTGAGCTGTGTAAAAAGTATCAAGTGGCAATCGTCAGTGATGAGATTCACCAAGATTTGACGTTAAGCGGACATCAATTTACGCCACTTTTGAGCTTAGCAGATGACTATCAGCACATGGTGGTAAGCCTAACCTCGATGACCAAGACCTTTAATGTGGCCGGTATTAAAGGCTCGATGATTTTTGTCAAAGATAAAGCGCTACGCATTCAAATTCAAAAGCAACAAAAGCTCAATGACGAATATGAGCTGAACTTATTTGCCTATACCGTGATGCAAAGCGCTTATGAGCAAGGCGGTGAGTGGCTTGAGCAAGCACTGGCATATATCGAGAAAAATATCGATTTCACCATTGATTATCTCGCCACTCATTTGCCAGATATCAAGGTGATGCGACCTGAAGCGTCGTATCTGATTTGGCTGGATTGCTCAGCCTATGGCAATGATGATAAAGCCTTGTACGACCAGTTAAGAGAGGCCAAAGTAGAGCTCAACTCAGGCATTCAATATGGACAAGAAGGGCATCTTAAGCTACGTATTAATGTGGCGTGTCCGCAGTCGATATTAAAAGAAGGATTAGAGAGAATGAAGCAGGCGTTAGCGGGTCATTAATTTCGATAGCAATTAGACTGCTACTTAATTGAAAGCGCAAAAAAAAGAGGCTGGATTAAATGATTAATCCAGCCTCTTTACTATCACAATAACGATTAGTTTGAAGACGTTTATTTATCTAAATCTTGACGCTGTTTAGGGTCTAGAGTGTCAAGAACCTCATCGGTTTCAGCGTCTTCCTCTTCCTCACGAATCATCTGTTCCCACTCGTCTTGCTGGGCTAACACAGAGCCTTCAGGTGCTTCAGAAGTAATCCCTTCTTCCCAAGGGGCACTGTCGGCAAGCTCTTCAATATGAATAGTTTTCAGATAATAATCTGGCTGATAGTGCAGATCGTAACGTGCGGCCTTAATCAACGACAGCATCATCATCGATAAGATAACAATCAACGGTGCACCGGCCACGATAGATGCGGTTTGTAGTGTTTGTAAGTCGCCTAAGAACATTAAAATGGCAGGTAACAAACATAGGGTAAATGCCCAGAACAAACGGTTCCAGCGGTGTGGTTCATCATCAACTTCTTTTTGCACCACTGACGCTAAGATGTATGAGATAGAGTCAAAGGTGGTAGCGGTAAAGATAATCGCTAAGAAAGTGAACACAGCAACGACCAAATATGACATCGGTAGGCTGTTCAAAATAGCGAAAATTGCGGCGGTTGCTGACTGATTGTTTAAGATATCAATCACATCAACGAGACCGTTCATCTGTAAATACAGACCATAGTTACCTAAGATGATCATAAACATCGCACAGCCCATTGAGCCGTAGAACATTGAGCCGACGACCATATTTTGGATAGTACGGCCACGTGAAATCTTAGCAATAAACAGACCAATGGTCGGTGCAAATACTAACCACCAAGCCCAGTAGAATACGGTCCAATCTTGAGGGAACGTGGTATGCTCAAAGCCATAGCTACCAAAGTCTTTAAATGGCTCGATATAGGTCATCATGCGCGGCATTTCGGTAATCGAGCGACCGATTGCCTCAAGACCTGTGTTTAAGATAAATACCGTTGGACCGGCAATTAGAATAAACAGTAATAGGGCAACAGCAAGGTAGAAGTTGATATTCGATAACTTTTGAATACCGCCTTTTAGACCTTGATAGGCACTATAAGCGAAAATCAGGGTGGTGATAAATAACACCGCCAACTGCATGGTGATATTACGCGGTAGGCCAAATAAGTTATACAAACCTTCGTTAATCAGTGGCGAAGCTAAGCCTAACGTGGTTGCACCGCCGCCGACCATACCGAACACAAACAGCACGTCGAGCATTTTTGCCCAGTTGCTTTGTGCCAGCTTTTCACCCAGTAAGGGCATTAAGGTTTGACTAACTTTCAGTACCGGCGTTTGACGCACATAGTAGAAATAGGCAATCGGAACCGCAGGTACCAGATAAATGGCCCAAGCCACAGGACCCCAGTGGAAAATACCGTAAGTGGTTGCCCAACGAATCGCATCTGGCGTACCGCCTTCAATACCAAAAGGTGGGGTTTGATAGTAATAGGCCCACTCAATCAGACCCCAATACAGGATACTGGCGCCAATACCACCACAGAACAGCATCGCTGCCCAAGAAGAGTCTTTAAACTCTGGCGTGTCTTCTGGTCGACCCAGTTTGATTTTACCGATATCAGAGAAGGTGATATAAATCACAAACATCATCGCCAGCACGCCAAACGCTAAGTAAGCCACACCGAAGTTGGTGGTGACAAAGTTGCGTGCCAAGCCGACCCATTCTTTCCCTTGTTCAGGGAAGAAGATCAACGGAATACAGATGGCAAATAAGATGGCCAACACCATGCCAAAAGTAAACTTATCGATGCTGGTGTCTGGCTCATGATCCGGACGACGCTGTGAAATCTCCATACCTGCGTTGAACGTGCCCAGACGAGGCGGTTTGCGATGTTTGGTGTTGGTTCTAATATAGTCAGGTATATATTGATATTCGGTTGTTATTTTTTTTGGGGTATTACTATTTGAGGTGTTACTAGAGGTGTGGCTATCGTGCTTGCCACTCGATTTGCTCATGAATGTGCTCCTAGTGTTAAGATAACAGTTGTTGTTTTTAAATAAAACTTACAGGTTCTTATATCTTAACATACTAGCGTGTGCGTCTATCTATTTTGAAACGCGACTGCAGAGGTTGCTTTGGATTATCAAATTTAGGGAGCACAGCTTAAGTCTCATAACCCTGTCATCAGGTGTCTAAGAGGACCAACGACCACGGATGGCCATCATGATATAGAACACGACAGTGGTCAGAATACTGAGTACGAATACATAAGTCAGATCTTGACCAAGTGACATGAGTTTATTTAACAAATAGTTAAGAATAAAAACAATGATAAAGAAGATTAATACGGATTTAATTCTGGTAGCAAGGCTTTTTTTCATAATATGATTCAATCAAGGATAACGGCAAAAAGGTTGAAGGTTAAAGGCTATAGTCAGAGGCTTTATAGAAGATGTCAGTTATTAAAAAACACTATAATTAAAGGCACTATAATAAAAGCCACGGTAATAAAAACTACTAGGATAAAAGACACTATAAAGGCGGATAGCCAGTAATCTTCTGAATACTAAAGTACAACGGCTGTAGTCGCTCATACATTTTTAAATACACCTCATTGTACAGGCGTTGATATAAGTCGACATTTTTTGCAATCGGTAAAAACTCATCACCGACACGAGTCATGGCTTCAGTCGCAGTCAAATGATCGGGATAAATGCCAAGTCCTACGGCACAATTAATGGCGGCTCCCAAGCCTGATGCCTCAAAAGTATGTGGGCGATAAGTGGGCATACCAAAGATATCTGCAGTCAATTGCATCGCCGAATCACTTTGAGAGCCACCGCCTGAAACACGCAAGTGCTTGATGCGCTTACCAGTGCGTCTCTCAATGGTGTCAAAGCCAAGCTTTAACTCATAAGCCAGCCCTTCGAGTATGGCACGATAGACGTGGGCTCGGGTGTGCACATCACTAAAGCCGATCAATGCGCCTTTGCCTTCAAGGCCGGGGTGACGTACACCTGGGGACCAATAAGGCTGCATCATTAAGCCCATGCAGCCGGCAGGAATGTCTTTTACTGCCTCATCGAGTAGCTTCTCAGTATCGACGCCTTGGGTTTTTGCCAGCTGTTGTTCATAGTGCGCGAACTGTTCTTTAAACCAGCTGACCATCCAAAAGCCACGATACACCATATACTCATGATTGTAATAATCAGGCGCTGCCGCAGTATAGGCCGGCATGTGCTTGAGCACCTCAATATAATCTTGTGAAGTGGTATTAATGGTGGCGGTGGTGCCAAAGCTTAAGCAGGCAGTGTCTGTGGCAAGACCGGCTGAACCGAGTGCTTCACATGCCTTGTCACTGGCAGCGGCAATCATCGGTGTGCCTTCGGCAATCCCAGTGGCCGCAGCGGCTTCTGCGCTAATAGTGCCTAACGGTTGACCTGGAGCGACAATTTTTGGCATCTGCTCAGGGCGACAGCTGAACAGTCGCCATTTTGGATTTTTGGGTGACATCCAAGTCCGTGCTTTGTAGTCATAAGGCAGGTAGCCTAAGACATGGCCGGCTGAATCTATCAGCTCGCCAGTTAGCTTGTCGGTTAGATAGGCAGATAAGTTGACGTAGTAAGCGGTTTTGCGCCAGATGTCAGGCTCATGGTGCGCTATCCAATTACAGCGCGCCTTTTGCTGCGCTTCTTTTACCAAATCACCCATACCGATCACTGAGGTGACTGCGCCTAATATGCCTAAATTTTTGGGCTTACCTTGGCGCAAGTCCATCCAAACAATAGCCGGACGCAGTGGTTTTTTATCCTTATCCAAGCACAGCATGGTATAGCGCTGGGTAGCAAGACTGACCCCCGCAATCTGCGACGGCTTGATATCACAGCTTTGCCACAATTGCTGGCAGGCTTCAGACAGCTTTTGCCAATAGTAATCGGCATGCTGTTCAGCAAAGCTGGGCTGGGTTGAAAAGTAAGGCTCGATAGGCACCCGCGCTTTTGCAATCTCAGTGCCAAATTGATCAAAGATAAGCGCTCTGACACTTTGGGTACCGTTGTCTATGGCCAATAGGTAAATGGGCTTGGTAGGGCTGTCGGTCATTGTTGTTATCCATCCTTGGCATTAATCTCTAGTGTTGATTAGCGCTTAGTTTTATTATTGTTAACTTGCTGCGCAGCTTAAGCTCAATTTTTTTAGACACTGCTTAGTGTTTGGCGCACGCTATATTTGAGTGTCGGTTATGTGCGCCGAGGACTATATGCATTGCTATATAGAGTCCTATATAAACTGTTATATAAAGCACTATATAAAATAATAGCGCTGCCACAGCTGACGATAGCGATCAACTTCTTGCTGCCACTGCTCATCACTCCAACCCAGCTCTTGTTGGCAGATGTGTTGTAATCGATCTGAAATCAGAGGCGTCAGTCCACCATTAGGAATAATCAGCCCCAAGCGGGTGCGTCTTAGCAATAAGTCGTCCAAATGAATCACTTGTTCATGGCGCGCAGCAAAGCGAAGCTCTGCCCATAAGGTATTGCTATCAGAGACGTAAGTCAGCTCATCAGGTTGTGCCAATGCCAGTAAGGTATCAAGCTGACGACCATAAAAGCCTTGCAATCTGTGTTGTAACTCAGGGGATAGCTGAGCAAACTTTTCACTGTGTGGTGTGGGGTTGCTAAACACCGCGTCACTGTCAGCATGGCCAGTGTCTGTGTTATGAGCCATTTTAGAAGCGGGCAATAGTGGCTCACAGCGTGCCATCACATCCAACGCAATTAAGCGGAAGGTCGTGAGTTTACCGCCACTGACCGTTACCAAGTTATTATCGAGCCAAACACTGTGATCGCGTTTTTCTTTACTTGGGCTGACTCGCTTACCATTGCCTGCTTCGGAGATAAGCGGACGCACTCCTGCCCAAGTACTGATGACATCTTCGCGAGTGAGGTTGGCTTGTTCAAATAAGTCATTGACTCCGGTAAGCAGGTAGTCCACTTCTGCTTGGGTGATAGCGACTTCATTGTCATCTAAGTCTGGGTGATCTAAGTCGGTGGTACCAATAACAGTGCGATTCTCCCAAGGGAAAACAAACAAGGCGCGATTGTCTTGCGGATGTAATAAAGTATAAGCGTGATCAATCGGCAGACGTTCTTGATTGATGACCAAATGACTGCCACGCGAAGGGCGGATCTGGTTACGTTGCATAGATGGTGTCGAAGACTGATTGTGCGATGCCGCCTGAGTACGCAAGGTATCGGCCCAAGCGCCGGTGGCATTGACCACCACTTTGGCAGACACTTCGTAATGGTCTGCAGTATTTGAATCTATGCCATTTAAGTCAGCGCTGTTTGAATCGCTATCGTTTGAGCTGCTGTCTGTATCATTAGCGCGCTTAGGACCAATAGACAAGTTTGTTGAGGTATCTACTAATCGTGCACCGACCACCAGACCTTGCTCATCGGTCAATAGTGACTGTGCTTGTAAATAATTAATGGCATAAGTGCCATCATTGGTGGCTTCATCTAGCACACGCATTACCAAACGTGAGTCATCGGTCACCGCATCACTGAATTGACTGGCACCCAAGAACTTACGTTGCTTAATACCGGTATTTAAGCTTAAAAAAGCGTCCTTTTTGAAATATTTAAAATAGCGTTTGCCCGCCAGTTTGTCATATACCCGCAGCAAAGTATTAAATATCCAAGGTGGCGGAAACTTGCCTTTATAATGCGGCATCACATAATGCATCTCATTGACTAAGCCACTGGCTTCATGCAATAAACGTTCGCGCTCACGCACACTGAGTCGGGTGGTCTTAAAGTCACCGACCGCAATGTAGCGTAGGCCACCATGCACCATTTTACTGGAACGGCTAGAGGTGCCCCAAGCGAAGTCTTTTTGTTCAACTAATAGTACGTCTAGCCCTCGGCGAGCCGCTTCTCGAGCGATGCCGGCACCGGTGATACCACCACCGATGATTAACATATCCCAAGGCTCAGAACGTGATAGAGGAGCCAGTGCGTGTTGGCGCTGTGTGGTTTGAGTCATAAAAGCCCTTAATCTTCCAACAAAACGCCAGGATTCATACGTTGATCCGGGTCTAAACTGGTGAACATATTCTTCGTCACTTGTAAGCCAAGTGTGCCTTTTTCAGCAGCCAGATAAGGGGCATGGTCTCGGCCCACCCCGTGTTGATGCGAAATGGTAGCCTGACCATTGGCGACACTCAAGCTGGCCGCTTTTTTGATCTTTTGCCAACGTGTTAAGGTCTGCGGATGATCTTTGGCGGCTCTAAAGAAGTAGGTGGTATAAAGACTCGCGCCTTGCTTATATACGTGTGAAATATGAGTAAAGGCCATGACGTTTTCGCCCTCATCGGTTAATGAGGTACGCACCGCTTGCTCCATATCTAACAACTGCTGATCGATATTGCGCCAATTAGTTGCGGTCTCAAAGGTGTCTACCATGATGCCTTTTTGCCAAAGCGTGCCACGCAAATAAGGGAATTTAAAGCGGCCATGCGCCCAAATAGAGCCCATTAAGTCGGCCAATTTACCGCCGACACCGCCGTGCTGCTTTAACAGCTTTTTAAATTGACTAAGCGCCAGCTTATTCTGTGCTTTATCGCCGCTGACACCATAGGTCAGCATCACCTTGTCTGAGCCAAGTCCTCTGGCTTTTAAATAGGTGCTAATGGCCATAAACTGGCTAGGAGTGGTGCCTAGATGTAAGTGAGCGTCGGTTTCGATGGCATTGCTCAGGCGTAGCATAGATAAACGAATGTTGCTTTGTACTGCTTGTTGCAATACGGCTTTACCGGCTTCCCAGTTGGGTAGGAATACCACTTTAAACAGCTCTTGCTCAGGCAAAGGCTGAACCCGCATTTTGACTTCGGTAAATATACCGGCTCGGCCTTCGCTGCCCATCATCATTTCACGCAAATCTGGGCCAGCAGAAGAGGCGGGGATATCGGCAATGGTCATCGTACCTTGTGGGGTGACCAATGTACCACCGGCAAACATTTGCTCAATGCGACCATAGCCCAAAGACTGCTGACCACTTGAGCGTGCTGCAATCCAGCCACCTAAGGTAGACAGCTCCCAAGATTGTGGATAGTGACCAAGACGATAGCCAAGTTGGCTAAGCTGTGCTTCGACCACGGGTCCTTGAGCGCCAGCGCCGAATGTCGCTATCTGGCTGTCTTTGTCAAAGTCTATTAGCTTATCCATTTTGCCCATGGCGATGGTTAACACTGGACGAGAGACCTTATTTTTACCAAAACCATTAGACGCATTTGGCGGATTGATATGACCGACCACTGAAGTGCCACCACCATAAGGAATCAGGTGTAAGTCATGCTCAATGGCCAGTTGCATCAGCTGTTCAACCTGCTTGGTACTGGTTGGAAAGGCGACCCCATCAGGGAACGCGCCAAAGTCGCCACTGTGCATCGCAATCCAATCAGGGAAACTTTGACCACGCGCGTGTCTGAGTCGTACTTCTTGGTCGGTTGAGACCATATCTAATGTGGTGAGCTCGTTAGGCAGGCGAGATTTAGGCACTTTTTTTAATGCCTGTTGTAATCGAACGGACGGCAGCTTTTTGGTCTTACCGATGTGCGAGCGAATCAAGCGAGCGCCATGTTTGGAAACGGCTTTGTTGAAATTAATATTACCCCAACCATTCCAGCGGGTCATTTCTTTTGGCGTATTGCCGTGTAAGGCATTGTCTAAAAAAGGGTTGTTACTGTGGCTGCTGTTTTTATTTTTTTTAGAGTTGCTGTTTTTAGGGTCAGCATTGAGAAGATGATCATCGGTTTGATTGATGTCGATGTTTTTTGAGTCAGGATTGTGAGTAGCGTCTGTCTGATTAGAGGCATCCTTGGTATGACGAGGGGCAGAAGTTTTGCGGAAAAAAGCGTCGATTTTGCTCATAGTGGGTACAACCTATCCATTTGTTATTATTGAGACAATATAACAAAACGCCTCGCCATAGCAACTGTATTACTGCATAAATTGAGTGCTTTAAATTATTTCGGTCATTATTTGGCCGTTGTCACAAAACTCAATTCCCATTAATGGCCAGAATCTTGTTAAAATAGGCAGCTATTAACGGTTTTATTTACCTTACTTTGTGCATATGCCTTTTATTGAGTGCTTATTTAACCCTGATTAAATACCAACACCCCCATTATCAACCTTCTAAGCGTTATAGATAGCGCTTTGTATTACCCTGATTTTATTGGTTTATATCCTGACTTTATCAACTTAACTGGACCCAACTATGAGTAATAACCAGCCAACCATCAAGCAAGACCGCATTTTAGTTATCGACTATGGCTCACAATATAGCCAGCTCATTGCCCGCCGTGTACGTGAAGCCGGTGTGTTTTGTGAAATGTACCCATACGATATCGACAGCGACCGTATCAAAGATTTTGGTGCCAAAGGGGTTATTTTATCGGGCGGTCCTGAAAGTGTGCACGACGAAAATAGCCCAAAAATTAACCAAGCACTGTTTGATTTAGAAGTGCCTATTTTAGGTATTTGTTACGGCATGCAAGCCATGGCCGACCATTTCGGTGGTGAAGTGAAAGCCAGTGATGTACAAGAGTTTGGTGCGGCCACTATTGATGTGACGGGTTCAAGCACCCTGCTTGACAGCTTAGAAGATGAGCATAAAGAGCACAGCCGCTTGCACGTGTGGATGAGCCACGGTGACAAAGTGGTCAAAGCCCCTGAAGGCTTTGAAGTTATCGCCAGCACGCCAAGCTGCCCAATCGCAGTGATGGTTAATGAAGACAAAAAATACTACGGCCTACAGTTCCATCCAGAAGTGACGCACACCTTACAAGGTGACGTGCTGCTATCACGTTTCGTGCATCAAGTGTGTGATTGTGCCGGCGACTGGACACCAGACAACATCATCGACATGCGTGTTGACCAATTAAAACAGCAAATCGGTGATAAACAAGTATTACTAGGCCTATCAGGCGGCGTTGACAGCTCAGTGGTTGCGGCATTATTGCACAAAGCCATTGGCGATCAGCTGACTTGTGTATTCGTAGACAACGGTCTGTTACGCTTACACGAAGGCGACCAAGTGATGCAAGTATTCGCTGAAAACATGGGCGTAAAAGTGGTGCGTGTTGATGCCGAAGATCGCTTCTTAGATGCGTTAGCCGGTGAGTCTGACCCTGAAGCCAAACGCAAAATCATCGGTAAAACTTTCATTGATGTATTCGCCGATGCCGCACGTGACATCAGCCAAGGCAGCGACGGCAAGCCTGTTGAATTCTTAGCGCAAGGTACGATTTATCCAGACGTTATTGAGTCTGCTAAATCACACCAAGGCAAAGCACACGTGATTAAGAGCCACCATAACGTGGGCGGCCTGCCAGACGATCTACAGTTTGAATTGGTTGAGCCATTACGTGACCTGTTCAAAGACGAAGTACGTAAACTGGGTATTGCGTTAGGCTTACCGCACAAAATGATTTACCGTCATCCATTCCCAGGTCCAGGTTTAGGCGTGCGTATCTTGGGCGAAGTGAAGAAAGAATACGCCGACATCCTACGTCAAGCTGATGCCATCTTTATGCAAGAGCTTGAAAAGTCAGGTTGGTATGAGAAAACCGCTCAAGCCTTTGCGGTATTCACTCCAGTGAAATCTGTGGGCGTGGTCGGTGATGGCCGTCGTTATGCGTGGGTTATCGCGCTACGTGCGGTTGAAACCATCGACTTTATGACAGCACGCTTTGCGCATCTGCCATACGAGTTAATTGAGACGGTCAGTAACCGCATCATGAACGAAATTAAAGATGTGTCTCGCGTGACTTATGATGTGTCGAGCAAGCCGCCGGCTACTATTGAGTGGGAATAATTTTATATAGTTAGTTTCTATTTTGATTAAAAAAGCACCCGATTGGGTGCTTTTTTGGTTTAATAAGCAAATACTTCACAATTCGAATAATTATAAACAATCTTGTATATTTTTGGAGTAATACAGAATGGATTTGCGTAATCTTACTAAAAATCAGCACTATATTTCTCAAGTAGAGCAAAGACTAAATGCAATGAATCCTAAAGCTAAAAAAGAAAATCAAAGAATTTATGTGTTTAATGTAGAAAGTCGTGATTTAAATCCTACTGTTGTTCTCAACTCGAAAAAGGGAGTTAAAATAGAAAACAACCTAAGCCTAATTGATTTATTTAGTTTTGATGTTCTGGAAGATGGAGAGAAATATAACTTTGAGAGTTTATTTAATAGGTATGAAAAAAGGATTGCGGATAATACTAAAAGTCTATTAGCTAAAATAGAGTCAAATAAGAATGATATTAAAGATGAAGTAATCTATATATTTATCTCTAAATTTATTAATGCTATTAGAAACCCTTGAGCTATGCTGAAAAAACCGTAGACAAAAACTTGGTAAACTAAGGAAGACAAATAGGAGTTTACCATGACAAAGAAAGCTAAAAGATACAGTGAAGAATTTAAAGCAGAAGCAGTTAAAGCAATAGAGAATAATGGTGGCAATGTTAGTGCTACAGCTAGGCGGTTAGGGCTGCCAATGCAGACACTGGCTAACTGGCAACGAAAAGCCAATCAAGGCATGCTCAAGGGTACTAAGCAATACGATCCAGAGCTTGTTTCAGCCCTTGAAGAAATGAAGCGTTTAAAGCGTGAACTAAAAATAGCACAAGAAGAACGAGAGATACTAAAAAAGGCCACGGCGTACTTTGCGAAACACGGTCAGTAAGGTACGCCTTTATTGACCATCACAAATATGAATTTAGCATTACCAGCATGTGTAAAACCCTTGATATTAAACCATCAAGCTACTATGACTGGACCAAGCGTAATATCAGTGCTCAGCAAATACATCGTAACCGCTGTGAGCTGCTTGTAAAAGCTGCGCATAGTGAGACTAAAGAGCGATATGGTTATCAGCGTCTGCATGCACATTTAAGTGAGCATGGACATGAGATTAGCAAGTACATGGTGCGTAGTATCAAGGAAGAACATGACATCAAATGTAGACGTCATAAACGCTTTAAAGTGACAACGGACTCAGACCATAACAAGCGAGTCTATCCTAATTTTCTTAAACAACAGTTTGGCGTTAACCGTCCTAATTGTGCTTGGGTCAGTGATATAACCTATATTTGGACAGATGAGGGCTGGCTTTATTTAGCAGGCGTCAAAGACTTATATACCAAAGAATTGGTTGGCTACGCTATCGATAAACGCATGAAAGCAGATTTAGTCTGTAGAGCCTTAAATAAAGCAATCAAGGATAAACGACCTAGCCAAGGGCTTATTGTACATTCAGATAGAGGCAGCCAGTATTGCAGCGAAGATTATCGCAAAATGATCAGTAAATACGGTTTTAAAGGATCTATGAGTGCGAAAGGTAACTGTTATGACAATGCGCCAATAGAGAGCTTCTGGGGCGTTTTAAAGAATGAGCTGATATATCATCATAATTACAAAACTCGATTTGAAGCAATCAACAGTATCATAAAATATATCGAGTTAGATTACAATCAAGTCAGGATTCAGCAGAGTTTAGGTATGAGATCGCCAAGACAAGTTTGGATGGATTTCTATCGTCAAGCTGCCTGATCAAAATCTCCCAAGTTTAGGTGTACGGATTTGACGGCAGGGGTCACCTTATTCTATTAAAATGATATTAAATACTTTTTCAGATTTAAAAGGGAGCGTTCCAACCAACCCTATACATCGAGAAAATTTTGAAAGGGTTTTACAAGGGAGTAAGCCGCAGCAATCTTATTTATGTGATGAACTAAATATAACCGAAAGTGAATATAAGGAATGGCTTGGAATAGTATTGTAAATACCCCATTCTTAACACAACATCATCGTAGAATAATTAAGCCACCTGTCTATACTGGGCAGGTGTCATATCATTAAGTGAATCATGGGGTCTTTCGGTGTTATAAACCGTGATCCACTCCTCAGTCAGTTGACTGACTTCATTTAAATCATTGAATAAATAACAATCCAAAACCTCATTGCGGTAACTACGATTAAACCGTTCAATATAAGCATTCTGATAAGGACAGCCAGGCTCAATATAGTCAATATAGATACCGTGAGCCGTTGCCCAATCAGTAAACACTTTAGAGGTGAACTCACTACCATTATCCACACGAATTTGCTTAGGATAACCATGCCACTCGGCTAACTGGTCAAGGTAGCGAATCACTCGGAGTGAGGGAATGCTGGTACCAATATCAATGCCGAGTATTTCGCGGTTGTAATCATCAATCACATTAAAGGTTCGAAAGCGAATATTATTGTGCAGCTTATCGCTCATAAAGTCCATAGACCAAGTATGACCCAATGCGTTTGGCACACTTAACGGCTGGGGGTTACGTGTTGGTAGCCGTCTTTTAGACTTACGGCGTAGGTTTAAGTTTAAAGCTTTATAAACACGGTGTACTCGTTTATGATTCCATGAATAGCCAAGCTTGCGTATACGCTTAAAACACTTTGGGAAACCCCAACGATTGTGCTTATCTGTTAGTTCATTTAAGACATCAATAATCTCACTATCATCAGATAGCTTAGGCTTATAGTAATAAGCGGTTCGACTCATACAGACCACCTGACAGCTCGATGCAATACTGACACCATACTGCGCCTGCAATTCTTGAGCCCAGACTTTGCGCTCACAAGCAGGCGCTATAGCTTTTTTATGATATCTTCCTGCATTTGCGCTTTGAGGCTTAAATCAGCATACATCTGTTTAAGCCTACGGTTTTCTTCTTCAAGCTCTTTTAGTCGCTTAACATCAGAGGCTTCCATGCCTCCATACTTGGAACGCCATTTATAGAAAGTCGAATTAGCAATTCCGTACTTACGGCACAGCTCTTTAGCAGGTATTCCTGCTTCTGCTTCTTTTAAAATGGATACTATTTGGGTCTCAGTCATTCGTTTGCTCATATTAAAACTCCTTATGGGTATTTTATAAGAAATTCTACGTTTGAGCTGTGTTATTTTAGGGGATAGTTACAGTATTTCTTTTATTAACTCCTATGGATGAAGATAGACAGCTTAATCTTCTGGAAATGATTGTTAAAAACATTTTGGAAAATCCTAATCTTTGTATAAGGATTCGCATATATACTTTTAATAATGAAACATGCCTTCTATCGGATCGGGGGTTTAACTTGAATCAAAGTAATGACTTTGACAAGGAAATGGTGTGGGAGTTTAATTTAAGTAGTAAAAGTTTTATAAGGTATATCTTTATAAGAGATGATTTAGAGAACTTAATACCAGATAATCCTAATATTCTTTGGAAAGAGATTCTTGACTTTTACAAGTCCCAGCCTAAATCTATTAGTTATGAAAGCAAGAATAATGATTTAAGAGAATTAGAGCAATATAACCAAAATACTGTTACTTATTGCCATGAAAGGGTATTTAACTCACAGTCTAATTGTTATGGTGTTGAAGTTATTAAGTCTTGAATAGAAAAAGCAGTGATTCTGATACGACTTTTTCACTACTTCTATAAAATAAAATTTTTTTAGGCTTTAATGCTCTATTCACTTTCCTAATTCAAAGCCACCATACACAACACCCCAACAATCAGTTGCAGATACAGCACTTTGTGTATGCTTTTATCAGACCAATAACACAAATACGTTTCTATTAAGTAGATAAGCCTTACAACAAGTATTATTCTTTTGGATAATATTAAGAGCAAGCATTCAAGCTAAAAATATAAATACACCCAAATAGGTGCTTTCTTAGGTTCGATCAGTCATTAAGTTCAATCGCACTTTTCAAAGTTAAAATAGCGTCAAAATTATTTAGTAAAGAAACTATTCCGACATTAACCAACGTTCACCGTCCCAGACAGCGTCACTATCATCTAGGTGAACATGCCATGAGGCATTGTCAATCACATGACGTATTTCGGATAAGCAGGCAAGCCAGTAGTCTATTGAATGTAATATGGCATGCACATCATCAAATGCAGAAATTTTTACTGAACCTGAGAAAATTTCTGTTGGCTCATCAGTATCATATTCATAGGGAGTGAAGGTCTCAGCTTCGTCCGCATATTCAAATTCGTTATTATATTTACTGATAATGGTATTTATTTGAGACTGCTCATTTTCTGTTAATTTAGTATCACGCTCTGCCGTCCAATAAATAGAAACGCCCATAACTTACTCCTTGTTATTTGTAGTGATTTTAATTATGCACACTTTCTTATACTAAACCAAGAATTGATATATAAATTCATAAATAATTAATAATTCTCTCATCTTTTTGTTCTTGGATATTTGTCTTTATTGTTTGCAACTACGCTTACTTTTTTAATCATCACTGATGCTAAAAGCTGTATTTCATCTCTTTTCCATAACTGCTACTTAGCAATCACATATTCAAGGTTTAGCATGATGTTATTAACAGTTATATAGCTTAACTATAAAAAATGACTTTAAAAATAAATCAAGGTTTTGGCGTATGAATAGGGATAGCTCAATAGCTCTAAGATGGATTAAGTTTCTTGCAAAACCAGTCGTTTTAACGTTACTGATTATTATTGTTTTTAATGGTCCTTGGCTTGGCACCTTCGGTGAGGTTGTCTTGTTTTTTGGATTTATTATTTATTTGGTAGTTGCTGTCATTCGTTGTGTTGTAGAGGTTATGGCAATAGGCTTTAAAAAACCTGAAGCCTATGTGGAACTAGTCAGACTATCCGTTATTTGTGCTGTCTTTATAACATTTGCTGGGTTCGAAATGGGATATAGGGTGCATTATCTGATCAATAAAAACAATTTTGAGACGATAGAGGCTGTCAGTGAGGCGCAAGGTATTTATTCGTTAAGCGATATGCGACGATATCACAAGGTGCTAAACAGCACATTAATTTCAAATGATGAGCAGTATTTAACAAGAGCAGCTATCGAGAAGGCGTATGCGACGACGATTGAAGCGGATAAGTTAGATATTGATTCAGTAGTCATGCTACGTGACAAGCTCGATTCGGTTTTGGCGATACAGTTAGATAATGAACAAGGATATACGGTGTTAACGGTCGGTGGGTTTTTGGATAATGAATATGGTTATATTAAGTCTGATATCTATGGTATTAAGGTTGGCGATATGATTCCGCCTTATGGTTCAACCGTTATTTCTTTAGAAGCTATGGGCGGCGGTTGGTATATGTATCGCACCACTTAAGGTAGGACTCCCTTCCTTTTCCTATTAACCAAGCACAGCTTGGCTCTTGCGAATCTAAAAAACTCCGCAGAGCTTTTATTAATATATCTCAGTGCATACACTATCCTACTTAACCCTACATACCTGAAGCGAGCGTTAGCACAATGCCAAACAAGATCAAGGCGACTACCATAGGAGCCAGTTGCAGATACAAAGGCTTGCGTATGCTTTTCTCAGACCAATAGCGTGAATAAAATATGACCTTAATCGCTAATAAAGCAACTCCCAATACCTGATAAAAACTACCAGCAACGATAAATACAAGAGTTAAGCCCAGCAGTAAAAATTCCTTCTTTTTACCCATGCATACCAGCTCCCAGATTTGTCCAATCATAGAGATTAGTGCCAGTATGAGACCTAAGGTGCTTAAGTTGAGATTCATTTTTAGTCCTTTTAAATAATGTTGTGTGCAAGCACTGTTTTATTTTATTGAATGATTAAACCGCAAGCTGATAAGCAAGAAACAAATGTTAAATTAAATCATAACACCCTATACCCATAAAATTATTAAGGATTTAATACTATTGTCATATTAAGGTTGTATTCTGATGATAGCCGAGGTGTTGCCTTAATTTTGTAATGCAAAAATGAGCATGACAAGATTTAGTATTACACAATTTATCGGTGCGTTTGTCTTTTCTTAATAGACGATAAAGAGGGTGTTATGATTAAGGATCCGATTTATACCATCAGAGCAGTGTCACTGATTGTGTTGATTATTACGTTTGCCCTGATACTGTAAGCTGCTGAGGCGGTATTAACATCAAGTCGGTGTATATAAGCCATTAAGTCGTGGCATATAAACGGTTCGAGATTTAAATAGCTCGATAATAACCGCAGCGACCAGCCTCTTTTAGTGAGGCCTAACAGTGACACGCTCATCAGATATGCTAGGATACGATGAGTATATTTTATGATTTAGGCTTTGATGATAGAGGTTGGTATATGCTATGCACAACTATTTTGACAGCCCTTTTAAAGGCATACCGCTAAAGGAGCAGGTCACCAATCCTAATATTATCGTTGGTGATTACAGTTATTATTCTGGCTATTATCACGGTCACAGCTTCGATGACTGTGCCCGCTATTTGGCGCCAGACAGAGATGATGTGGATAAACTCATCATTGGCCGTTATTGCTCTATTGGCTCTGGCGCGGTATTTATGATGGCCGGTAATCAAGGTCATCAAGCGTCTTGGGTCACCACCTTTCCCTTCTTTTATCAAGACAATGTCCACTTCGTTGATGCCGTCGATGGTTTTGAGCGGGCAGGTGATACTGTGATTGGCAATGATGTTTGGATTGGAACAGAGGCGATGATTATGCCAGGTGTCACCGTTGGCGATGGGGCGATTATTGCCAGTCGTGCAGTGGTTACCAAGGATGTCGAGCCGTATGCAATCGTGGGCTCAAACCCTGCAAAGCTGATTCGTTATCGTTTCTCACAATCTGAGATAGAGCAGCTACTTGAGATGCAGTGGTGGTTTTGGACAGAAGCACAAATCAAAGATGCCATGCCGTTATTATGCTCTGCCAAAATTAATGAGCTTTATGAGTATTGGCAGCGACAGATATCAGGTTAAAATTTGATTTAATAAAAAAAGCAGCGGTGTCACCGCTACTTTTTTTATGGGTATGATGTTTGTTAAACCTGCCCGAATTAAGCACTTTTAATCTTTTAAAATCTAAGTAAAGCCTTACGCCTCTATACCTTCTTACAGATACCGTTTTTAATATCTGATACACTGCATATACCTATAAATCAAATATAACAGCCTGCCAATTAGAGCCTATATGACCACAGATGACATCGACAAACCCTCGAAGAAAATAAAGCACCCTACGCCTGTAAATCAAGCGGATGAGCTTCTTTCAGCATTTGTTGGTGATCAATATAACCGTTACTATCGCAATAAATGGTTTAAAGGCAGTCAAGCCCATCTTAATTTCTCTAAGATAGCGTTATCACTACCAAGCTTTAATCTTGCTGGTCTTATTTTTAATATAGCTTGGCTTTGTTATCGCAGAATGATTATCTATGCAGCACTTTATTTGTCATTCGTTAGCCTCATCGATGTCATGCTGATGCATGTATTGGGCAGGGCTGCCTATAATGAGCTACCTGTCGCATCCTATTTTATCTTCGGCGTTATCTTAGCCTTCTTTTGTAACCATATTTATTTATACTTTAGTATCAAACAAGTCAACAAAGCATTGGCGCAGTCCGATAATATCGAAACAGCCAAGGCTTGGTTGATTGAACGAGGTGGTACCTCTCTAGGTTCAGCAATTGGTGGTACGCTACTTATATTAATAATATCTGCTATTTTAAGATATATGCTTGCACCTAATTGGTATGGGTAATTTAAAACATCGAAAATATCATTATAGATAACCAAGATAGACTAAGGTGTTGTGATTACACCGGCTATCACTGTTGCTGATGGAGCAGAACCTACGCTATTTTCAATAGTTAATTTAAACCCTAGAGCTATTACTGGCTTAATATTAACTACTCTGTCTCTTCTTCTGTCATCATTCCGCCTTTAATCACTTCAAATTCGCTATTTACCATATCCGCTAATAAAGGCTCGCCTTGCTGGTTAACTCGAAACAGGCCATATTCAGCCGCTTCATAGTCTTTTGCATGACCTTCCTGAAAGAAAAAGGCATTGGTCGCAAATTTGATGCTACCATTGCGAATCCTAAAGTGTAACGCCATTTCATCAGAGGCAAGGCTAGCCCTATCAAAGCTGTCTACCGATTCAAAAGGCACCAAGCGTTCAAAGTGGGCCACGTTATGGTCATCTACTTTGACAATGGCAATGCCGTCACTGTTGTATTCGAAGTCATGGGTGATGTTTTTATCGTCTGCTCGGTTTTTTCGAATGTCTTTTAATGCCTCAGTAATATCATCAGCAATGGCAAAGTTAAGCCGCATATAATCGCCTTGCATCAGTCCTCTAGGGTCAACTGGCGCTAGCTCTAATAGCACAGTATCTCCTGTGTTCAGATGCGTTTCATACTTGTTAATGGTGACATTCATTATCACTAAGACAGCAATCAAGGTCAGCAAAGCGATGCTAATTTTAATCGGTGTCGATAGTGGTTTGTTTACACCCGATCCATTATTAGAAATAGCAATACTCATTCGCCTGACTCCTTGTCGTTAGCCTGACCTTGGTGGGTGTTAAGACTGTGATTGTCAGTTTGCATGGTTTTAGTGTTTGTTTGAGATACTAAGTCGGTATAACTAAGCGACTTAGCAAAATAATTACTGATCAATAGCCAACGGATTACTAGCAACGCCACACCGACGGCAAGCATTGATAGTGATTTGACCAGTAGCGTGGTATCTAGCTGATAGTAATACCAAAATATATAGCCGACCAGTGCGATGGTTGCCAATGCTATGATGCGCTTTTGCTGATTTGCCATAGCAATCACGATGACCAAGCAGGTTGCTAGTAGCCCTGAGACATAGACCGATAAGATGCCCAGTGTCATCACTGTTGCTGCGATAATGACGCCAGTTTTGGAATTTAAACCGCTGTTATAACGGCGCAATAAAATATGTGTCGCATATAAGCTGACAGCAATCAGTAAGCCTTGAGCTAGAGGGTAGTGGTAATGGAATTCATTGACTGTGTTGGCAATAGCACCGCCATATTCAGCGGAGATAAACAACACTGAAACCACCAGTAACAGTAGCATGCTGGCGTAGGCCAACGGTTGGAATAATGCACGCGCTTTAGGACGGTTGCTGGGTTTAATAAATTGTAAAAACTGATCAGCTTGTAAGCTAAACACACATAAAGTAAGTGCCAATAGCGCAGCAGAAAGCTCTGGCGCTTGATAGTAAGCCAGCAGCCACAGCACGCAGGATAGGGCAACAGCCGCATTCATTAAACGATGCAAGAAGTCATTAACCAATAAATATAACAGCAGCTGTAACACAATCAGAATGGTCACGCTTAGTGGTGCTGAGTCGAGTGTGCCAAAAAGTGCCACTGTTAAAAATAGTTGACCAGCCACACTAAACGGATAGGCAAGGCTATTGATAAAGGTTTGGGACTGTTGGCTATTGATTTTAAAAACGAGCAAGCTTATTGATAATAAAATAAACCCGACAATCATTTGTGTGATAGTGCTATCAAGACTGTTAGACATTAATAGCACCAAAAAGCCAATCATTAATAGCCCGGATACCAAGCCACTCAAGCCTAAAAATAGGTGTAAATACCAAGGCGTGGACTCTGATGCTTGGTTGCTGTCTATGCTGTCTAATACGGCTGAAGGCTCTGATGTGGCATCGTCTGATGGGTGCTGACTGGCCGTATAGGCGGGTGAGTCTGACTGAGTTTCTTTAATCTTATCAGCCTCTTTAATCTTAATAACCGATAGAAGCCAAGATACGGTACCGGCACTGATTGCACTAAATAAAATGGTTAATAGGAAAAAACCAAACACATCTAACGAATCTAATAGGAAGTCTGCTGACCAAGCCATCACCACGATGATTATTGAGCCACACAAATAGGCCAGCATTAATATATCAATCTGCTTTACCCGAAAGCGCCAATATAGGTATCCCATAAAGCCCGCCCATAGTAGGAAGGTCACAAATACTGAGAGGTGATTGTCATAATAGCCCCAGATGCCAAATAAGCCCAAATTAGTGGTGTAAAAAGTCGCTACTGCTCCAACCACATAGGTGCTCCAGTGATACTCGCTATTGAGTAGGCGAGTATGCAGTGCTTTGTATTGTGCTAATCCACTATGTTCAGTATTGTGCTCGCTAATATGCGCGGTAGGGTGTTCACCATTTAATGAGACACCATGCGCTCGATTGGGCATAAATACTAGCCATAAAACCAGTGCTGCGATGTTTAATACAGCAGACGCCATTAAGTAAACCGATGTAATATCTAGACCCATCAACCCATGGGTGGCCAACCAAAAGCCAGCGCTACCAGCGGACAAACTCAAGCTTAGGTTGAGAAGACCGAGCCAAACGAGCCACAGTGCTGGCAGGCGTGCAATCAGCACCCAAGGGATGATAAACAATGCCCAATTAAAGAACAGTTGCCAAGTATCTGCGCCTGTTTGATAGACCTGACCAAATAACGCTAATAAGCTGCCGGTTAAGATACTAGCGACAACCAACAGTAACTGCTGCGCTAACTGAAAGCGGCGCTGATAGGCAAGCAGTGCATAGCCCAAAATACTAGCAACCAATGACCCCTCAACCAGTGCAAACTTTGCCATCTTGCCCATATCTGACCAGTTATAAGCCACAAAAAACACCAACGCCAATACCACGGCAATGGCGCCAATAATCAGTAATGACTTATCAAAGAACTGTAGCCAACTCTGACGGCTGGGGAGATGGTCAGTTTGGTTATGATGGGGATAACCAGACAGTGATTGGTTTTGAGATTGAGTAGCGTCGGTGCTGCTATCTAAAGCGTCAGTAGCTGAATGAAGCGGTGGCCTTGAGGGCATGAGTAAATACGTCCTGTAACTTGTAGCCTGTAATAATAGGGAGTTTGAGTTTTCAACACTATAAAGCTGTAAACCCTATTAAGCGTTAAACAATAAAGGTTTTAGAAATATAGATAAATAATAGCATTAATAACAACCACTGATGATGACAATCAGTATAACCATTGATATAAAAAAAATAGCGCTGCCCAGATGGACAGCGCTATTTTTTGTAGTGAATAGAACTCTATTCAATAAGTGATTTAAAGCTTTAACAATACCTTGCCTGCTTTGCCTTTTTGCACCTTACCTGATACCGCTTGTTTGATATCGTCTAAGTCATAAACCGCTTCAATCGGCAGAGTCATTTGACGGTTCAGCGCACGTTGAGTAAGTTCATTAATGAGGCGGCGTTTGTTTTGCAAATCCATCTCACGACTGGTTTTACTGCCCCAAAAACCTTTAACAACTGCTTGCTTAAAGATAAGCATGCTGGGGTTTAAGATCATCGGCTGACCCGACATCACCCCAAAAGATACCAGCGTGCCGCCTTCGCCAAGTAGTGATAGCAAGTCACCACTGGCTTCACCACCAAGCGAGTCTGCTGCGGCACTGATTGGCGCGTCACCAACGATGCGACGTACTTGATCCTTCCAGTCTGACTCTGAGGTATCGACCACATGCTCAATACCCAAGTTTTTTAATGCTTGCACGGCTTCGGCACGGCGTACCAAGCTAATGCTGTGCACACCGCGCGCAGCGGCGAGCATGGCAAAGGTTTTGCCCACTGCACCATTGGCGGCATTTAATATAGCCCATTGACCGGGTTTGACGTCTAAAAACTCAAGCAGCATTAAGGCACTTAACGGCATCGCAATCAGCTGAGCGGCCATCTCATCTTCTAGTTCATCAGGCACGGGGAATACCATTTTCGCAGGCGCGGTGAAATACTCGGCCCAAGTGCCAGTGACGCTGGCTGCGGCAACCCGTTGACCGACCTCAAAGCCCTCAACCTCAGAGCCAATGGCATCGATAACCCCAAGAGCCTCACTACCGGCAATGGCTGGCAGCTCAGGTTTATCACCGTACTGCCCTCTGATGGTGACCAAATCATGGTTATGGATAGAGGCCAAGATGGTTTTGATACGTACTTCATGTGGCGCTGGTTCAGGTTTAGGCGCATCGACAATCTCTAATACGTCAGAGGGTTTGCCATAACTATTATAAGAAGCTGATTTCATAGTGAATGTCCTTAAATTTTTATCATTAGAATTTTTGTCTTTGTTATTAGAGCTTAGCTATCAAGTAAGCTTAAATTTATCAATCAATAGATAAGTACTACCGTAACAAGCGTGACGGATTATTCTCAGTTAGATTTTGGTTACTTTGTGGCTATTGAAGCAGTATTCGGCTGTTTATGGTGTCAGATTTGATGGTTTGAGGTTTTATGATGTGAACGGGTGTTTTAGCCTATTATTTGTTTTTATCCTATCGATGTTGATAAACCATACTCTGATTGTGGTTAAGTTTATAAGCGTATATTGATCATTAATTTTAATAAAAGCGTAATAAAAACAATATTTTATGACTATAAGCAAAGTGAATAGCGAGTATAGCGTTAATAAATTGTATTTCTGTAATGCTCTAAAAACCTAGCCTAACAGGTCGCTGATACTGCCTATATAACAGGTTGTTATGAAAATTTATTGACAAGCACATATATTTTTTTTATTAATATGTTTACAATCTAAGACAACCGTTAAGTTTTGTCAGTGTCATAATGACAAATGTTAAAATAATTCTCTAAAATAAAGCCCGCTATCAAAGGGCTTATTACTATTTTATACAGTCCCTAAGATGACAGGTCATATTCTTGTCACTTAAGGCCTTTTATTATTTTTATATAACGGATGATATTAGAATTTTAGCAATTTATTTACTCGCTCCCAATAAAAAGGACTTCATTGTGCATAAAACAACTGTATTAAATCGTCTATTTCTACCGACTACCCTTGCGCTATCAGTAATGATGGCAGGCTGTGGTGGTGATAACAGTGCAACCAGCAGTTCAGCAGATATTGACCCGAATGTCATGGCAGACAAACAAGAGATGGTCATCAATAATGGCGCTGAGCCTGAATCATTAGACCCGCACAAAGTATCGGGCGTACCAGAAGCCAATATCTTACGTCAAATATTAGTCGGATTGGCCTCGACAGATAGCGAAGGCAAAACTGTACCAGGTATGGCTGAGAGCTGGGAGTCTGAAGATAACAAGGTATGGATCTTCAAATTACGTGATGCCAACTGGTCGAATGGCGATCCAGTGACCGCCGAAGACTTTGCTTACAGTATGCGCCGTGTGGTGGATCCGAATACCGCATCGCCTTATGCCAGTTACTTCGCTGATGCCAAAGTGGTTGGTGCTGATGCCATTATTAATGGTGAAGCCTCGCCTGACACTCTAGGGGTTAAGGCTATTGATGATAAGACGCTACAGGTGACTTTATCAGAGCCAGTTCCTTATTTTCCTGACATGCTAATCCATACCTCAACCAAGCCGGTGCATAAGAAGACGGTTGAGCAATTTGGTGATAAATGGACAGAT
Source organism: Psychrobacter sp. FDAARGOS_221 (assembly GCF_002313155.2). Lineage (NCBI taxonomy): Bacteria > Pseudomonadati > Pseudomonadota > Gammaproteobacteria > Moraxellales > Moraxellaceae > Psychrobacter > Psychrobacter sp. FDAARGOS_221. The sequence continues at coordinate 1,876,590 of NZ_NWFK02000001.1, forward strand.
CCTGCCAATATGGTAGTCAACGGTCCTTACAAGGTACAAGATTGGCAAGTTAATGATAAGATCGTATTAACCCGTAACGAAAGTTATTTTGACAATGCCAATACTAAGCTAGAACAAATTACCATGTTGGCCATCCCATCAAGTACGACCGATGTGTCACGTTATCAAGCTGGTGAGATTGATGTCACTTATAATGAAATTCCAGCAGAGCAGTTCAGCTCACTAAAAGATCAGTTAGGCGATCAGGTGCAGGTATCTCCAATGCTATGTACCTATTATTATGAATTTAATACAGTTAAAGCGCCATTCAATGATGCGCGTGTGCGTCGTGCGTTAGCGTTGGCATTAGATCGTAATACCATTACCGATAAGGTAGTGGGACAAGGTCAAACTCCAGCCTATCAGCTGACGCCTGTGGCAACCAATAACATGAGCAATAACACGCCTGAGTGGGAGAGCTGGGATCAAGCAAAACGTGTTGAAGAAGCGAAGAAACTGTTAAACGAAGCCGGTTATAGCGCCAGCAATCCTTTAACCTTTGAGCTACTTTACAACACCAATGATAACCACAAGAAAATCGCTGTAGCGGCAAGCTCGCTTTGGAAACAAGCACTTGGCGAAGACATGGTGAATGTGGAGTTGGTCAATAAAGAATGGAAAACCTATCTAGACACACGCCGTAACGGTAACTACCAAATATCACGTGCCGCTTGGTGTGGTGACTATAATGAGCCGTCTACCTTCTTAAATATTGTCAAATCTGGCAACAGTAATAACCATGGTAAATATTCAAGCACTCAGTTTGATAACTTAATGACTCAAACCCTTAAGACTGGGGTGACTGCTGAGGAGCGTGCTGAGCTATATAAGCAAGCAGAAGTCCAGTTAGATACTGATATGCCATTATTAAATATATATCACTATGTTAGCCCACGTTTGGTTAAGCCGTATGTTATTGGATTCCCAACCAAGGATGCGTTGGATAACTGGCAGGGCAAAGACATTCATATTGCTAAGTATTAGACCTTGTTATAGATTTTAATTGCCTTAAACCCAAGTCGGCTGACCAGAGTCAGCCGACTCACCTCAGAATAAGGTAGCTTTGCTTGGTGTCATTGCAACGATGCAACAAGCTTGCACCCGCCATGCACAGTGCCTTCTTCTACCGGTGGTATTAATATCGTTATTCAGCATTAAATCGTTACAGTGTCAGACTCGCTTAACGTACGCCGTACTGTCTCCTGTCTGCTTTGTATCGGCTTAACCGCTGACTGACTGTTGCTCAGAATTTCTTATTTTTAATTTTATACTTTATTTTAAAATCTCGGCTGAGAGGCCGACCCCATTTGCCTCGTGCTATTGATATGCGTTGTGCTAGAGTCAGAGAAGTCTAAAATGGTTACAAGGCAACCGAGCGCAAGTACTACATAATGTAGGCTTAGCGAGGTTAACACCGTAACCGTTTAGTCTTTCGCTGACTATATCGAAATAGTACTTGGCGTCTTGTTATGTATCGTTTCATCGATATTGCCGTTAACTTAAACAAGGACGTCTATATGATTAGGTCTCCGCGTATCCAGTCAATCGCTAAGCCATTGGCCAAACCATCGTTAGCATTGGCTTTAACCGCTTTACTCAGCATATCTTTAGTCGGGTGTGGTGATAAAGAAGCCGTCAATAATCAAAGTATTGACGATACCGTGCTAGCAGAGGACCAAAGTATTGTTATTAACAATACCGCAGAGCCTGAATCTATTGACCCGCATAAAGTTTCCGCTGTGCCTGAAGGCAACATCATTCGCCAGTTATTTATTGGTCTGGTTGATACCGACCGTCAAGGTAAAACTGTGCCAGGTATGGCAGAGAGCTGGGAGAGTACCGACAATAAGGTCTGGACCTTCAAGCTACGTGATGCCAAGTGGAGTAATGGCGACCCGGTGACGGCCGATGACTTTGTTTACAGTTGGCAGCGTTTGGTAGACCCAAATACCGCCTCGCCTTATGCCAGTTACTTGGTCGATGCCAAAGTAAACGGTGCAGAAGCGGTAATGAATGGCAATGCCAGTGTCGATACCTTAGGTATCAAAGCACTTGATGACAAAACGGTACAGATTACGTTGATTGAATCAGTGCCTTACTTCCCAGATATGCTAATTCACACCTCGACCAAACCGGTGCATAAAAACACCGTTGAGCAGTATGGTGATGATTGGACCAATGCCGATAATATTGTCGTCAATGGTCCTTATACCTTGAGTGATTGGCGAGTCAATGACCACATTGAGCTTAAGCGCAATCCGCAGTATTTTGATGATGCCAATACGGTTATCGAAACCGTAACTATCCTTCCTATCTCTTCTCCAACGACTGACGTTTCTCGCTACAAAGCAGGTGAGGTGGACGTGAGCGCTGAAGTACCGCCAGAGCAATTTGACGATATCAAAGCGTCAATGGGTGATGAGCTTCGCGTTGCACCGCGTCTGTGTACCTATTACTACAAATACAACACGGTCAAACCGCCATTTAATGATGCGCGTGTTCGCCGTGCGTTAGCGCTTGCGTTAGACCGCGACATTATCGCTGAAAAAGTAATGGGGCAGGGGCAAGAGCCTGCTTATCAGCTGACACCGCCATCGACCAACGGTATGAATAACTTCACGCCGCAGTGGAAAGCGTGGAGCAAAGAGAAGCGTATCGAGGAGGCGAATAAACTATTAACGCAGGCCGGTTATAGCGCTAGCAATCCGCTTAAGTTTGAACTGCTTTATAACACCAGTGACAACCACAAAAAAATCGCCGTCGCCTTCAGCTCTATTATCAAAGATGCGCTTGGCGATGACACGGTAGATATCGAGCTGGTGAACAAAGAATGGAAGACCTATCTAGATACGCGCCGTAATGGCAATTACGACATCGCACGTTCGAGCTGGTGTGGTGACTATAACGAACCATCGTCATTCCTCAATACCTTAAAGACGGACAACACGAATAATCACGGTAAATATAGCAGTATGCAGTTTGATAGCTTACTCAATCAAACACTGCTTGAGGGTGTGGACGCCAAACAGCGCGCCAGTTTGTATCAGCAAGCAGAAGCTCAGCTTGATACCGATATGCCAAATTTAAATATGTTCCATTATGTAGGTGTTCGCTTGGTTAAACCGTATGTGATTGGCTTCCCAGACCAAGACCCGCTTGATGTGTGGCACATGAAAGATGTGTCCATTGCAAAGCACTGATAAATCGTAAGTAATAAGCACAAAATATAGTCAGCGAAATACTAAACGGTTACGGTGTTAACCTCGCTAAGCCTACATTTGTAGTACTTGCGCTCGGTTGCCTTGTAACCATTGTAGATTTCTTTGACTATAAGAATGACAGATTAACGGACTATTGATAACTAGAGCGTACGTTTTAACTAAATCAACGGCCACAACGCCGCAAACAGTTACCACTACGCAAATAGGATTACTTTAAACAGAGGGTTTATGTTAAAGCTTATATTTCGGCGGTTATTAGAAGCCATTCCGACCATGTTTATCCTTATTACTGTGTCGTTTTTTATGATGCGCTTGGCTCCAGGTAGTCCTTTTAGTGGTGAGCGTAGCTTTTCTCCAGCGGTCATGGCCAACATTGAAGCCAAGTATCATCTAAATGACCCGATGTGGCTACAGTATGTGAACTACTTAAAGCAGATTATGGTGGGCGACTTCGGTCCGTCTTTTAAATACAAAGACTACACCGTCAACGAGCTATTGGCTCAGTCGCTGCCCGTATCTATCGAGCTTGGTTTGTACGCCTTTATCTTAGCCGTCGTACTTGGGCTGATATTTGGTATCGTGGCGGCGCTTAAGCAGAACTCATGGATTGATTATATCGTGATGGCGTTTGCCAACATTGGTGTGGTGATTCCAAGTTTTGTGAAAGCCCCATTATTGGTGCTTATCTTCGCCATTACCTTAAAGTGGCTGCCAGGTGGTGGTTGGAACGATGGCGCTATACAAAACCTTATCTTACCGGTGACCGCGCTGGCCTTGGCTTATGTCGCCAGTATTGCTCGTATTATGCGTGGCTCGATGATTGAGGTGATGAACAGCCAATACATCCGTACCGCACGCTCCAAAGGTTTACCGATGCAGCGCATCGTGCTCAAGCACGCACTGCGTCCGGCGCTGCTGCCTGTTATTTCTTATTTAGGCCCTGCGTTTGTGGGTATTATCACCGGTTCAATTGTGATTGAGACCATCTTTGGTCTGCCCGGTATTGGTCAATTATTCGTTAACGGTGCACTAAACCGTGACTACGGCATGGTGCTGAGTCTGACGATTTTGGTTGGTGTATTAACCATCGCCTTTAATGCCATCGTCGATATTTTGTATGCCGTTATCGACCCACAAATTAAATATTAAATGTCTGTGAGTAAGTCTCAGGTACGTTAAAAGAGGCGCACGATTTGTCCTCACTATTAATGACCCAAGAGCTCTTAAACACCTTAATTTAAATAGCAAGATTTAAGCAACAAGGACGACTATGAGTGTTATCACTGATAAGCCAATTGATTTAATAGAGCCAACCGCTCAGGCAGTTAAGGGTAGAAGCCTATGGCAGGATGCATGGCGTCGTTTTTACAAAAACAAAGCCGCCATTGCCAGTTTAGTGATCTTATTTTTGGTCACCTTATTCGTGCTTTTTGTACCTATGTTTGCACCATTTGGCTATGCAGAAACCGATTGGGGTTATATGCAGGGTGCGCCCTCATTAGAGAACAAGCACTATTTCGGTACCGACTCTCTTGGGCGTGACCTGTTAGTGCGTACTGCGATTGGCGGGCGTATTTCTCTGTTAGTCGGTATTGCCGGTGCAACCGTTGCGGTATTATTTGGTACGGTTTATGGCGCAACCTCAGGTTACTTAGGTGGCAAAATCGACGCAGTGATGATGCGCTTTTTGGAAATTCTAAACGCTTTCCCATTCATGTTCTTCGTGATTCTGCTAGTGACTATTTTTGGTCGTAACTTGATGCTGATTTTCGTAGCGATTGGCCTTGTGTCATGGCTAGATGTGGCGCGTATTGTGCGTGGTCAAACTCTAAGCCTTAAGAGCAAAGAGTTTATTGAAGCGGCACATGTCGGCGGTGTGTCTGGTTTTAACATCATCATGCGTCATATTGTGCCAAACGTGTTGGGTGTGGTTGTGGTCTATGCCTCACTATTAGTGCCAAGCATGATTTTGTTTGAATCTTTCTTAAGTTTCTTAGGCTTGGGTGTGCAAGAGCCGATGACCAGTTGGGGTGCGCTATTGCAAGAAGGCTCACAAACCATGCAGGTTGCACCGTGGCAGATTTTGATTCCTTCGGTATTTTTGGTTGTGACGCTGTTCTGTTTTAACTTTATTGGTGATGGTCTGCGTGATGCGTTTGACCCGAAAGACCGTTAATACAGCAACTAGCCAATTCCAATTATCTGACAGTATTGCAATCGTCAGAAGCCAAAATAGGTAGACTTATTATGACAGCACAACACAACACGATAGGACAACAAGCGAGCGCTCAAAAGAGCCTCATTGATAGCTCGATAGCGAGCGCCCCTGAGTTATTACAGGTGAAAGATTTATCCGTAAAATTCAGCACCGAAGATGGTGAAGTAACCGCCGTTAACGGTCTAAATTTTAATCTACACCAAGGCGAGACCTTGGGTATCGTTGGTGAGTCGGGCTCAGGTAAATCACAAACTGCCTTTGCCATTATGGGTCTGTTGGCCAAGAATGGTAAAACCAACGGCTCGGTATTGTTTGAAGGGCGTGAGTTATTAGGCTTATCGGAAAAAGAGCTGAATAGACTGCGCGCCGAGCAAGTGTCGATGATCTTCCAAGACCCAATGACCTCGCTTAATCCGTACATGAAGATTGGTGATCAGCTGGCCGAGGTGCTGATTTTGCACAAAGGGATGAGCAAGAAGGACGCGTGGGAAGAAGCCATCAAGATGCTTGATGCGGTGAAGATTCCAGAAGCACGCAAGCGTATTGGCATGTATCCGCATGAATTCTCAGGCGGTATGCGTCAGCGTGTGATGATTGCGATGGCACTGTTATGTCGCCCTAAGTTATTGATTGCCGATGAGCCAACCACCGCACTGGATGTAACGGTACAAGCACAAATCATGACGCTGATGAATGAGCTGAAGCGTGACTTTGGTACCACTATTATCATGATTACCCATGATTTGGGTGTGGTTGCCGGTATCTGTGATCGCGTCTTGGTGATGTATGCCGGACGCACCATGGCCTATGGTGAAACCGACGATGTTTTTTATAACCCAAGCCATCCTTATACCAAAGGCTTGCTGCGTGCGATTCCACGCTTAGACAATACCAGTGGCCACCTAGAGACGATTCCAGGCAGTCCGCCAAACTTGCTTAATCTACCAGCCGGTTGTCCTTTCTACGAGCGCTGCACCTATGCGATGGATATCTGTAAAGATGTACCGCCACCATTGGAGTTCTTACCACACGAGCGTCAACGTGCGTGTCACTGGAAATCAGAAGATGTCGCCAAAACGGAACCAAAAGATGCACAAGCGCAAGTTGTGACAGGGATGGAGGGATAAGCCATGACACAGACAACGAAGATTAACGTGGTAAATGACGCGCCTTTATTACAAGTAAGGGATGTGGTGACCAGCTTTGATATCAAGCAAAAGGGCAGTTATTTTTGGCAAAAGCCAGCGACGCTAAAGGCGGTTAATGGTGTGTCTTTTGACTTATATGCTGGCGAGACCTTAGGTGTGGTCGGTGAGTCGGGCTGTGGTAAATCAACCTTGGCGCGTACCATCATTGGACTGGTCAAAGCCCGTTCAGGCAGTATCAAATTCAACGGTCAAGAAATCATGGGCGCCTCTAAAAAGCAGATGCGCTTAACCCGTAAAGACATTCAAATGATTTTCCAAGACCCACTGGCATCACTGAACCCACGTATGACAGTGGGCGATATTATCGCTGAGCCACTGCGTACTTATTATCCTAAAAAGCCCAAGGCTGAAGTGGAGCAAGAAGTACGCGATATGATGACTAAAGTGGGCTTACTTGCCAACCAAGTAAACCGCTATCCGCATGAGTTCTCAGGTGGTCAGTGTCAGCGTATTGGTATCGCGCGTGCGCTTATCTTACGTCCAAAGCTGATTATTTGTGATGAGCCGGTATCTGCACTCGACGTGTCGATTCAGGCGCAGGTGATAAACCTACTGCAAGAAGTACAAAAAGAGATGGGCTTGGCACTTATCTTTATTGCGCATGATTTGTCAGTGGTGAAGCACATCTCAGACCGTGTACTGGTGATGTATTTAGGTAATGCGGTCGAGCTTGGTATCGATAAAGCGGTGTATGGCCATCCAACCCATCCTTACACCAAAGCATTGATGTCAGCTGTGCCGATTCCTGATCCTGAGATTGAGCGTAACAAGACCATTGAGCTGTTAGAAGGTGACCTGCCCAGTCCGATTAATCCGCCGTCAGGGTGTGCGTTCCGTACCCGTTGTCCGATTGCTGATGATGGCTGTGCTCAAACCAAACCGGTGTTAGAAGGTACGGCTGAGCATCAAGTTGCTTGTTTAAAAAATAAAGTGGCGGGTGTGCATGAGGTCGCTTAATAAAGCGACTGACCACAGCACTGCCTGATACAAAATACGAGGTGTTTGATAAAAATAGATTGCTACTACATAGACTATGCAGTAATATTAAATCATTAATAATCATAGGGAAATGACATGCAAGTCAATCAACAACCACAAAAACACTCATCAAATTTCGTTAAGTCTAACGCTAAATCACTGCTATTCGGTAGTTTGGCAGTTGCTGCTTTAGGACTATCAGGCTGTGCAACTTCTGAAGTATTAAACTCAGGTAGTAGCAGCACCCGTACTACCAGTGCCACTCAAGTATTGGTCGAAGATCAACTGGTTGCTTTTGGTCGTCCGGCTACAGCGTTACCAAATATGCCGGCCAGTAGTGTGGTCATCGTTGGTGAAAAGAACAGCTATGTGCTGAGTCAAGGCGGCCCAGAGATGGTTAAGCTGCTAACCAACCTAACCCCACAAAATATCCGTGTCGACAATGAAATGAGCTTTTATTCACCGAACAATGACGGACATTTCCAAGGTGAAATGAAGCTGTCTTATGCCAAGCTGAAAGATGAGTTTAAGCGCAGTGACTATCAGTTCTTCTTACAAAGTGGTGGTAAGGAATGTACCGATGCCAGCGATGAGCGTATTCAAGCGCAGCGCTTCTGCTTTACTATTCCTATCAAAGGCGGGGTCTATCCTGCGGTCAGTAATCTGAGTCTGATTCAGTCAAAATACAATGCGTTGACCAAGCCATATCCAGTCTCTATCTATACCAAGACTGAAACCACACGTACCACCAATGATGGCGCAACGACAGCTGGTAAGCTGGTAATGTTACCGTTTGCTTTGGCGTTTGATGTGGTGACTTTCCCATTCCAGCTATTAGATGCGGCAAGCAAGTAGCTCAGCAGCCAAGCAGTAAGCTCATTAGCTAAGTGCTAGGTAAATGATGCCCCAATATCGATAAAAAAGCAGAATGGTTAGGAAGTATAAAAATGACTAGAGGTATAAAGACGTTGGCTGTGGCGCTGGCTTCGCTGTTAACGATTAGTGGCTGCGCAACCCTCAAAGAGGTACAGGAGCGAAATATAGAAAAACAAGCTATGAGAAGCTTGCCTACAGCCGAAGAGTATCAGGATATCTTGGATGCGGTTAAAACCATTCAGCCTACTACGTTAGTGGGTTCGGAAAAACCCAAGCGTTGGCTGTTGGTCAATGAAACGCCACCGCTATTTGGTAATGCTGAAAACGAAAAAGAGTATTTGGATGTGGATAGTCCTTACCGCTCAAGCAATGTGGCATTTGGTGACGTGAAGAGTGTGAAAGCCAGTGGCGCGTATACTGATACCAGTTATCGCGTATTTTGTGAGGATGGTTACTATCGAGCCTATACAGTCACTCAATATACTCGAAACCATAATAAGATACCGTGGCTATTGTCACGCAGTGACGATCATGACACAGGTGTGTTTGATCATCATATTAAAATGGCGAAGCATATCTGTGCGCTATCTGGATTCTATAAAGGTATGCCAGACTCTAGCAAAAAATAACTGCATGCTTATGATTGGCTGCTCATTAGAGCAGTGACTCATTAAAGTGAAAAACTAGTCTATTAAAAAAGCCCCAAGCGTCATGTTTGGGGCTTTTTTTATCTAATATGTGCGGTGTTGCTGATGAGCGTTACTCATCATCATGGAAGTCAATACGGGTCAGCACCTTAGTCTGGACCAGATACGCACACACATAGGCACTGGGCCAAGCGAATGCAAACGAGGTGCCCCATGAACGCAGCAACTCGTGAAAGAACTGATCGCTATAGCCTTGTTTTACCAAAATAAGTGCGGCTGAAATAATCAGCGACATCAATAGCGCCATCAGACCAGTAAAGATGAGACGCTGATATTTGCGGTGAATCCGCAAAACAGTCGACTGAGATCTATGGGTTGTCATTTATGTTAGCCCTATCATTTTTGTCTTGTATTTTAGTACTGATTATTGTGATTTTGTATGGCAATTGGTTATGGTGTTTGCGATTAAGCATAACTGATTTGTCAGCAATGATTAAATTGTTAATTTTAATAATTGCGATTAACAAAAGGTCAGCGTAACTATTACGGGCTACACAGCGAGGTTATCTTCATTTAAGTGCAGACAGGTTTAAAGAGCAATCAGGTTAAAACCATCAGGCTAAAAAAACAAACAGACTAAACAGCAAACAAGTTATACACCAGTCAACTGCGTCATTAGCTCATGCACCGATAACGCTTGCACCTGACTTACGCCTTGCCCAGCCCATAGCGACATATATTCTGGATTGCTGGCTTGTGCAGCAGCCGCTCGCATCGGCTTGGTCATGGCATTGAGTTGTGGATACGCAGGCAGGCTAGTGTTGTCATAGGCAGCAAATTGTTCAAGATAATCATTTACCAAGCCGCGAGCTTGTTTGCCAGAGAATAAACGTGTTAATCGGGTGCGCCCATCACGCTGACCATTGGCTACTTTGAGCAGTTCGCTCTTGTAGGTGGCGCTGATACCACTTTCAGTGGTGGTCAAAAATACTGTACCCATCTGTGCCAACGCTGCGCCTGCGGTCTGTACCGCCTTAATGGCATCAGCAGTCATAATCCCACCGGCAGCGATAAGCGGCACATCAGTGATGGCTTTGGTTTGGCTAATTAAAACTAATAACCCCATTGGATCTTGCTCACTTTGTGCAAGCCAACCGCCGCGGTGACCACCGGCTTCAGCCCCTTGCACACAGACCGCATCGGCGCCGATATCTGCCCAGGCTTTGGCTTCTAACGGATGGTTTGCTGTGCCTACCACTTTGGTTCCGACCGCATGTAACACATCGACCTGTGCTTGGCTGATAATACCAAAGGTAAAACTGGCCACCGCTACTGGATTGTCTAGCAACACTTGAAACTGCTCATCAAACAGCTGAGCAGGCTTATCGGCCAATACGGGCTCAATGCTTGCCTTCTGATAATAGCCGCTTAACCAGTCCGGCATCGATGTATCAAAAGTAGTGGATTCTGCTGCGGATAGCACCATTAAATTCACCGCAAACGGCTTGTCTGTCAGTGCTTTGATTTGGTTAATCTGCTCATTAATGGTATCAGGCGCTGTCATTCCAGCACCCAAGCTGCCCAATCCGCCAAAGTTACTCACCGCAGCGATCAGCTTAGGTGTGGTTGCACCGCCTGCCATCGGGGCTTGGACGATGGGGCAGGTTAGGTTCAGGGTCGTGAGTAGGTTGTCGGTGCTCATAGTCTCTCCGCGGGTTGTGTTTGGCGATAGGCTGCTGCTTTAGCCGAGTGTTGGTCATTGCTACAATCGTCTGGGCTGATGTCACAGTCTAGCTATGGCTATTAGGCTTAGAGTTAGGATTAAGGTTACGGTTACGATTTACTTTAACAAAAATCGGGCGGTTAGCGGTGATAATACTGTTTATTTAGTTGCGAAATACACAATTGCGGTCCGTCATTAACTATCCAAACAGTGATCATTCAGTGTTTAATAATAAATCCAATCAAGCTGGCTAAAGAACTGTGGCTGTGTTAAAAATGAATCATACCAACCTGTCTTTGAGCGATTAGGATTTAACCATGGCATCTAAGAAATTTCTGCTCGTCTTCACACCGTATCTGCTGATTTATATCGGTTATATCCTTTATGAGCTCACCGTTGCTAATAATGCTGATGTTAAGGGGTGGTGGCCGCTGGCTTTACTGGTGACAGCCTTGTTCCATGGCATCGTGAGCAGGGTGTATTGTGCTATTGATCGTCGTCAGCCATCGTCTTATGGCTACACCGCGCTTTATGGCGTGCTGTTTACGCTGCCTTTTATCGGGCTGCTGTTGATGAATAAGCTATGGCAGCCGATTGATTGGTATGCCGTAAATACTGGGCAGGCTGAGCTGACCATGACCCAAGCCGTAGTCAACAGTATCTTTTATTTGCCGATTATGGCGGCTCTGATTTTATTGAGTCACTTTATTATCAGGCAGGTGGTGCGTGCCAAGGCTGATCGTTAAATCAAGTTGAAAAACCGACTGATTTATATCACCAGTCAAGCGGCTTCAATGTTAATAAGCTATCTAAAACACTTTAGCAGCGAACATCATCACACAGCGCTAACCATAGGAAACCTATCCCATCATGAGCTTGATACTGCGCAAAACCATCTGTCTTGGCCTAGTGTTTGCCTCAACTTACAGTTTTGGCTGTTTGCCATTATCAGCCGATAACACGTTACTGGCACGATTAGAGAGCATCGAATCGGCCAATCAAGTGCCGTCTTATACTTCGGATAAAACCGGCTATCTTCTTAATCTGTCACAGCCTAAATTTGTGTTTGGCTCGATGTGGGATAGGCTAACCAAAACAGCACCGCCGCAGCTTGAAGCGACGTTTCATCCAAACAATGTACAGCCGCCGCAGTTAGTCATCGCTCTAGCGGATACTTATAGTGACCCTAAGCCTGTGAAATATCGAGTTTATGCCATCGCTGCAGTGACTTGTGATAATGATGTGATTGAACTGGGTAAGCCGATATTGGCGCCGGACAATCCAGGTTGGAATCGACAGACTCAGCAATGTGGTGCGAGTGCGTCGGCGGGTATTTTGGATGGGTTTGTTGGTGAGAAAAGCCAAGCCGATTATTTGGCACAGTTACAGGCCAAATATCCGACTTGCGAGACGCTATACGCTGCATTTAGCAATGATCAGTCTGCTGAGGGCCGTTCTAATGATAGCCAAAAAGGGTTTTGGCACTGGCTTAAGCAGTTGTTTGGGTAGAGGCTTGAGAAAAGGTACAAGGTGCAACTTAGAGCAGTTACTTATTCCACAGGCTTCGGGTTAGTCTACCGGTTTGACTATAAATACCGACTTGATCGATAAAAGCTTCGTAATCCTGATTCTCTTCTACGATACGGTTCACTGAAAGCCAGTCAATATTAGTACGCTCTCGAGCAGGAATTAGAATTTGACTGTCAAATAAAGACTGCTGGTTTAATAATAAAACACCAACGCCATGTAGCCCCGATAGCATTTGTAGTTCAGCTTCTACCGATGAATCCAAATGAGCGGTTACCAAATAAGCGAAATTTGCCCAGCTAGAGTTTGATACAGCTTGGAAGAAACTTTTGCGTACATTGCTTTTATTTAATGTCTTTTTGACCTCAAATGACCACAGTCTGAAAAACGAGTCGTTACTACCTCGCACACAAGCACGAACCACATCGCTCCAACCTTTATCCAGTGTTTCTAAAGCGACGATATCTGGATGCAACCAATGGTTACCTCCTGAACCACGCGTGTTTTTGGACCGACGCTCATCAATTCTACGGCAATACAAACCAACATCTTCTGACAAATAAGAGATGAGCATCGGATATAAATCATGCTCTGTAAAAGAGGCGTCATTAGATGAGGTGTTATCTGCTACGTCCTCGTCATCACTATTGTCATCATCGTTCAGCAAGGTATTGTTTTGCAGTGTTTGCCAGTAGTATTTTCGAGGTCGTGGTTTGTCTTGAGTGGCAACATTAGGACACAAGCGTTTGGCAGCTTCAGTACGCTCACCGCCAATCTCTGCGGCAAGCTGTACGATAAGATCTTCTTCGGTTTTATAACGAGGGTTAAGTCTTTTTTCAGCTAAGTCTTGTGGGTAACGGTCTAGGAATAGTTCTGCCAGTTGTCTTGCTGTAAACATCTGGTCTGGATAATCGCGTAAAGTTTCTATTATCATCTGAACACGAGTGGTCATGTCATCTTCCTAGTATCTAATGTCGAATAAATAAGATTATAGCAGCCTAAAGCAAGCTTTTAACCCCTTTAGACTTATGACTTCATACAGGAGTGACATGACTTAAATAAACCCACAATCAAGACCGATGAGCCACAGGCGTTGATTCCTCAGAGCGCTCCCAAGCAGTCGTCGGCTCATAATCACGGCAACAGGCATTACAGCCGCCATGAGCACGGTATCCTTCAGTAATTTGTGCGGCTTCTTTGGGCGGTAATACTTTACCTTTACGCCACGCACCATGTAGATACAGCCCTGCACCCATAATAGCCGTCGCCATCATACCCGCTGGGAATGACAGCCAAAGCGCATCGGAACCAAGCTTAGAATAAAAGCCAAAAGCAAAGCCAAGACGCACCGGATACATAGAGATAATCATCACGATGAGTGGCCAAATCACATAGCCGTTAGCGCGCATGGCACCAAACAGAACCTGTGCGATGCCAAAGAATAAAAAGCCCCAGGTTGCCATCAGCTGAATATGAGTGGCAATGGGCAGCGCGGTACTGTCATCGCCTAGGAATAGACTTAAAACCGGCTTATCAAAAATGGTCATCAGTCCAATCAGAGACCCTGTCAGTACGATATTAAAGATAAGACCCCAACGTGTGATGCCGGATACTCTGTCCCACTGATTAGCGCCAATATTTTGAGCGACCATCGCACTTGCTGCCGCACTTAGCGCCATGGCTGGCATCTGCACATAAGTCCAAAGCTGCTGAGTGGCACTATAAGCCGCCGTCGTCTGCACGCCCTCACGGTTAATCAGCGACAGCATGGTCAATGCCGCTGAAGAGATGACAATCATTTGCAGCCCCATCGGTAATCCTTTTGAAAACATCGATTTAAGGATATCTCGGTTAGGGCGTAAAAAGCGTAAATCAGACCTATTGAGCGCCAATACAGAGCCGCGCAAATACAAGGTGGTAATCATACCGACCAGCGCGACGGTGTTGGCAGTCGCTGTGGCAAAGGCTGAGCCAAAGATACCCCACTCAGGGAAGGGGCCGATGCCCATAATGAGTAGGGGTGTCAAAATCAAATCGATAGCCACGGATAACGCGATGAACCACAGTGGTGTTGTTGAGTCACCCGTTCCCCGCAGCGCCATCATCAGTAACGTAAAGGTCAGCGTGATTGGCATGGCAATAAAAATCATCCGCAAGTAGGTCAATGCCAAGTCAAAAGCACTGCTTGGCGTGCCTAATATTTCTAGCAGTAACGGCCCAAGCAGCCAACCGGTCGCCGCTAATATCATGCTTATCGGAACGATACTACCAAGCGCTGTGCCCAGTGTTCGCTTGACCATCACAGTGTCTTTTTGGCCGATGGCTTGACCAATCAAAATGGTAGAGGCCATGCCAAAGCCAAACACGAACGAGATGAGGATAAACATTAAGATATTGCCATTGGTGGTGGCCGCAAGCGCTTCTTCACCCAAAAATCGGCCTACCCAGATGGCATTAATCGATCCATTTAACGACTGTAATACCGATGATCCAAGTGTTGGTAGAGCGAATAGCAGCATCGTTTTGGCAATCGATCCTGAGGTTAGGTCACGTTTTTTGTCCCTGGGTATTGTGTCACGCAATGCGAATCCTTTTATGTCATCTAACAGGTTTAAGGGGAGGTCGATTGAATAAAAAGCCAGTAAGCCAAAGGCCAGTTATATTATTAAGTAGAAAGCTTATGTGCTTACTTGGGCTAAATCTGACTATGGTAAGAAATAAGGCGCGTAACGTCATTATTAGAGCTGTAATGATATTTGTATGCGGGTTACAAAGTGGCTTAGAAACAGAGTGTGAGGTAGGTAAGCACGGTAGCTATTAAGACTAGACAATAAAGATAGAACAATAAAAAAGAGCCATCAATAACGATGGCTCTTTGCTGTTCGGACACACAGATTACATCTGCGGTGGCCACGGTCTATCCGCATCACTTTCAATCCATTCAGCAACATAGCCTGCTGGCGGTAAATCCCAATTTGGTCTGCCAATGGCATCCAATACTTGTTGAGTGTCAATCACACGACCGCCTTTGGTCACACCGGTACGCAGCAGTGCCGATGAACACGGCTTGCCCTTAACCCACATTGACTGTTCAACATAAATCCAGCGCTCATCAATCGCCGCAATACGGGTCTTAATAGTCACCAAATCAAAGGCTCGAATACGCTTACGGTATTGAATGGTGCTACCGGCAACGACCAATCCCCAACGCTTTTCCAGTAGCTTTTTGCCAAGCCCAGAGCGAATGGCAAAATCGGTACGGCCCAAGTCGTATAAGGTAAATACACGGCCGTTATTCATCTCAAGATAGTTATCGATGTCGGTTAAGCTGCAACGAAACTGCATCTCTGCGACATCATCTAAGTCAACCGTATCGCCCTGCTTGCGTGCTGCAATCGCTTTAACGATAGATTTTGTATAACGATAAAAGGGATACATAAGTAGATCTCAAAATTGAAATAGGACACTGATTATGCGCAAAAAAATCATCATTTCAAAGCATCAGGCGTGCCTAGTCCGTCATTAAAAGTGTCGGTTATTAAAATAATTTAGTCAGATCAGATCAGTATCAACCATCGATACCGACAGATTTAAAGTAAGCACTGACTGTTTCTGGTATCCAATTAATATCAAAACGTTTTTTGGTGACAGGGTCAGGCTTATGTTGATAACGCAAATAGCCAATGTGGCCGCCATGTGCTGTTTTTAACAGCGATACCTGATCGGAGACATCATTGGCAGTGGCAGTAAAGCCAATAAACGGATCATCATCTGCGCTAATTAGTAACAGCGGATGAGTAACATCAGCAAGGTAGGGCAGCGCGGATGAACGGCGATAATAGTCATTGTTCGAGCGGTAGCCGTGGCGTGGCGCGGTGAAGATGTGATCAAAGTCGCTGATACGGTCAACCGCTTTAATGGCGGCAATCTCTTCATCACTGATTTCGTTTTTTAGGGCTTTTTTGATAATAGGATTGAGCAGATACGGGGTGTATATCTTTTGTCCTAAAAAGCGGTGCATATTCATTGCCGCAGATGACATATCAACCGGCGCAGAGATGGAGACCGCAGCGTTACAAATGGCATCATCACCATATTCACCCATATATTTGGCCAGTGCATTACCGCCAAGCGAAACCCCAACGGCGTAGATGTTGGCGTAATGTTGTTGCAGCTGGGTGAGCATATGATGTACTTCACCAGTATCACCGGCGTTATAAAACACTCGACCACTGGCAGGAATACCACCACAGCTACGGAAGTGAGCGACCACAAAGTGCCAGCCTTGAGCGTGAATGTAGTGCGCTAAGGCACGCGCATAATGACTGTCGCTACTGCCTTCCATCCCATGAAATAGCACAATCAATGGGGTGGTGTCTTTATCACTGCCTGTGATTGAGGCTGGCGGGTGCGCATCATAGAAGTCATAGGCCACATCGCTTTCATCCAGTGAGTCACGGTATATTTCACGTCGATATGACGGCACTTCTGGTGCAAAAAACTTAGGCAGGATGGTTTGTAGGTGAGGGTTGGTTAACCAAAATGGAGGCTTAAACGTATGTGGTGGTTGAAATTGAGATGCTGCTTGTGTGGTCATAAATACTACCTTTTGTGTGAATAAAAAACAGCCCTGTTGTCAGCCGTTGGTCTGAGCCAGTGAGCTGATCCAATGCTTAACCAGTCGAGTCACTGATTGGGCAATGAATCGACTGGTTAACATTATTATGGGTGCTGTAGCCGTTGCTGTTGGTACTGCTGCTGTTGTTAATGCTGTTAAGGGTTCTATCATTGCACCTGCAACGCGGCTTATGCTTGAGGCTATTATTGACCTTGTAAGCGTTGGAAGAACTGTAGCGTGGTTTCGGGGAACCAGGAGGCGTCGAGTTTCTTATTTTTCCAACGGATAAAGCCAATATGGCCGCCATATTTGGGCTGATAAAGAGTGACCTGCTCTGAGATATCACCCGGCGACGGAATAACCCCGACAAAGGGATCATCCTGCGCATTAATAATTAATGTGGGCTTGGCGATGTTATGCAAGTAGGGCATGGCTGACGCTTTATGGTAATAGTCGTTTTCTGAGCGATAACCATAACGAGGCGCTGTAAACACGCGGTCAAACTCACCAATATTGCGACTGGCCTTAATGTGCTGTATCTCCTCTTCGGTTAACTGCTGCGCTAACGCTTTGGAGACAATAGGGTTTAACAAATAAGGGGTATAAATCTTACGCCCCAAGAAGTTCTCCATGGCGGTGGCCGCAGAGGACAAATCAAGCGGGGCTGACAGGATAGTAGCCGCATCACACACGGCCTGCTGTGCATACTCACCCATATATTTGGCCAAGGTGTTGCCGCCCAGCGAGATGCCAACGGCATAGATGGTCTCATAGTATTGCGACAGATGTTGCAGGGCGTGATGTGTCTCTATGGTGTCGCCGGCACTGTATAACAAGGGTCCTTTTGCATCGACACCGCCGCAGCTACGGGTGTGCGCAACCACAAAATGCCAGCCCTGTTGATGGACAAACTTCGATAAGGTGCGCGCGTAATGACTCTGACTGCTGCCTTCCATACCGTGAAACAATACGACCAAAGGTGTCGATGAACGCTGAGTAGAGGCCGGCAGTGTATCGGCTGCATTATTGATATTGGTGGCATCAATAAAGTCATAAGCTACTTCGCTCTCATCACGCGAGTCGAGTACCAAGTCACGGCGATAAGGCGGTGGCTCGGGCATGATGTATTTGGGCAAAATGGTTTGCAAATGCGGATTGCGCAGCCAAATGGGAGGATCAAACGCTGCGGGTATAAACGGAATCGGTGTCGGCATAGGCGTTGGTTAATCTGTGAGCTTGTTGTTATAGGACTGAGTTATGGGACTGAATTATAGGACTGATGTTATTAATATACTTTAAATCATGTGTTTAGTATTTTATACGCTTATAACGAGCCATGCAGATTTTTGAAGAATTTTAACGACGCCTCAGGCATCCAATTGGCATTAATCTTTTTGTTCTCCCAATGGATAAAGCCAATATGGCCGCCATGCTTAGATTCACACAGCAGCACATTGTCCGAAATATCTGCTTGGGTAGGAATAATACCCAAGAAAGGATCATCCAGCGCGCTAATAATCAGAGTAGGCTTTTTGATGGCAACCAGATGCGGCATGGCGGATGCTTGACGGTAATAGTCATTCTTGGAGCGATAACCATGGCGCGGCGCAGTGAATACTTGATCAAAGTCGCTCAAGCGACGACAGGCTTTAATACCAGCTAATTCTTCCTCTGACAGCGCATACTGTAAGGCTTTATTGACGATAGGGTTAAGCAAATAAGGGGTATATACTCGGCGCCCTAATAGCTTATCCATTGCCATCGACCATGACGCCAACTCAAGCGGTGCTGAGACGATACTGGCGGCATCACATAAGGCGTCATCGCCATATTCGCCGACATATTTTGCCAATACATTGCCGCCCAATGAGGTACCGACCGCATATACCGTTTCATAGCGTTTGGTTAAATATTCAAGTGAGTGGTGTAGCTCAAGCGTATCGCCGGCTTCATAAAACACATTGCCATTGACGCGCGTGCCGCCACAGCTGCGGAAGTGGGCGACCACATAATGCCAACCTTGGGCGTGAACGTAATGACCTAAAGTGCGGGCATAGTGGCTTTGGCTACTGCCTTCAAGGCCATGGAATAAGACTACCACCGGTCTTTTATAGCGTTTGCCTTCAGCAGGTGCCGGCTCAGAGGCGTCATAAAAATCATAGGCCACTTCACTTTCATTGAGTGAATCCAAAAGCAATGCCCGGCGATAAAGCGGAGCATCTGCCATAGTGAATTTGGGCAATATGGTTTGGATATGGGGGTTGGCAAGCCAAAACGGTGTTTTAAAAGGTTTGATATTAAAGTCAGCTAATGAGTTCAGCATGGGATAACAGGTCTCGTTTTTATAATAAAAATGACAAGCTGGATTGGCATTCATTATAAAGTGAATATTTTCAGTGTACAATTGATTACTGAAAATATTATTTGTCGAGACCAATAACCGCGCTCAATTAATTAATGTGGTAACTCTGACTCTGTGACGGCTTCGATAAACTGTACGATGGTTTCTGGTATCCAGTTGGTGTCGAGACGCTTGTGCTGCCAACGTATAAAACCAATATGACCGCCATGAGCCGGCTCGTATAACACCACACTGTCAGAAATATCGCCTAAAGTGGGCTTAATACCTAAGAAGGGATCGTCTTTTGCAGTAATAATTAAAGTCGGTTTACGGATCTTATGTAGATGCGGCAATGCTGAGGCTTGACGATAATAGTCATAAGGAGAGCGATAGCCGAGACGGGGCACTGTAAAGATTTCATCGAATTCAGCAATACGCTGGGTGGCTTCGATACGAGCCAATTCATTGAGATCAAGCTGTTGATCGAGCACCTTATGCAGCATCGGGTTTAATAAATAAGGGGTGTACAGTTTGCGACCAAAGAAGCTTTCCATCGCTGTGGTGGCCGACGCTAAATCAAGCGGTGCTGATATCACAGTGGCTGATTCACAAA